>CAUCBQ010000008.1 GCA_958441075.1 uncultured Clostridiaceae bacterium | reverse complement strand
CACATAACAGGGTTCTGATAGCTTGGACGGGCTGAATAGCGGGCTACCCATACAGGGTAATCCATCAGACTCATATCCAGCTTATTCTTCAGCCAGTTCTCATTTGCATAGATAATCGGATAATAACCGGAATTGGATATCTTTTCGCAGAAGGCGTTCGCGATGGCTGCCAGCTCTTCTTTTGAAAGATTCCCCTGAGTGGAGTCCTCCATATCAAAGGCCACAGGATAAGAAATCGGATAATCATGGATCAGGTCCAGCACAAAATCAGCCTCTGCCTCCGCCATTTCCACCGTCGTTGCCAATGAATAAATATACACTCCCACCCTCACGCCAGCGGCACTGGCCTGTTTAATATTCTGGTGAAAATATGGGTCTACTGCCCCCTTGGAACGGGTTCCCAGCATCACAAAGGACACATCATCTGCAGCCACCTGGCTCCAGTTAATCTCTCCCTGCCATCTGGATACATCAATCCCTCTGGCAAGTACATTTTGAATGGCGCTGCCGTCAGGCATCTGATAGACGCCGTTTACCTTTTTCCAGGCATTGGGATTGGTCTGAGAGGCCCTTGCTTCGCTGTCGGAAGAATCCGAAGCGGAAGGCGTACTGCCTGCTGCTCCCGGACCGCCTGAGCTAATCTGTCCCACAGCTGCGGATGTTTCTCCCGGCCCCGCAGCGCAGGCCGTACCTGCAGGCCCCAATGTCCCTGCACTCAGAATACCTGCCAGAACCAGCGCCTGACAGCGTTTTCTCATCTCCTGTCTCTTTTTCATTTTTTTCTCCTCATGATCGTTCTGACACAAAAACAGGGGATGCTGTCAGCCAGTCCCGCCGCCGCATCCCCCTTTATCACCGCCTGCCATCACAGGCTTTTTATATAAAACTGCTGACTGTTATCAGCCCGGCCCGTCTGTGCGTCCTGCCTCCAGAGAGCCGCTGCCTGAAGGGCCGTTAGAACCAGTGCTTCCGGGACCGGATGAGCCCGGACCTGCAGAAGCAGGGCCTCCTGAACCCTTTGACACACCCGGACCGCCATTTTCACCTGTAACGCCGCCAGAGGTCTGGTTTCCGGTGCTGGGAGTCTGTGCAGATACCCCGCTTGCATTCTGGCATACGCCGGATGCATCAAAATTGTAGGAGGTACCGTTGATATTCAGGGTAGTTCCCGCTGCCATCACGCCGCCCTCTGCCGGATTTAAGTAGTAATACTTACCGTCTACCTGAATCCATCCGGTCATGAGATGACCGTTGCTGTTAAAGTAATACCACTTGCCGTCAATCTGCTTCCAGCCTATGGACATCTTGCCGTTTGACATATCCATATAATATTTGCTTCCCTCGCTGTCACTGAGCCAGCCGATCAGCATACGTCCGTCTGTATTCAGGTAGAAATAGTCCTGATCCACCTTGGCCCAGCCGGTCATCATCTTTCCGTCCGTACCAAACAGATACCAGTTGTCCTGAATCTGGGCCCAGGCATTAACAACACACTTGCCGTTTTCCTGGAAATAATACCAGGCTCCGTCCATCTCACGCCAGCCGGTTCCCATGCTGCCGTCTCCGCGCATAAAATAGTAATCATCGCCAATACGCAGCCAGCCTGTAACCATAGTGCCGTCTTCCAGCATATAGTACCATTTGCCGTATTCAGGATTAATCCATCCCTTTGCCATCAGGCCGCCTGGACGGAAGAAATACCATTTGCCGTCAATCTGCTTAAATCCGGTTGTCATATAGCCGTTGGAAAGATCCATATAGTAATAGCCCTCGCTGGTCTGAAGCCAGCCTGTGTGGGCCTTTCCCTGATTAATATAGGTCCAGTGGTCGTTTGTCTTGGTCCAGCCGTCTGCTGCATAGGATGTAACCGCCATTCCCAGGGCCATGGCGCTGATTATACCGGCTGCGGTCAAAGCCGCCAGACATTTCTTATGTTTCATGCCTTTTCCTCCTCATTCTTCTGTATATAAGCCCCTGTGTCTGTTTCGGGTTTTCATCTTTTTAATTATAGCACAGATTATCTGTAAGGAAGGTAACAATTTTATTACAATTTCCGTAAATTTTCATACCTGCTCCAGAGCCTTTAATTTTTTATAATAGCCCTTTGCATACCGGTACATAATGATGGTATATTCTCCAAATTCCTCTCCTAAAGCTGCCTTGTATACAGCCCACAGACACCAGAGGAAGCCGCCCAGGGCCGCATTTGCAAATACGGAATAATATTCTTCTTCCGAAGGCTTTCTCTCTAAATAAATCTCCAGAAGCTTCTCTGTCTGTTCTGCGTCATAATAAGAATAAATAGCGGACATGGAGATGTCCATAATGGGATCACACATTCCTGCATATTCCCAATCCAGAAGTTTTGCACTGCCGTCCTCAAACATCAGGAAGTTATCCACATTTGCGTCAATATGGCAGAGACATTGGGGACGGTTCATCTGATCCAGACGGTTCATCAGCTCATTCATCCATCCTCTGACCTTCTCATAATCCTCAAAGGGGATTCCTCCGTGCTGCAGGCAGAGCCTTTCATAAAAATCAATCCGTTCCCGAATATCAAAGGAATGGCCGACGGTAAGACCGGACTGGTGAAGCTTTCTTACAATACCCATACAGATTTCCATATCTTTCCAGTCATCTGCAGCTGCGTTCCGGGCATTTTCATAGTACCGTGCAATTTTATAGCCGGTATCCGGGTTCATGTACAGCACTTCTTCCGTAATCCCCAGTGAGGCTACGGTATCATAAACCTCCTTTTCCTCCCTGCGGTTGATTAAAAGCTCTGTTCCCGGCCCCGGAATCCTGCAGATATAATGAGCGCCTTCCACCTGAAAGAGGAAGGATTTATTGGTCATTCCCGCTTTCAGACAGCGGATATCCGTAATCCGGGATTCAGGCACCCCAAATACCTCAGATACCAGCTTCATGGCCGCATTATCCGAATGGTTCTGATAACGTTCATCGAAAAGACGCAGCTCCTCCAGATTTTCAAATTCATATACCTGGTCTTCGGGCTGACGGTTTACATCCATCTCAATCTGATTCCACTCAGAGGCTTTCCAGCCGGAGGCCTCCTCTGCCCGTGCAAGAAGCTCTCCCCCCTCTGCTTCCAGACGGCGCTTTGCCTCTCCCTTGAGCATATCCACAAAAGGCTGTTCCCAGTAAAACTGTTCCGTTCCCGGAGCCTCATAATATGCCTCTAATACCGGAAGAAACCGGGCTGAAAATTCTCTGGACAAATAGACCGGGCCGTACATCACCCACTGATCCTTTCCGCCTACATTTACATCCGTGATCCTTCCTTTTTTATTAAAGGTAAAGCACCACTCTCTGGTATCTCCCTTCTGGAAGGAGGCGCTGTACCAGGCTCCGCATTCATAAGTATGGTACATATTCTCCCTGAGCCAGTTATCCGAGGATAAAATATACATATTCCTGTCTTTTAACAAATGTCTGGCCCTGTAAACCGTAGCCAGGGTATTTTTACAGGAATACTCCGGATTATAGAGAAGCTTCACATCATATTTATCAATCAGATATTCAAACTTCTCTTTCAGATATCCCACCGCAATGGTTATATCGCGTATTCCGGCTTCGTGAAGCTGACGGATCTGGCGTTCAATCATCCGCTCTCCAAATACCTCCAAAAGCCCCTTGGGAGTTTCAAAGGTAAGAGGGACGAAACGGGAGCCAAAGCCTGCGGCAATAATCAGTGCTCCGTCTACCTTATATGGCTCCAGAACTGTCTGACCTGCCTCTGTAATGGCCAGCTGCTTTCCGCTCTGATCCTCTGTCTCTCTGATGTAGCCTTTTTCCATACATTCTTTTATCAGTCCGTTAATTGTCCCCAGAGACAAATCCAGCCTTTTTGCCAGCTCCCGCTGGGTAACTCCCGGCTCCTCCAAAATATTTCTGCATATCAATCCCAGTCTGTCCATATGATCCTCCATTTTCTATCCTGTATATACGCTGTCAGCGGACAAACTGCCGTACTGATTCTTCGACCGCTGATTTTCATGTTCATTTTTTACATTTTTGTATTTCATATGAACATTATAGCACCGGAATTGAGAAATGCAAGACTTAATCTGCTGTATTTTCCCGCCTTATTCCCCCTTAATCTCTGCAACCCGGGTGGCGATGGTCTCCCTGAAACGTACATCATGGTCCACAAGCAGCATGGTTGGACGGTACTTTAAGATAAGCGCCTCTATCTGCATTCTGGAAAAAACGTCAATGAAGTTCAGCGGCTCATCCCAGATATATAAATGAGCCGGGGTCAGAAGACTTGCTGCGATAAGAACCTTTTTCTTCTGTCCCTCTGAAAATTCTTCCAGATTTTTAAAAAACTGTTCCCGTTCCAGATCGAGCTGTCTGAGAAGGGCCAGAAGCAGGCTTTTGTCCAGTTTTCGTTTTTCGCAAAACTCCGTCAGGCTTCCCTTCAGAAAGCCTGTATCCTGATTGACGTATGAAATCACAAGCCCCGAAGCCACCTCCAGAATGCCTTCCTGGATTTCAATGCATGGAGTATCAGAAAATAGCTCTGGCACAGGAGCGGAAACGGCGTTTCGTGAAAGGGAATTTGCATATTTCTGCGCCGCCTTCTGAATAATCGCTTTTATGAGTGTAGATTTACCGCAGCCGTTTTTTCCATGTAAAAATACGCGTTCTCCCTGTGTAAGTTCAAAGTGCAGGTTCTGAAGAACACAGCCTTCCTGTCCCGGATAACCGGTGTACAGATTTCTGGCAAAAAGAAGCCTGTCTTTGTGAAACTCCATTGGCATCAGTTTTAGCTGTACAGGTGCTTCCAGATCCTGCAAAAGCCCCTGTTTTTCCTCAATTTCCCGTTCCATACGATACTCAAAGCTCTTGACCCGGGCCTGCATTTTGCGGGTTTTTTCCCCGATATACGCCCGGGTTCCTTTGGAGCGGTCCGGTTCCTTTATGGGATCAAATCCGATCTTTGTGTTTTCATTCTGCGCTGCCCAGCGGGCGCTGCGGTCAGCGGCTTTTTTCAGAGAGGCAATCTCTTTCAGATGCTTTTCATTTTCCGCCTGTACGAACTGATCTCTGCGCTCTTTGTTCTGCTGCCAGCTGGAAAAATTGCCCGCCTGCACTTCGATGGTCCGGCGGTTGAATACCAGCACATGATCGATACATGCATCCAGAATATCCCTGTCATGAGAAACGAGAATAAAGCCTTTTTTGCTTTGAAGATATCGCTTTACCGTTTCCCGTGCCTCCTGATCCAGATGGTTTGTGGGCTCGTCAATGAGCACAAAATCATGTTCTCCGGAAAAAAGCAGCGCCAGAAATACCTTTGTCCTCTCGCCATGGCTCAGGGTCTCAAAGGGGCGGTACAAAAGCTCTGCCGGTGCATCCAGCCGCTCCAATTCCATCAGAACCCTCCATATTTCAGCGCCCGGTTTTAATTCTTCTAAAAATTCCGCCGCACACTGCGCCTGCTGCCCGGAACTTATTTCATATGGAAAATAATCAAACACTGCCGGGCCCGATATCGTTCCTCTGTATTCATATTTTCCCATCAAAAGCCTCAGGAGTGTGGTTTTTCCCTTGCCGTTGCGGCCGATCAGTCCCAGCTTCCAATCCGTATTTACGGAAAATGAAACATTTTCAAATACCGGATCAAAGCTTCCATCATAATAAAAAGTCAAATTTGCCACATTTATCTGCGCCATATCCTGTCCTCCCTTCGGATTCCAAGTCCGGACGGTGAAATTCCATAAAAAAACAGAGAACCTCTGTCTCCAAAGGATCTCTGCCTGTAACATTCTCTTTTTAAACGGATAGGAACGCAGAAACGAACCACCGCGCAATCCGGTATCAAAGGAGCCAAAATACCTTTTTGCCCCCAATACCATACTGTATTTTAATAGAGAGAAAATGCATCTAATCCACTTTGGACAACATGAAATAACGGGGCGCCTGCACAATATGGCGCCTGTCCGGACGAATGTTCATGTTTCAAAATAAGCGGATTAAATTAACATTTACGCTCTCCTTTCAAATCTGTAATATGGCCTCAGTATAGCACCGGCCCTGGGCAGATGCAAGAGAAAAACGTCCTGTATCTATATCCCCACAGTTCACTAAACCTCGAAAATCAGGTCTCCATAGCTTGGCATGGGCCACAGATCCTTGTCTACCAGCATTTCCAGCCGGTCTACAGGCGCCCTCAAAGCCTCCATAGCGGGAACTACTTCCCTGTGGTAAGCCAGAGCCTGATCCTTTCCGCTTCTCATGGCTGCGCAGCGGCTGGTAGCATCCTCCAGTGCGGACATTGCTGTTTTAGTTTCAGCCAGAAGATCTGACGATTCCAGCAAAAGCTCTGTCTGTGTGCTCACATCTGCCTCCGGGCAGGCATTTCTTACAGCGGAAATGGAGCCTGCCAGCTGGGTTGTATAACGGATCACTGCCGGAATAATCTGCTTTCCGGCCATATCGACCATGGTTTTAGCTTCAATGTTGATGCTCTTTGCATAACTTTCATACTCTACCTCGGCTCTGGATTCCAGCTCAGCTCTGGTAAATACGCCAAACTCCTCAAAGAGCTTTACTGCCTTGTCCGTTACAAGAGCCGGGATGGCGTCTACCATAGAGCGCAGATTGGGAAGGCCCCTCTTCTCTGCCTCCTTTACCCATTCCTCAGAGTAACCGTTTCCATTGAAGATAACTCTTCTGTGGGCCGCCAGAAGCTCCTTAATCAGGTCATGGACTGCCATATCAAAATCCTCAGCCTTCTCCAGCTGGTCAGCAGCCTCCTTAAAGGATTCAGCAACTATGGTATTTAACACTGTATTGGCAGACGCTACGGAATCAGAGGAGCCTACCATACGAAACTCAAACTTGTTTCCGGTAAAAGCAAAGGGTGAGGTGCGGTTACGGTCTGTTGCATCCTTGTCCAGATCCGGCAGGATATTTACACCTGTACGCAGGGTTCCGCCCTTCTTGGAGTGGGTGGCCTCTCCCGTATCACAGAGCTGGTCGATTACATCCTCCAGCTGTTCGCCCAGGAAAATGGAAATGATAGCGGGCGGAGCCTCGTCTGCTCCCAGTCTGTGGTCATTTCCCACATCGGAAGCAGATTCACGGAGCAGATCCGCATGGCGGTCTACCGCCTTGATAATGCAGGCCAGAACCAGAAGGAACTGGATGTTCTCATGAGGCGTATCACCGGGATTCATCAGGTTGGTGCCGTCATCAGCTGTTAAGGACCAGTTGTTGTGCTTGCCGGAGCCATTTACCCCATAAAAGGGCTTTTCATGAAGAAGGCAGGCCATTCCGTGACGGCCGGCCACCTTCTTTAAGGTTTCCATCACCAGCTGATTGTGGTCTACTGCCTGATTTACGCCCTCATAGATAGGAGCCAGCTCATGCTGGGCGGGAGCGGCCTCGTTATGCTGGGTTTTGGCAGGCACTCCCAGCTTCCACAGCTCCTTGTTTACATCGTTCATATAGGCGCCGATCCGCTCTCTGATAATACCAAAATAATGGTCGTCCATCTCCTGTCCCTTTGGAGGCATGGCGCCAAATAAGGTCCGCCCGGTGTAGATTAAGTCTTTTCTCTGCAGATACTTCTGGCGGTCAACCAGAAAATACTCCTGCTCCGGACCTACGGAAGGATTCACCCGCTTTGCAGTGGTATTTCCAAACAGGCGCAGGATTCGCAGGGACTGTTCATTGATGGCCTGCATGGAACGCAGCAGAGGCGTCTTCTTGTCCAGGGCCTCGCCCTTATAGGAGCAGAAGGAGGTGGGGATACAAAGGGTGACGCCGATGGCATCTTCCTTTAAGAAAGCCGGAGAGGTACAGTCCCATACTGTATAGCCTCTGGCCTCAAAGGTTGCCCGCAGGCCGCCGGAAGGGAAGGAGGAGGCGTCCGGCTCGCCCTTTATGAGCTCTTTCCCGGAAAACTCCATAATCACACGGCCTTCAACGGGAGCAGAAACAAAGGAATCATGCTTTTCAGCCGTAACGCCTGTAAGAGGCTGGAACCAATGGGTAAAATGAGTTGCTCCATGGTCAATGGCCCAGTCCTTCATGGCATGGGCAACCACATCCGCAATACTGGGGTCCAGCTCCGCGCCATCCTCAATGGTCTTTTTCAGCTTCTTATATACGCTTTTGGGCAGGCGGTCCCTCATCACGGCATCGTTAAATACATCCTTGCCAAACATCTCTGTAACACTTATTACTTCGCTCATAGATTCTCCATCCTCTCTTTTCATGGTGTCCCCTTTCCCCAATGCACCCCAAAAGGCGGTTTTGTACAGCAAAAGGCGTTCTCTCCTTTTTCAAAAAGAGAACGCCTCCGTTCTTTTGTTATAAAATAAACCATTTCCTGTGAAAATGCAAGCGGTTTTTCCAAAAACAGAATCAGTTTATTCTAATAAGCTTTATTAAGCGCAGTTAATATAGATATTCGCAGAGCTTATGCATTTGCCTTGCCAACAGAACCGAACAGCTCCATCTTCTCTTTTACAGTTGCACGGATTGCCTCTGCGCCGGGAGCTAACAGCTTTCTCGGGTCAAAGCCCTTGCCCTGCTGATCCTTTCCTGCCTCGATGTACTTTCTGGTAGCATCTGCAAAGGAAAGCTGGCACTCTGTATTTACGTTGATCTTTGCAACGCCAAGGCTGATAGCCTTCTTAATCATATCCTCAGGAATACCTGTGCCGCCATGAAGAACTAAAGGCATATCGCCAACTGCTTCCTTAACCTTCTCCAGTACGTCGAAGTTTAATCCCTGCCAGTTTGCAGGATACTTGCCGTGGATATTTCCAATGCCTGCTGCCAGGAAGTCAATGCCCAGATCAGCGATCGCCTTGCACTCTGCGGGATCTGCGCACTCGCCTGCGCCTACTACGCCGTCTTCCTCGCCGCCGATGGAGCCTACCTCAGCCTCTAAGGACAGTCCCATTGCGTGAGCAATCTTAACCAGTTCCTTTGTCTTCTCAATATTCTCAGCGATTGGATAATGAGAGCCGTCAAACATGATAGAGGAGAAGCCAGCCTTGATGCACTTATAGCAGCCCTCATAGGAGCCGTGGTCTAAGTGAAGAGCAACGGGAACTGTGATATTTAACTCCTCGATCATAGCAGATACCATAGCCGCTACGGTCTTAAATCCGGTCATATACTTTCCTGCACCCTCGGATACACCCAGAATAACAGGGGACTGAAGCTCCTCTGCTGTCAGAAGGACGGACTTGGTCCACTCCAGGTTATTAATATTGAACTGGCCTACTGCATACTTGCCTGCTCTTGCTTTTTCAAGCATATCTTTTGCTGATACTAACATAATATTTCCTCCTTATATTTGGGCGCTCCCGCCGCTGCATGAACCTTTAGCCCAGATGACAGCCCCGGAACGCATTTTAACTTTGTTATGTTTTTAACAGTTTCGATTTTATTATAAACCATACCTCTTGAAAATGGAAGGGCTTTTATCAAATCCCAAGGATATTCTTAACTGTTTTTTCCATCTCGTCCACAGCGCACTCCATGTTATGGCGGATGGGAGCCGTGCGGATCTCCTCTACTGCCCTTGGAAGCACAAGACCTGCTGCCGCTGCCAGCTCATCGGCAATGGCAAATTCATCCGTTCCTTCTGCCGCTTCTTTTCCCCTGATGGCCTCCATTACGCTGTGGGAGAATTTAAAGGGACTTGCGGTGGAGGCGATGACTGTCTTTGTCTGATCGCCCGTTTCCTTCTTATACTGTCCATATACAGCTGCCGCTACGCCTGTATGGGTATCAATGAGGTAGCCTGTATCCTGGAAAATAGTCCGGATAGCAGCCTTATTTTCCTCCTCTGTGGCAAATCCGCCCTTAAAATCAGCCATAAAGGCCCGCATATCATCCGTAACGGTATAATGGCCTTCCTCTGACAGCTCCTTCATAAGAGCCCCGTTCACTGCCGGATCAGAGCCTGTGCTTAAATAAATCAGGCGCTCCAGATTGCTGGAAATCAGGATATCCATGGATGGGGAACTGGTTAAAATAAACTCTCTTCTGCGGTCATAGGTACCTGTAGTAAAGAAATCATACAGAACCTTATTGTCATTGGAGGCGCAGATCAGAGTGCGAATGGGAAGTCCCATTTTCTTGGCAAAATAGGCGGCAAGAATGTTACCGAAATTGCCTGTGGGAACTACTACGTTGATTTCTTCACCGGCTGCAATCTCTTCATTTGCCAGAAGCTTTGCATAGGCGTATACATAATACACAACCTGCGGCACCAGACGGCCGATATTGATGGAATTAGCGGAGGAGAACTGGAAGCCCTTTTCTGCCAGCTCCCTTGCCAGCTCTTTGTTGTTGAAAAGGTTCTTTACGCCGGTCTGGGCATCATCAAAATTGCCGTGAATGGCGACTACTGCCGTATTTTCCCCCTTCTGGGTGCGCATCTGACGCTCCTGCACCGGGCTTACTCCGCCCTTTGGATAAAATACGATAATCCGGGTGCCGGGTACGTCTGCAAAGCCTGCCATGGCTGCCTTTCCGGTATCGCCGGAGGTGGCTGTAAGAATTACAATCTCCTTATCCGCATGGTTCTTTTTTGCCGCTGTGGTCATCAGATGAGGCAGAATGGATAAGGCCATATCCTTAAAAGCAATGGTACTTCCATGGTAAAGCTCCAGATAATAGGCTCCGTCAGCCTTTGCAAGAGGAGCAATCTCCTCTGTGTCAAATTTGCTGTCATAGGCTTTCGCAATACAGGACTTTAATTCTTCCTCTGTATAATCTGTGAGGAAAAGCTTCATAACCTCATATGCGGTCTCCTGATAAGTCATTCCGGCCAGCTTCTCAATGGAAACATCCAGCTTCGGAATTTCTGTGGGCATAAACAGGCCGCCGTCAGCAGCCAGACCCTGAAGGACTGCCTGGGATGCTGTAACCCCGGTCTGTCCGCCTCTGGTACTCTGGTAAGATAATGCCATAATCAATTTCCCTTCTTTCATGCGATGTATAACTTTGAGGGGCTGCCGGTCTGAAAGCACAGCCCTGAACCTTTATTTGCAGAAAGTTTAGCATATTTTGATCAGAGGTGCAACTGCTACAGGGTTGGAAACGATATTTTTCTTAAAATTGCTTCTGAAAAACAGAAAAACTGCCAAAGGAAGCACTTGCATGAACAGGGAATTTGCCTTATTATGATAGCCGAAACAAAAACCGGCCTTTTCTGGTAAAATGAGGTTAAAATGATATACGAACATACTGTAAAGGGGCGCTTTCTGGAACGGCCCAACCGTTTTATCGCATATGTGGAGATCAATGGGCTGAGAACCGTCTGCCATGTAAAAAACACAGGCCGCTGCAAAGAGCTGCTGATCCCCGGCTGTACGGTGATACTGGAATTTCATCCCAGGGCAAAGGAAATGGGAAGGAAAACAGAGTTTGATCTGATCGCTGTCTATAAGGGAAGCCTGTTAATCAACATGGATTCCCAGGCACCGAACCGTGCAGCCTGGGAATGGATGGAGCAGCTTTCAAAAAAGGAACTCTCCGATCCAGCTCTTCAGGCGCTCCAGCCCTTTCAAGCTTTCGGCAGTCTCTATCTGCCCCGGGAAATCCGGCGTGAGGTTGTCCATGGAGATTCCCGGTTCGATCTGGCATTCACACTGGAAAACCAGAAGACCGGCGACTTAAAACCGGCTTTCATGGAAGTAAAGGGGGTAACTCTGGAAGAAAATGGAATCGTCCGTTTTCCCGACGCCCCCACAGAGCGGGGTGTAAAGCACCTTCAGGGCCTGTCTCATGCTGCTTTAGAAGGATTTGAGGTCTTTGTGCTCTTTGTCATACAGATGAAAGGAGTAACCGAATTTTGTCCCAATGACGAAACACACAAAGCCTTTGGAGACGCCCTGCGGTCAGGCGCTGAATCCGGGCTGCATATTCTGGCCTATGACTGCGAGGTAAGAGAGGATTCCATGAAAATGAGCAGTCCCGTTAAAGTCCGTCTGTCTTAAGCTTCTGCATCATATAATATGTAAAAACAGGATGGGCAAAATATGGTATTACCCTTATGTGACCTGAAAGCAGGAGAAACGGCTCAGGTGGTATGGATCATCTCCGAGCCCGCTATGGAGCGCCGTCTGAACCGTCTGGGCTTTCGCTTCGGAGAGCCGGTTACCTGTATCTTTAAAAGCAGGGCTGCGGGCCTGTCGGCATATCGGCTCCATAAACGGGTGGTGGGAATCCGACAGCGGACCACCCGTGAAATTCTGGTACGGAACCTTTCCTCCGAGGACAGCCCTGTTCACGGATGATCTCCTCCACATATAGAAAAGCTCTCAAATAATACATAAAAACACTTAATATACGAAAGGATTTACAAATGAAGGATCTTACAAAAGGCACACCGGCCCGGATTATGATAAGTTTTGCTGTTCCTGTGGCTCTTGGAAATATGTTCCAGCTGTGCTACAGCCTGGCAGATACACGGGTGGTGGGAAGCGCCCTTGGAGAAACAGCCCTGGCGGCTGTCGGAGCCACTACCTCCATCAGCACCCTTTTCATCGGCTTCCTGTCCGGCCTCACAAACGGCTTCTCCCTTTTAATTGCCAGAGAATTCGGAGCGGGAAATAAAGAAGGGGTAAAACGCTTTGCCGCAGGCAGCCTGCTCCTTGGAACCGTCACTGCCCTGGGGATCACACTGGCCTGTCTCATATGCCTTAAATGGATTCTTGGCCTTTTAAATGTACCCCAGGAGCTCCTTGCCCAGTCAGACAGCTATATCCGCGTAGTATTAACAGGCCTGTTTGCAACCATGCTTTACAATGCCTGTGCGTCCATTCTGCGGGCTGTAGGCGATACCACTGCCCCTTTGCTCTTTCTGGTTTTTGCAGCTGTACTAAATGTGATTTTAGATCTGGTCTTTATCATACGCTTTGGCTGGGGTGTGGCCGGAGCTGCCTGGGCAACAGTATTTGCCCAGGGCGTTGCAGCCTGTCTGAGCCTGGCCTATATGTTCCGCAGATACCAGATATTCCGGTTCTGCCCGGCTGATTTTAAAATATCCAAAGATCTGGCAAAAAAGCTCTATACCTCCGGTCTTTCCATGGCTGCCATGATGTCCCTTGTGTTTTTCGGCACCCTGTCCCTCCAGTGCGCCATCAATACCTTTGGGCAGGATATTATCGTTGCTCACACGGCAGCCCGAAAAATCACGGAATTTTTCATGCTTCCCTTCAGCGTCATGGGTGTAACTATGGCAAACTACTGCGGACAGAATACGGGAGCAGGCCGCATGGACCGAATCCGGACGGGTATCCGCCAGGCCCTTATGCTGGCCTGGATCTGGGCTGTGGGGACGATCCTGTTAAGCTGGACTGTTTCCCCAAAGCTGGCCTCCCTGGTTACAGGCTCGCAAAATCAGACGGTTCTCACCACCGCAGCCCTGTATCTGAAGGTCAACACCCTGTTTTATTTTGCTCCGGCAGCTATTACCATCTTAAGAAACGGCCTTCAGGGCATGGGAGATCATGTAACTCCCGTATGCTCCAGCATGATTGAGCTGGCGGGAAAGGTCATCGCCGCTTTCTTTCTGGCAGATCTTTTCAGGTACTGGGGCATCATTGCAGCAGAACCCATTGTATGGGTTTTAATGGTCATTCCACTGATTGTAAAAATGAGACGGCTTTTGAGATAGGCCGCCTCATTTTTCTTTTATGCTCTTTTTTTCTTCTTCCTTCCCAAACCTGCCGATCTGCCCTTCTCAAAACAGCGCTCACAGATGGAAAATGGATGGTCCCATGAAAGCTCTCTGCCACAGATGGAACATTTCCGGGTATAGCTGCCGCATTCTGTACGGAGAATACGGCTGATCTCCTCCTCGGTGCTCCGCCTTTCACGGGAAAGATTTTCCTCCTGAATGGGAAGTCCTGTTTTTCGTGAAAACTGGAAATAAAGATCCAGCATTTTATAATAGCTTTCCATATCGTAAAGGTCTGTTCCCGGACTGTAGGGAAATTCCAGTTCATCTGCTTCCCTGTATTCCCGGCAGTAATCCTTCCACAGATCCATAACAAGACGGTTATCAATATCCACAGAACAGGTAATCAGTTTATAAATCTCCTGTTTGGTAAATTCTTCCAAATGTTCTCCGTGAATATGCTCAAAGCTCATATAGAGGGACAAAAGCTCGTCCACCTCCATTTTTTCATAAATGGCAGGCGCCTCCATACCGGCCCAGATCTTCACCAGAGTGTCGATCTCCGCAGGCAGATCTAACAGCTGCTCCGGGAACCCCACATATGCCTTCATAATAGGAAGAGGACGGGCAGTTAAACCGTCTTCTACGGTTTCTATATCGTCAATCGCAGTTACAAAGCCCTCGTCATAAAGGCCAAAACGGCCGGCCCGTCCTGCGATCTGACGGATCTCCTCAGGCAGAAGGCTTCGCCGGACTGTGCCGTCAAATTTCCTTGTTTCCACAAATACAATCCGGCGGATGGGAAGGTTTAAGCCCATACCGATGGCATCTGTGCTTACCACTACCTCTGTTTCCCGCTCAAGGAAACGGCGCACCTGTTCCCTGCGGGTAGCAGGAGGCAGGCTTCCGTAAATCACGCTGCAGCGGATTCCCTGATTTTCCAGATGAGCCGCCAAAGCCAGAACTGACTTCTTGGAAAATACAATCAGCGCATCTCCTTTTTTCAGATCCCGCTTCAGGGAATAGGGTTTTTTCTCCAGCGTAAGCCGGGTATTCCTCCTGTGGCGCACGATATGAAAGGAATCGCCGCAGCGCCGAATCATCTGTACCATGATGTCCTCTGCCTCCGGAGCCATGCACAGATGGATTTCCTCTGCCCGGAGTCCCAGCACTGCACGGGTCCAGTTGTGTCCCCTGTAAGGATCTGCTGCCATCTGACATTCATCTACCACCGCTACGTCAAAGTATTCGCGGTCATTTAACATCTCCACTGTACAGGCCTGACAGACGGCTCCCGGGACCTCCAGAGTCTCTTCTCCGGTAATCATGGAACAGGGAACATTTTCACTGTTTAAACGGTCGTAAACCTCCAGCGCCAGAAGGCGCAAAGGGCCGAAATACGCACCATGCTCTGCCTGTTTTAACCGTTCCAATGCATCATGTGTTTTTCCGCTGTTGGTAGGGCCGATATGCAGGATAAAGCGGCGCTTCATGGCCCGTGCCTCAGGGTATTCATCTTCCGGACGGCGCTTGACCGACTCCTTTATTCCCTTTTTAATGGTTTTGGGTATATAAAAAAGCTGGTAGGCCCGTTCCAGAGAATTGGTCAGAAGATATCTGCGGATTCCCTGCATCTTTAATACCCGGTCCAGCTCCTCTAAAGCAAGCTCCGGCAGAAATTCCAGATCCTTTTTTGCCAGAAGCTCACAAAATTTCTCCATATTCCGGCAGCTTTCCTCCCACTGGACAAGCTGAGGGCCGGGCTTTATGCGTCCCTCCCTGTGCATAAGGAAGGCGCAGACCTTTGCCAGCATGGCGTGTATATCACTTAACTCATTGGGCTTTACAACCTCCTCCAGACACTCATGATTCAGCCGTGACAGACGCTTTCTGAGCTCTGCCCCGGACATGGCCCGGTAGCGCCTGTTGACCGGGCCGAAAAACAATTCCTTATAGAAACCGGCCAGATAACCGGTATTCTCATTTCTGGTCTCCATCGCTGTCTCTCTTTCAGTCATACCTACACCATGGTGGTATCTACAAAATGCTCAAAGCCGGAGATACCGAACTGGGCGCTGACACTGTTGATTCCCTCCACAATTTCCTCTCTGGAAAAATTGGCGGTATAAAGAGCGCCGTCATCCAGCTGGTTTAAATACATATAAAAGGCCAGAGCCATTTCCAGATATGATGTGTCGCTGGTATCCAGACACTCATACAGCTCGTTTTCAGCTCCGTTTATATTCCCCTGATCCACCATATCCCTTAAACGGCGGTAATCCCTGTCCACAGACGTATATGCCGCCTCTGAAAGAGGCAGTTCATAGTCAATTTCATTTTTTCCCAGCGCCAGTCCGGCAATGGCCCGCACAAGGTCGGTAATGGTGCGCATTACATAATCATCCTGATATGCCATGGTTATATTCTCCTGATTGTTTTTTACTAAGTATAGGGGATATGGCAAACCGAGTCAAGATGCTCCTGCTCTCCCTCCCCTTGACTCCTCTTTTTCCGGCAATTATAATGGAAAAAAATACACAAAAGAACGGACCTGACTATGAAAATGAATGAAATTCTCCCAAAACATTTCTCCTTTATAAAAACGGACAGAATAACTGTAGCTGCCTTTTTTCTGGCAGCTTTGTCCTTTCTGCTCATGGGATGGGCCAAAGTACGGCCTGAATTTGCCCAATGGTATTCTGTAACGGTTTATGCTGCTCTGAAAAATACCATCGCAGGTTTTTCCGGCCTTTTCCCATTCTCGCTGTCTGAAATCGGACTGTATCTTCTTGCAGCGGTCTGCCTGTATCAGATATTCCATACCTTTAAGCATCCCCTTCTGCTTCTGAAAAATGCCTTTTTGCTTGCTTCGCTTTTGTTTTTTATTTATACCGTAAACTGCGGCGTCAACTATTACAGGAAGCCCTTTTCCGAAGAAGCGGGGTTTTCTGAGGAATTGAAAAAAGGAAGTACAGTTAAGGAGCTTTATGAGCTCTGTGAGTATCTGGTGAAACAGGTCAATGAAACGGTGACGACGGAAGAAGCTTCCCGGCGCAGCGCTTCCTTTTTCCGTTCCATGGGACAGCTGGGGCAGGAGGCCATGAACGGACTGGGCGATACATATCCTCAGCTGGGGGGCTGGTATCCTTACCCCAAGCCTCTGCTCAATCCCCGGCTTTTATCCGTACAGCAGCTTACGGGCATCTACTCTCCCTTCACCATTGAGGCCAATTATAACAGTGAAATGCCGTTTTATAATATTCCGCACACCATCTGCCATGAGCTCTCCCACCTGAAAGGGTATATGAGGGAGGATGAGGCAAATTTTATCGGGTATCTGGCCTGTATCAAATCCGGCTCAAATGCCTTTCGCTACAGCGGATATCTGACCGGATGGGTCTATGCGGGAAATGCTCTTGCAGAAGCGGATTTTGAGGGCTACTGCCGCCTGTATGAACAGCTGGACCCTCAGGCGATCGATGATCTTGGAGAAAATAACCGTTTCTGGAACCGTTTTGAGGGAACCGTGGCAGAGGTTTCCACTAAAGTAAACGATACCTATTTAAAAGCCCACAGCCAGACCGACGGGGTCAAAAGCTATGGGCGGATGGTGGATCTTATGCTGGTGTATTACCGTTCTTTTTTCAAAAATCTCTTATAGGTCAGATCCATTCCCAATGCTCCCAGAGGGGCCGTTATGACAATAGCCAGAACTTACCCCTGAAATACATATTTTCTCAGCCGGTCAAAAGCCTCCCGTACACGGCTCAGTGGAAGGGCCAGATTCATGCGGATGCTCCAGGGGCCGAAAAACATCTTTCCGTCCTGCCATGCCACGCCAACGTCCCAGCCGGCTTTTTCTACTTCCTCCAGAGTTTTTCCATGCTTCCTGCACCAGTCTTCCACATCAATAAACAGCATATAGGTGCCTTCAGGGCGTGAAACCTTCACCCCTTCAAAATAAGTTTCAATGTAATTCACTGCATAATCAATATTTCCCGTAATGGTTTCACACAGCTCATCCACCCACTCATATCCTTCCTGTCTGTACGCACCGATCAGGGCGTGCATGGAAAGCACATTCATCTCATTGTAATGTGAAAGGGACGACTCCTTTTCTATCCTATCCCGAAGCCAGTCGTTATAAATAATATGGTAGCTTCCAACCAGTCCGGCCAGATTAAAGGTTTTGCTGGGTGCATAAAGGGCTACTGTTCTCTGACGGGCATCCTCGCTGACGCTCTGCGTGGGGATATGCTTATGTCCCAGGGTAATAATATCTGACCAGATTTCATCCGATACAACAAATACATTGTGCTTCTTAAAAATCTCCATGGCCCTCTCAATCTCATCCCGGGTCCACACCCGCCCTACCGGATTATAGGGGGAACAGAAAACAGCCGCATGAATCTTATATTCCACGATCTTTTTCTCCATGTCCTCATAATCCATGCGCCATCTGTTTTCCCCGTCCAGATACAGTGGAGAATGAACGGCATGATATCCGTTGTTGGCAAGAGATTTGGTAAAACCGATATAAGCAGGCGAATTTAAGAGCACATGATCCCCTTTTGAGCAGAATACGTTCAGTGCGCTGAGCAGGCCGCCCAACACGCCGTTTTCATACCCGATATGCTTCTTTTCCAGTCCTTTTACCCCGTTTCTCTTTTCCTGCCACCGGATAATGGCGTTAAAATAATCATCGGACGGAGAAAAATATCCAAAAGCCGGATGCTTGATACGTTCAGCCATAGCTTCCTGAACCGTAGGTACTGTAGGAAAATTCATATCAGCCACCCACATGGGAATAATATCAAAGCCTTCTTTTGGAAGCTCCGGTGCAAAGCCCGGCATTTTGCCCAGTCCGTCAACTGCAATGGAGTCTTTTCCATGACGCTCCATAATGCCTGTAAAATCGTATTTCATCTATGTCTCTCCTTTTCTCAGATAGTTTCTCTCCCTGTAAACCGCCTGAGGTTTGCAGCTGCATCCCTTAAAAGCGCATCTGTGTCCATTTCCCGAAGCCGCGCCGCCTCCTGCAGGGTCTGTTCCAGTGATCCCCGAACTGTAAACTTCTGCATAACCATATGAAGCTGCGATTCCATTATACCACGCTTTTTTCTTTCCTCCCAGGCCCATTCCACCGCTCCCAGACCATCTGTTTCTATGAGAATCCGATCCTTCGGAACACACCGGGCCACCTTCTGCACGATCGGATTCCAGCTCACATCCGGTCCTATGGAAAAGAAACAGTCCTGTTCCAGATATTGCTCCAGATATTTTTCACAGGAGTACCAGTGAACCAGGTAACGGTTAGGATATCTTCGTATGATGCGGGCAATCTCTTCTTCCTGATCCTTCGTATGAAGAACCACAGGCTTACGGCGTTCCATGGCAAAAGCCAGCTGGCATTCAAAGGCTTCCCGCTGTACCTTAAGAGGCACATCGCACCACAGAGTATCCATACCTATTTCCCCTGTTACCGTCCATTTTTCCATAAAGGGAAACATTTCCTCTGTCCGGTACCTGCCGCTGTTCCAGGGATGAAGCCCTGCGGCGGGAATTATGGTCTGCGCCCCTCCGGGACGCTTTATCAGCTCATTTAAACGCTCTGCCTCTTTAGGGCTTCCCGCACAGATCACGGAACGGATTCCTTCACGGATACGCTCTGTAAGCTCTTTTTCAGTCCCCATGTGGCAATGTGCGTCTGTCAGGCCCTGCCTGCATTTTCCGCCTCTCATTTTCACGCTCCGCCGCCCATAATTTCTCTGTAGATTTTCTGCCGCAGCTGTCCCTGACTGTAAAGCCAGCCGCGGCTGCGGTTCTTCTCCCCAATCCGGATTTCGCTCCCTATCTTACCGCTGTCAGGATTTAAAATCAGAATCCGGTCAGAGAGGTAGATCGCCTCGTCCATATCGTGGGTAACTAAAAGCACCGTACGGTTTAATCTGGCCCGGACTCCCAAAAGCCAGTCCTGCATCTCCCCTCTGGTGATCACGTCCAAAGCTCCAAAAGGTTCATCCAGAAGCAGGATATCTGCATGGCATAAAAGCGTCCTTAAAAATGCGGCTCTCTGGCGCATTCCCCCCGACAGGGCGGAGGGATATTCATTTTCATATCCCTCCAGGCCAAAGGCTCCCATCTGCGCCATAGCCTCTCCTCTCATCTGTTCCAGATCCCCATGAATCCTGCCGTAAAGACACACATTTTCCAAAATGGTCTTCCATGGAAAAAGCAGGTCATCCTGAGGCATATAAGCAAAATGCTCTGTAATCCCCAGGATCTCCTGACCGTCTGTGACAATACGGCCCTCCTCCGGAAAAATAACTCCGGTGAGAAGCTTTAAAAGTGTGGATTTACCGCAGCCAGAGGGGCCTAAAAGGCTTACAAACTCTCCTTCACAGATGGAAAATTCCAGACTATCAAATATCTTTTTATTCTCATAGCTGAATGTAAGGCCGGAAATCTCTAATTTCATCGTTTCTGCAGGGAAAAAACCTGCTCCTCCTTTTTATGGTCTGTCCTGTTTTATAATCCGCCTCATTCTTACCGGGGCAGAAATTCATTGGTGTAGCACTGGTCTGCCGGAATATCCTCTCCAATCACACCATATTCCACCATAAAATTCGTATAATTGTCCCAGACAGAGTCCTTCATCTCTCCCCAGCGCTCTGTGTCCTCCATATATTTGCCTGCCAGATATTCCTGAGACATGGTAAGCATTTCCAGGGAATAGTCAGGGGCATATTTATGAAGAATCTCTGCGCTTTCCTTCGGATGCTCTATGGCATACCTGTAGCCCCTGGCCGTAGCCTCCAGAAATTTTCCTGTCATATCCGGTTTATTTTTCAGGGTATCGTCACTGGCAATGATAACCGGGGTATAATAATCCAGACGCTCGTCCAGCTGGCGCACCTCCATATAATTGATGGGGAAATCATTCAGCTTACACTTTATATTATCCCAGCCCTCAAAAAACCACATGACATCTGCCTTGTCCTTCAGTGCTTCAAACCCGGAGCCATCAGAAATTACCATGTTAAGCTTTGAAAAATCGCCTCCATCCTTTGCCATCACTGCCTTTAATACTGCTTCCTCCCCCGGGCCTCCCCAGCCTGCATAGGTTTTTCCTTCAAAATCCTTAGGCGAATGAATTTCCTTATCCCCATAGGTCACAAAACCGGAGGTATTATGCTGAATCAGAGCTGCAACCGCCTTGATCGGAAGAGGATCAGAAGAGGTACGGGCTATGGTCACATCCTCCTGATAGCTGACGCCAAAATCTCCCTTGCCCACAGCGATCAGTGTGGCGGTAGCCCCCTCAGTCGGTTCCACAATACTTACATCCAGTCCGGCCTCTTTGTAGTATCCCTGATCCAGAGCTACATACATACCTGTATGGTTGGTATTGGCAACGTAATCCAGAATCACTGTAACAGCTTCCATTCCCTCTCCTTCTGCCGCCTTCTCATAGGCTGCCCCTGCACAGCCGGAAAGTCCTGCGGCAACGGCTGCCGCCATAACTGCTGCTGCCATTTTCCTCATAATTATTCCATGTTTTACCATACTGCTATTTCCTCCTCTTTCTCTCATAAGGCAGGCACATCCATCCAAACAGACGTACCGCCCCGTTCATACACAGGCTAAGACCAATGATTACAGCCACACAGGCAAAGACCTTATCAAGCATATATCCGTTTTTCACTCTCAAAAGGTAGTATCCCAAACCCTTCTGGGAACCAATCCACTCCCCCACCACAGCGCCGCTGATACTGTAGGTTACAGCCACCTTAAGTCCGGACAAAAGGGCCGGAAGGGCTGCCGGAATCTTTACCAGCCTGTAAGCATCCCATTTCCCTGCCCCAAAGGAGCGGACCAGATGGACATATTCCTCATCCACACGGGACAGGCCATCTGAAAAGCTCACAGCCACAGGAAAAAAGCACATTAAAACAACTGTAAGAACCTTAGGTGCAGGGCCGAATCCCATATAGATAATCAAAATAGGGGCAAGAACAATCATGGGCACTGTCTGGGTAACTACCAAAAGAGGATATACTCCTTTCCGCACAGCCGGAAATCGATCCATAAGAATTCCCAGAACCAGGGCCAGCAGCAGGGAAATCAATATGCCCGCCAGAGCCTCCAGTACAGTTACTGCCCCATGGGAGGCCAGAACCGGCCATTCTTCTCCCAGTGCAGCAGCCACAGCTATGGGAGAGGGAAGCACATAAAGCGGGATCTGAAACAGCCTTACCGCCAGCTCCCACAAAAGCAGAATGCCCAGAATATATCCTGCCGGAACTATCCGGCTGCTTACTTGTTTCATTTTCTTCCTCCTCTGTCTCCCTCTTATACGTTAAAAGGCCCCTATCCCGCAGGACAGAGGCCGAAAAACCGCTTATGTGCTCTGTATTTCCCTACGTTGGCATTATCCAAATCAGGTTATGGGTCGAAATTACAATTTCCTCTCAGCCTGTATTCAAGCTCCCCTGTTGTCTTATTTTTCCGCCATGGCATTTGCCTCCGGCAGAAGCATGTAGTTGTTGTCCCGGTCTGAATCGTCGATCATGGCGTCCAGCTCTTTCAGCAGATAGCTGTCCGGCATATTCCGCTGCCACCAGCGGTAGCCTTTAGAGCTTCTTACGCCCCTTGCATCGATCCGGCGTCCGGCATAATAATCAATATAGACAGAGGCATACACCTCTGCCATGGAGTGCTCCACATCATTTCCCAGATTCTTCACAACACCCCTGATCTGGTCGATAATCAGCTTCTGGATATATCTCTCCGACCAGCCTTCAAAATCCAGAAGCTCCGGACTCTGGCTTCCGGTGCGGGCCGCCCAGGCAGATACATCCACTGCCTTTGTGCTGTATTCCATACTGCCGTCCCGCTTCCACTGAAGAAGGGCATACTGACAGGGCGGTATGCTGAGGGCATCGGTGACAATCTCCATGATTCCATAAGCTTCATCCGGCGCTCCCGGCTCCGCTTTATGCCTGCGAATCCGCTGAACATGAAGGTGACCGCTTAAATACAGAGGCAGCTCATAATTCTGAAAAAGCTCGATCACATCGCCGTTGTTATCCATAGCGCACTGGGTCGTATACATCCGGCTCTGAGCCAGAAGGTTGTGATGACCGATGGGAAGGACATTTATTCCCTCCTCTTTGGCCTTTTTCAGCTGCTCATCCGCCCACTGGAGCGTTTCCATCTTAAGCTGTCCCTCTACCATATTGCGGGGCTCATACTGACAGGTATCCAGCATCAGAAGACGGTTCCTCTCATCCAGCTGATAAACATAGCTCAAGGAAGCTTCATCCCGGCTGATAGCCTGATCGTAGCCATACATATGGTAAATATTGTAAAATTCTTCCGGCGTCACCGAATCCGTCTCTGCCTTTTCCTCACCGTAATATACAGCCGCATGAGGATTGTTGATGTCATGGTTTCCGGGAACAATGAGCACCTGGATTCCCGCATCCTGTATCCGTTTCAGCCTGTCAGCCAGCTCCTCATGATTGATCTTCTCCCCGTTCATGGTAATATCACCGCTTAAAACCAGGGCCGAGGGCTTTTCTTCTATGACCTGATCTGCAAACGCCTCTAAAAGCTCCGGCAGATATTCCACCACCTTGCCGTCTCCCCGCTCTACAAACAGCTGAAAGGCTGCTCCGCCGTCATCGGCTTTGGAGCTCTGGTAATGAAGGTCTGTGGCAAGAATCAGGCTGGGAGGCTCATAGGGAATTTCCTCCGGAACCGGTGGAAATATCTCCGGCAGCTCCTGCTTCCAGCCATAATATCCCTGATCCCGCTCTACCGGTATGCTGCTTTCTTCTTCCTTCGGATCTGTTTCTGCGTCATATCCTTCTGTTTCCCGCTCTTCTGCCGGGTGTTCTTCTGTCTCTGTCCAGGCTGTGCTTTCCACTGCCGCCGGTTCAGAAGGTGTGCCGCTTTCCGTTATTACCTTTAAAAGATGCAGTACCCCGAGGCATGCCAGAATAACCATAGCATACATCAGGGCACTTATAATCCGGGTTTTCTGTTTCATCCCTTATATCCTGCTTTCCATATCCGGCCCGGGATCAGATAATCCCCAGCTCCTTCATGGCGTAAGCAATTCCGTCCTCCTCTACTGTCTTTGTCACAAACGAAGCATATGGCTCCAGCACCGGACTGTGATGGCCCATAAGCACACAGTTGGAGGCATACCGGAACATGGACAGGTCATTGCTGCTGTCCCCGAATACATAGGCGTCCTCCAGAGAAATGCCGCAGTGCTTTAACACCTGGTCAATGGCAGTCGCCTTTGAATGGCCTCTTGGCACGCACTCATAGAATCCGTCTCCCCGGTCAATTACTTCCATATCCTTCATCCGTCCAAAAAGCTCTTTGGGACGGCTGTTTTGATCAGATCCAATATATACCTTATCAAACACATAGCCTTCCTCCTCCCAGTAATGCGGAATCACGCAGCCGCTGGATTTAAGCGCATTTTTAAGCCGCTCCACCGCCGGGATATGGGAAGGCGTTTTGTGCATATAGCAGCCCTCTGTTCCTTCCAGAACACCATCCAGGCCGCATTCATCAATATCCCGCTTGATCCGGAGCCCTCTCTCATAGGGGATGGCATGACGGTAAAGAACGCGGTCATGGACCACTACACAGGTGCCGCAGCCGCAGAGAAAGCCGTCCGCCTCTACCTCAGACCGGATCTGGGACAGGTGGCAGTACACCCGGCCTGTGTTGATAAATACGAGATGGCCTCTGCGTCTGGCCTCCTTCAGGGCCTCCTTTGCACTTTCCGGAACCTGCCGTGTTTTTTCAGAAAGAAGAGTTCCGTCTATGTCAAAAAACAATGCCTTCATCTTATTCATCATCTCTGAATACAATGGTTCCTGCCTCTTCGTCCATACTGTCTACAATGGCAAGAGATTCCAGACGGATTCCCTCAGACCGGAGCAGATCGCCGCCTACCTGGAAACCTTTCTCAATCACAATGCCGGCGCCTACCAGTTCGGCTCCGGAATCTCTTACCAGAGCTGCCAATCCCTCTAAAGCTTTGCCGTTTGCCAGAAAATCATCAATCAGGAGCACCTTGTCCCCTTTTCCCAGAAATTCTTTGGAAACAATGATATCGTATACTCTTCCATGAGTGAAGGATTCCACCTTGGTTGTATAAACCTCTCCTGCAATATTCTTAGTCTGGGTTTTCTTTGCAAATACCACCGGCACATCAAAATACTGAGCTACGATACATGCAATTCCAATTCCCGAGGCCTCAATCGTAAGGATTTTATTTACCTCAACATCCGCAAATCTGCGCTTAAATTCCTTTCCGATTTCCCCAAAAAGCTTAATATCCATCTGATGATTTAAAAAACTGTCTACCTTCAGAACATTACCGGCCTTAATTTTTCCGTCTTTACGGATTCTGTCTTTTAAGATCTGCATGCATAGTCCTCCTTTTTCTGTAGTATACTCCTGAAACGCCCCTGGCGTCTTAATACGTTGGATTTCTGTTTATTCTGCGCCTTCTTCGGACGCAGCCTCGGTGGCTTCTTCAGATGCTGCTTCCGTACTCTCCTCAGCGGCAGCCTCTGTCTCTTCCAGCACCCGCTCAGATACCTTTGCAGGATTCTCTGCTTCATTTACGGCATTGGAAGCCAGATAATAAAGCACCTTATCCTGAAGCACATACTCGTCTGCCTGGTCCTGTCCGTACATATTGATCAGGGTTTCCTTAGACATACCGTTTTCCTGCGCAAACAGCGCTCTGTCCTCATCGGTGATCTGGTCCAGTCCCTCATTTGCAGCAATAGCTTCTACGGTCAGCTCTCTCTTTGCAGCTTCTTCAACGGAATCGTAGATATATTCCTTCATGGCAGGCTCATTCATGCCGTTGGCCTGAGCCATCTGTGAAAAGCTCATACCGTACATCTTGGCCTGGTTGGTATACTCCTTAATCATCTGATTGTAGCGGACAGAAAGACCGTTTCTGGAAAGCTTAAACTCGGAGCTGCCGATCACGCTCTGAAGCGCTCCCTCTTCCATGTCCAGCTCTGCTGCGGACTGCTTCTGATCCAGCAGATCCTGACGGATGCTCTCCTTATAAGCGTCTACGGTCTGATACTCTTCCTTTGACACTCTCTTTACGAAATCATCGTTCAGCTCTGCTTCCTGCTCCTCCTTTACGGAATTTACAGTTACCTCAAATACAACCGGCTGGCCTGCCAGAGATTCCTCTCTGTAGTCCTCCGGGAAGGTAAGGTTTAATGTCTTTGTCTCGCCCTTTTTTGCACCGATCAGGCCGCTTTCAAAGCCCTCTATCATCTTACCGGAGCCCAACTCCAGATCCTGATCCTCAGCAGAACCGCCGTCAAAGGCTTCTCCGTCCTTTGTTCCCTTGAAATCGATATTTACAATATCGCCCTCCTTGGCAGCCCGGTCTACCTCTACCTCGTTGGGATTCTGTGCAAGGATGGTCTCCACCTTTGTATCCACTTCCTCATCCGTAACCTCAGGAGCCTCAATATTGACAGTAACTCCCTTATATTCAGAAAGTGTAACCGTTCCCAGATTTACGTTGCCGTCTGCGCTGCCGGAACAGCCGGTAAGAATAGAAGCTGCCGTCAGGCCGCACAGACAAAATAATGCGATTTTTCTCATAATGGTTTCCCTTTTCTATCATACTATTTTCACCTGCTTTCAGGCAGGCGCTGTACATAGTTATACCATACAAGGCGTTGAAAAAAAAGCCTTTTATGCATAAAATGCCTTAAATGCCTTGTAGGTGTTGTACACATCCAGCTTGGAAGCCAGTTCAAATGGCGCGTGCATGGAAAGAATCGGCACTCCCAGATCTACTGTATCCACATCCATATGGGCTACATACTTGGCAATGGTGCCGCCGCCGCCCACGTCTACGGCTCCCAGCTCTCCCGCCTGCCAGAATACGCCTGCCTCATCCATGATGGCAATCACCTTTGCCATGGTTTCCGCACTGGCGTCATTGGAACCGGATTTGCCTCTTGCGCCTGTATATTTGGTCAGAACGCAGCCCTTATTGATATAGCTGGCATTGCGGCTCTCAAATACATCTGCAAAGGTCGGATCATATGCGGCGTTTACATCCGAAGAAAGGCACAGGGATGCTCTTAAAATATCCCGGACCGGAGTATCCTCCTGCTCTGCCAGATCCTCAATATAGTGAAGCACATAATCGGAGTTCAGTCCTGTATTTCCCTCCGAGCCGATTTCCTCCTTATCCGTAAGAATGGTTACTGTGGTATGGGCCGGCTTCTTTGTTTCAATCTCTGCGGTGAGAGCTGTATAGGCACATACTCTGTCGTCCTGGCCATAGGCGCCTACCAGACTTCTGTCCAGGCCGATATCCCTTGCCTTTGTGGCGGGAACCAGTTCAAACTCTGCGCGGAAGAAATCCTTTTCCTTAATGCCGTATTTCTCATGAAGAAGGGATAAAACCATAAGCTTGACTGCTTCCTTGATTTCCTCGCCCTCGTAGGGAATGGAGCCCATAATTACATTCAGCTCCTCGCCCTTAAGTCCCTCTCTTAAAGGACGCTCATTCTGCTTTCCTGCCAGATGAGGCAGAAGGTCTGTGATACAGAATGCAGGCTCATCCTCCTTCTCTCCGATGCAGACCTCAATCAGCTCCCCATTCTTTTTGCCTACCACGCCGTGGATTGCCAGAGGCACGGTTCCCCACTGATACTTGCGGATACCGCCGTAATAATGAGTCTTAAAGTATGCAATATCTTCCTTTTCATAGAGAGGGTTGGGCTTTAAATCCAGTCTTGGAGCATCAATATGCGCTCCGTTAATACGCAGTCCGTCCTTTAAGGGCTTCTTTCCAAAGGTTGTTGCAATCACGGCCTTTTCCCGGTTTACAACGTAAACCTTATCGCCGGGAGCATAGGATGCTTTACGGTCAAAGGGCGTATAGCCTGCCTTTTTAAGCATCTTTACCGCTTCCTTTACGCACTCCCTCTCTGTCTTTCCCTTATCCAGAAATTCCTTATAGCCCTCGCAGTATTTAAACGCCTTTTCCTTCTGCTCCGGAGCCTCCTTTGCAATATGAGGCGCGGACCAGGTCAGCTCCTCCTGTAATTTCTGTGCATCATTTTTCTTTGACATTTTATATTTTCCTCCTGTAAGTTAATCTACAAATTAAAGGTACGGGCTCTTTTTTTCTCCTTTGCCTGCACGCCGAACCGGCTGTGGACTGCATCCAGAAGAACCGAAGAAGCCCGTGGATCTCTCCGTCCCTCGATCCCCTTTATCATTCCGTCCAGAAAGGCCAAAGCTGCCTCCTCCTGCCAGGAGAGCCATTTTAAAATTTCTGTTTCCTGCCTGTCAGCCAGTCCGGCCGCCGTCTCCTCAGGATGATTCTTTAAAAATTCCCAGTACCGTTTTTTAAATTCATCTCCCAGTCCCCAGGGCCAGTAGAGGCGGTAAACCGCCATTCGGGCCGCCAGACCGGTGTTCTCCTGAATCACTGTATTTGGAAAAAGCCTGTCATACTCCCGAAACTGAAACTCCGTATCCGCAAAGCAGTACCGATACATATGACCGCAGCCGTGCATTTCCCTCATAATGATCCGGGCCGGAGTATTTTCCACAGACTCCTCAAAAAACTCCGGAAATACCAGCCTGGCAAGAAGCTTTCCATCCGTATCCAGATAGTCTGCCGTCAGCTCCTGACGCAATTCTGAAAGAACCTCCTTAAAACAGGATTTTCTCCCCGGCACTATCCGTATATTAAGATGCTGAATCCCTGTGCAGCCGGTAAATACACCGGCCCCCCAGTCCTCCACTGTACTCCAGAAGGACAGTTTTTTTAAGTGAAAGCAGTTGTAAAAGGCATAGGGACCTATTTTCCTCAAATGCTTTGGAAGGGTCAGCTCCTCAAGCCCCAGCCCGCAAAGCTCAGGCTCTCCCTTATACTCCTTTGGCGGAAGCCTGCGCCCTCTCACTGTCTGTGAAAAAAGATACCGGTCCAGCTCTGTTACCGGCATTCCATCCATGTATTCCGGAAGAACGGGAGCGCCGTCCAGGGTGTAACAGCGCTCCAAACAAATTCCTTCCGATGTGTTTCTGTATAATAAGTCCATATTACCAGTTTAATCAGTTTGTGCGATTTTTTCAAGATAATTTTTGAAGAAGGGCCTAAACCTCTTGCCACCGTCTCTGTTCTCATGTACAATCGACAGGAATATACCTGACACTCAGCAAGCAGATATAAGGAGTTTGAACGAAACATGAGTATTTTAAACGTAGAACATTTAAGCCATGGTTTTGGAGACAGGGCTATCTTCCAGGACGTATCCTTCCGTCTCTTAAAGGGCGAGCATATCGGTCTGGTGGGAGCCAACGGCGAGGGAAAATCCACCTTTATGAACATCATCACCGGCAAACTGATGCCGGATGAGGGTAAGGTAGAATGGGCAAAAAATGTAAATGTAGGCTATCTGGATCAGCACACGGTTCTGGAAAAAGGAATGACGATCCGGGAAGTATTAAAAAGCGCCTTCGCTCCTCTCTTTGAAATGGAGGCAGACATGAACGCCATCTGCGACCGCATGGGAGAGGCAAGTGAAGATGAGATGAACGAAATGATGGAAGAGCTTGGAACCATTCAGGATCTGCTTATGGCACATGATTTCTATATCATTGATTCCAAGGTAGATGAGGTAGGCCGTGCCTTAGGGCTGGATGAAATCGGCATGGAGAGGGATGTAACCGAGCTTTCCGGTGGTCAGAGAACCAAGGTGCTGCTTGGAAAGCTGCTGCTGCAGAAGCCTGATATTCTGCTTTTAGACGAGCCTACCAACTATCTGGACGTACAGCACATTGAATGGCTGAAGCGGTACCTTCTGGACTATGAAAATGCATTTATCCTCATTTCCCACGATATTCCTTTTTTAAACAGCGTCATCAACCTGGTATATCATATGGAAAATCAGCGTCTTGACCGATATGTGGGAGACTATGATAAATTCCAGGAGGTCTATGCGGTAAAAAAGGCGCAGCTGGAAGCTGCCTACAAACGCCAGCAGCAGGAAATCGCAGAGCTGGAGGACTTTGTGGCCCGCAACAAGGCCCGTGTGGCAACCCGGAATATGGCTATGTCCCGACAGAAAAAGCTGGACAAAATGGAGGTCATTGAGCTGGCAAAGGAAAAGCCAAAGCCTGAGTTCCATTTCCTGGAAGCCCGAACAGCAGGAAAATATATCTTTGAGACAAAGGATCTTGTAATCGGCTATGATGAACCTCTGTCCCGGCCTTTAAATCTTGTTATGGAGAGAGGCCAGAAGGCAGTTCTTGTAGGCGCTAACGGTATCGGAAAAACTACCCTTTTAAAAAGTATTCTGGGGCTTACCTCTGCTCTGTCCGGTTCTGTAGAGCTTGGAGATTACCTGTCCATCGGCTATTTTGAACAGGAAATGGCTCCCGGCAATACCAATACCTGTCTGGATGAGATCTGGAAGGAATTTCCCTCCTACACCCAGTATCAGGTACGGTCCGCTCTGGCAAAATGCGGCCTGACAACCAAACACATCGAAAGCCAGGTCCGGGTTTTAAGCGGCGGCGAGCAGGCCAAGGTGCGTCTGTGCAAGCTGATCAACCGTGAATCCAATGTGCTGCTCTTAGACGAGCCTACCAACCATCTGGATGTGGATGCCAAGGCAGAGCTGAAACGGGCATTACAGGCATATAAGGGAAGTATTCTCCTGATCTGCCATGAACCGGAGTTCTATGAGGGACTGGCTACCGATATCTGGGACTGCAGAGACTGGGCACTGCGTCTGTCATAACTTTAAACAGGCATATGGCCTGATAAGGTACATTCACACCAAATCAGGCCATATGCCTGTTTTCTTATTCCCGTCTCCTGCTGTCCTTATAAAGCCGG
>CAUCBQ010000007.1 GCA_958441075.1 uncultured Clostridiaceae bacterium | reverse complement strand
GACTGTTCCGACAAAGAAGAAAACCAATTTCGAGTCCATCTTCTTCAAAATCATAATTGCTGCAATAACAATAAAAAGCACCGTTAAAAGAACAAACATTATATCGTTCATGTTACCCTCCTTTATTACAACTGACGTCTGACGTCTGGCCATATATATAATATAAAATAATTATATATTTTAGTCAATATATATTTTTATTTTTTTGTTTTTTGTTATTTTTCACAATTTTATGCCTATTTTTTCTACAAAAAAATTTTATCTTCCCCTCTGATATTTGACATTTGCTATTCGGTATACTATACTAGCAATAAGAAATTTTGCGTAATGTATAAAACATTGCATTATTAAGGGAGTTTATATGACAAAGGCTAAAACACTATCCATATCCATTGCATCAGAAATAGAAAATATTATTATTGAGGGCTCCTTAAAGCCGGGTGATCGGATTCCCAATGAACAGGAACTGATGGAAACCTACTGCACTAGCCGTTCTACTATCCGTGAAGCTATAAAAGCCCTTGTTTCTAAAGGTACTCTTGAAATACGCCGCGGAAAAGGTACCTTTGTATGTCAGCTTCCGGGAATGACTGATGACCCGCTAGGCCTTAATTTTTTAGGCATTGAAAATCTTAATCCTTATCTTCATGAAGCACGATTAATTTTCGAACCTGAAATCTGCGGTCTCTCCGCTGAAAGAGCCACTGATCAGGAAATAAAAATACTTCAAAAACTTTCCGATGATATAGATGATTTAGATAAAAATCTGCATGGCCAAGAAACTGAAGAACCTGTAATTAAACAGCTTCATGAGAAAGATAAAGCATTTCACATAATGTTATGCCGCACCTGCCACAATCCCGTTTTAGAACGTATGATGCCCATCATTATTCAGTCTATTTCCGTCAGTTACAACCCGGAAACATTTAAAAAACGGCTTATATCTCAACCTCGACAATCTACCCATGATAAGATCTGCAAAGCAATTGCCGTACATGATGTTGATTTGGCAAAAAAACTTATGTACCAACATCTTTATAACGCCATGTCCTTAAACAACTAAACACTCTAAAATCAAAGAGCTGTATTATTGCAGGTAAAAAACCAGCAATAATACAGCTCTTTATTTCTCTATAATAAATATACCTTTGTCTGTACATTGTTCTTTATTTTCAAATATCATAACTCTATAAAAACGGCATAACCCACATTATCGTAAGTTATGCCGATACCTCTTCAATTACAGGCTCTTAACCACCTCTGCCACATGAGCAGCGGTAAAGCCAAATTTCTCAAACAGTTCATTTGCAGGGCCGGAAGCGCCGAAGCCTTCCATGCAGACGGTTGCTCCGTCCAGTCCTACATATTTTCCCCAGCCAAAGTCAGACAGCGCCTCTACGGCCACTCTCTTTCTCACAGCCTTTGGAAGTACGGACTCTTTGTACTCTGCGGTCTGCTCTTCAAATAAATCCATACATGGCATGGAAACAACTCTTACGTCCATGCCGTCAGCCGCCAGAAGCTTCTTTGCCTCTACAGCCAGACTTACCTCAGAACCTGTTGCAATGATAATGGCATCTGGCGTCTCCTTGGAAGAATCTGCCAGAACATACGCACCCTTTAAAGCATCTTTTCCAGTTCCTTCCAGCTGAGGAAGATTCTGTCTCGTAAGTACCAGTGCAGTAGGTGTCTCCTTAGAGGTAACTGCCGCATACCAGGCTGCTGCTGTCTCTCTGCCGTCTGCCGGACGGAATACATGGAAGTTCGGCATGGAACGCAGCATAGCCAGCTGCTCAATAGGCTCATGAGTAGGGCCGTCTTCGCCTACGCCGATACTGTCATGAGTCAGAACGTATGTCATAGGCACCTTCATCAGAGAGGACAGTCTTGCTACAGGCTTCATGTAATCGCTGAATACGAAGAAGGTAGCCACATATGGAATCACTCCGCCATGAAGGGCCAGACCGTTTCCGATAGCTGCCATAGCCTGCTCTCTTACGCCGAAATGCAGGTTCTTGCCGCTGTAATCCTCTTTGGAGAAATCTCCCGCACCCTTTAAAGCAGTTTTATTGGAGGGAGCCAGGTCGGCAGAACCGCCGAACAGGTTTGGAACTGCCTGATTGATGCGGTTTAACAGCTCTCCGGAAATATTTCTTGTTGCCTGAGGCTTATCCTCAAAGGCCCAGAACTCTTCCTGATCGTAAAGCTTTTCTGCCAGATTTCCATCATGGTACTGATCCCAAAGTTCCTTCATCTCAGGATATTTCTCACAGTACTGAGCAAAACGTGCCTTCCACTCTTCTTCCGGAGTTTTCAGACGCTCTTTTACTGTTTCCATGTGATCGTATACGTCCTGAGGAACAAAGAAGGGCTCCATGCTCTCCCAGCCGATGTTCTCCTTTAATGCAAGCACATTGTCTCCGCCCAGAGGCTCTCCGTGAGCAGAAGCCTTGCCCTGCTTTGCAGGACAGCCATAGCCGATCTCGGTATGAACAATGATTACAGATGGTCTGTCTGTATCTGCCTTGGCTGCCTCAATGGCTGCACCGATGGCGTCAAAGTCATTTCCATCCTCTACCTTAAATACGCCGAAGCCGTATGCTTCCATGCGCTTTGCCACATCTTCTCTGAACGCAATATCTGTATTTCCCTCAATGGAAATATTGTTGGAATCATAGATTACGATCAGCTTTCCAAGTCCCAGAGTACCTGCCAGAGAGAATGCTTCAGAGGAAAGTCCCTCCATCATACAGCCGTCTCCGCCCAGTACATAGGTATAGTGGTCTACGATTTTGCAGTCTTCTTTGTTAAATACAGCAGCCAGATGAGCTTCAGCCATAGCCATGCCCACTGCCATGCCCATACCCTGTCCCAGAGGACCGGTAGTTGCTTCTACGCCTACGGTATGTCTGTACTCCGGATGTCCCGGCGTCAGAGAACCAGTCTGACGGAAGTTCTTAATATCATCAATGGAGAGATCTCCGTATCCGAACAGATGGAACAGAGAGTACAACAGCATAGAGCCATGACCTCCTGATAATACAAAACGATCTCTGTCAACCCATTCAGGGTCAGCAGGATTGTGTTTCATATGCTCTGCCCACAGCTCGTAGGCAATAGAGGCGCAGCCTAAAGGAAGGCCCGGATGGCCGGACTTTGCCTTTTCAATGGCGTCCGCAGAAAGTACGCGGATGGCATTGGCGGTTTTAGTCTTGATCATTTCCATGATCGTTCTCCTTTCTCTTGTGTCATGTCTTTTTGTTTCTGCTATAAACCAGTATTACACTTAATCTTATCATTTCATTTTCATTCCGTCTAGGGCCAGTTTTGAATTTATGACCCTTATCTGCCTCTAAATCAAAATTGACTCACCCAGACAGATCCTGTCGTCCTGTATACAGTCGCAGAAGGAAGAAATCACCGGATATGATCGTTTCTCCTCTTCTGTAGGGTTTTTATGATACCATATGCCTTTAAAACCGTTCATTAAAGCGCCCTTTACATCCTTTTCAAGACTGTCCCCGATGAAAATGCACTGGGACGGATCTGCTCCTGCCTTTTCAGCACACAGGGCAAAGAAACGTTCTGCCGGTTTTTCCGCTCCTGCCTCCTCACTGGTTACGATCCAGTCAATATAAGAGGAAACTCCCAGCGCCTCCAGCTTTTCATACTGGATATACGCTGTCATATCCGTGCCAATCCCGATTCCTGTTCCTCTGGATTTAAGAGCCCGCATCAGCTGCAGAACCCCCTCCTCAGGACAGGCAGAAGTCAAAAGACTGTCCCAGTACAAATGATACATAACCTTTGCATGAGGAAAAAGCGGCTTTCCCAATTGTTCCAGAATACACTGCATTCGGATCAGACGGTTATGTACTGCTGCGCAGTCTGTACCTGTCCGTTCTTTTACCAGCTGCTGTGCCCGACGGAATACCCCAAGAAACGTCTCCCGGTCTGTCTGAAGAACTGTCTCGCCGTAGGCGGTCAGCGCTTTCATTCCGGCCTCATTCCCTCTGTCATAGCTGTAAAGAGTATTATCAATATCAAAAAATACCGCTTTTATCATCTGATTCTCCTGATTTATTTCCCCTGTCCGTAGTAAGCATTGCTGCCATGCTTTCTGTAATAATGCTTATCCTGAAGCTCCTGGGGAGCAGGCTGTACCTGTGGATTGATCATCTCACAGCGGGCAGCCATCTTGGCAACCTCCTCCAGAACAACGGCATTGTGAACTGCCTCATGTCCGTCTTTCCCCCAGGTAAAGGGACCGTGATTTTTACATAAAACTGCCGGAACTGCCTCGTAATCCTTATCTTTAAAATAATCCGCAATCAGAAGACCTGTGTTTTTCTCATAGGCGCCTTCAATCTCCTCCTTTGTCAGACATCTGACACAGGGAATTTCTCCATACATATAATCAGCATGAGTCGTTCCATAACAGGGGATTCCTCTGCCTGCCTGAGCCCAGCTGGTTGCCCATGGAGAATGGGTATGTACAATACCGCCGATCTTTGGAAATGCCTTATACAGCTCTACATGAGTAGCTGTATCAGAAGAAGGATTATATTTTCCCTCGATTTTATTTCCTTCCAGATCCACAATTACCATATCATCCGGAGTCAGCTTATCATAATCTACTCCGCTTGGCTTAATGGCGAAATATCCTGTCTCTCTGTCAATCTCACTTACATTTCCCCAGGTAAAGGTTACAAGGCCATGTTTTGGAAGCAGCATATTGGCTTCATAAACTCTTTTTTTCAGTTCTTCTAACATATTGTCCTCCTTTATTCCACTTCCAGCTCGTATCTTGCCACTTCGTCAATCTCACGGTTGGTTGCAATCAGAACGTCTTTTCCATTATATTTATACGCATACGCATTAGCAGGACCGCAGTCATGGTCAAGCCGCTCTGCCTGATATGCCTTCTTCTCCTGATTGTAGGTAAACGCCAGCAGATCCCGGTCTCCCTTTCTGTGTCCGATGATTACAGTGGGAACACCGCCGATATCGCCGCCCCAGATGGCGTGAACAAATTCCGCATCCTTTTCATAGCTGTATACATGCTCAAAGCGGCCGTCCTTCTTTTTATAGAAGTCGATCTTCTCTCCATGGAAAGGCGCCAGAACTGCCAGTTCCTTCTCTCCGTCTCCGTCCATATCAAGAAGCAGTGCATCACTGGCAGGAGTATCAAGAAGCTGTGTAATCTCCCACTCGCCCTCAGGTGATGCAGGGGGAACAAACTGATAAATACCATTCTCACAGGAAACTACACTTGTATCCTGCCCATTTTCCTTCACCCGGTAATAACCGTGATTTTTGAGCATCTGATCCTTGATTACCTTCATCTCCAGCTGATGCTCTTCGTTAAAGCAGCTTAAATCCTCCGGAAGAACGGCTGCAAATACACGGCCCGGACATGACCAGTCATCCTTAAACTCATGACCTGACTTTAAGCAACAGGCAATCAAATAGTGTACTCCGTTTCTCTCTAAAATATCAAAGCGGTGTACAAAGGGCAGATCGGTCAGGGTACGAACCTCCCAGTCTCCTTTTGCCTTTGGAGTTACAATTACAATCTTTGCCTCCTTGGAATCATTAGGAGAATAAAATTTATGGGTAGCAAGAAACTGTCCGTCTGTTCCCGGAACCTGCTGCATAGTCATAACGCCGCCCGGCTGCTCCCAGACGGTATCCTCCTGATTTCCATCCAGATCAAAAAGCAGACAGCGATCTACCTTCTCAGCTGCAACCAGAATATGATCCTTTCCCTGATAATGAAGGGGTGCTATGGAATAGCATTTTGTCAGATTGGAAATTACTTTTTTTGTTGCCTTCATCATTTAACCGCCTTTCTATTCGTTGTCCTTTAATATATCTGCCATCTTATTATAGGCAAATTTCAGATCCTCTGTCCAGTCCGGATTGCCCACATACCAGAACTCTGTTACAAATTTGCGGATGCCCAGCTCCCATGCCTTACGGATACCCGCCTCAAAATCCACATGTCCTGTTCCAAAGGGAATCTCACGGAACTTGCCGGGAAGTGTTTCTTTTAAATGCATGGCAGCCAGATGGCCTCTTCCGGTTTCCAGATCTGCCTTCACGTCTGTACCGTAGGTCAGAGCTGCATTAGTAATATTTCCAAGATCCGGATATACGTTCAAATAGGGAGAATTTACCTTATTTACATAAACCATTGCCTTCTCCACCGTGTTCATAAATTCCGTCTCCATGGTCTCAAAGCCCATCATCACTCCGGCCTTTGCAGCCATTTCCACTGCCTTTTTCAGATTTTTCTCAAAACGTTCTCTTGTTTCTTCGCTGCCTTCCTCATAATAAACATCATAGCCAGCCAGCTGGATAATACGGATACCCAGATCCTCTGCCAGACGGATGGCTTTTTCCATGATCTCCATTCCTCTTGCACAGGTATCAGGGTCATTGCTTCCCAATGGATATTTTCTGTGTCCGCTCAGGCACATGGTACGAATGGGAACGCCGGTCTCGCTCATCAGCTCCACTAAAGCCAGCCGTTCCTCTCTGCTCATTTCAAGCCGTGCCAGCTTTTCATCTGTTTCATCAATACTGATCTCTATAAAATCAAATCCTGCCCCTTTTGCCGCCAGCATCTTTTCTTTCCAGGTCAGCTCCTTCGGCATTGCCTTCTCATAAAGGCCCAGTGTATATCCCTTTTCCATTGTATTTTCCTTTCTTTTATGTCGGATTCCCCAGTCTTACATCGGGAAAATCTGCTTTTTTCACCTGATGCACCTTTACTCCCTTAGCCCGCAGCTCCTCCACAATCTCAGCCGGGGCCAGCTCGTCTGTAATCAGATGATCTATCTCCTCAATAGGACAGCTGATAAAGCTGCTGATCCGTCCCAGTTTGGTATGATCCGCCAGAATATAAGCATCCTTTGCCGCATTTCTCACCATTAACTGATTAATCGTAACCTCATTGGCATTTTCTGTTGTCATCCCCATAACGGCGTCAATGCCGGAACAGCCCACAAATGTTTTTTTTGCAATTACAGTCTGGAGATTGCGGATCGCATAATCTCCCACCATAGCTTCCTTTGGATAGCGCAGTTCGCCTCCTGTAAGGATCACATTAACTCCAGGGCCTCTTTCTGCATCAATCACTCTTCCATTATTTGTAATCGCCGTAACGTTTTTCTTTGTTATATAGCGAAGAATCTGACGGACATTCCGACTGGTATTGAGAAACAGAGTATCCCCGTCTTCTACCAGACTGGCTGCATAACGTGCAATCAGATCCCGGTACAGCTGAATTTCGTCCGCCTGCTCCCCTTGTTCCCGGACAGCCACTGCACCTCCGTATACCCGGATCAGCTGTTTCTGTTCTTCCAGATACTGTAAATCCCTGCGTATTGTAATCACAGAAACATCCAGTTCCTCTGCCAGCTCCTCTACGCGAACCTGAGATTTCTCCCTTAATATATCTCTGATCCGTTTTCTCCGCTCATCCACATATACCTTCTCACGTTTCACCGCTTCACCTCCTGATCCTGAAATGGGACGAACTGCATTATGCTCTGTTCACATAAATAACAAAGGCTGCAGCAGTAAGCTGCGGCAGCCTTTGAAAGGAGATCTGCCGATTACGCTCTCTTTGTATTTACTCAATAATACCCTGAGCCTTCAGCTTCTCCTCGATTTCCTTATCTGACATAACATTCTTTAACGGAATCACCTTTACACCCTTTGCCTCTGCATCTGTAAACATATTGGCAAAGTTCTGGGCACACAGCAGAACATCATACTGAGCAGCTGTGCTTCTTCCCTCAGACAGAGGTGCATGATGGGTTTTGCACTTGAGATTGTTTCTTTTTAATACCTTATCCAATGCCAGCTGAGCCATCAGGCTGGAACCGGAACCATTTGCGCAGCACACGAGAAACTTTAAATTATTTGCATTTGCCATGAGTATATCCTCCATATAAAATTATTTTAATTTGCTTTATTTGCCTTTAATTCCTTATATGCCTCATAATCTTCTGTCATCAGGAAATAGCCCTTCTTATCCTTGTAATACTGAATCTGCGGAATAGCAAGCAGGCCGATAAAGATAAGAGCTACGCCGATGTAGCTTAAATACTTCATAACTACTGTGAATACAGGCCATACAACCGCCCAGTCCCACATACCTAAATATCCGCCGTAGGCTGCCATTCCAACCCAGCCTGCGATCAGAGCAGAGCCGAATACCTGGCACAGTCCTGAGATAAAGGGAAGAATTAAAACTGCCTTTAAACCGCCCTTTTCATTGGCAAATACACCGATGGTAGCATTGTCAAAGAATACGGGAACGAAACCGCAGATAATAAGTACCGGGCTCTTTAAAGCAATCAGAACGATAATTGCCAGAATCTGTCCGATAAAGCCGGATACGAAGCCCAGAGTCACTGCATTGGATGCACCGAAACCAAAGATAACTGCACAGTCCACACCGGGAACAGAACCGGGCAGAAGCTTGCTTGCAATACCCTGGAAAGAGGTTGTCAGCTCAGCAACGAAGGTACGTACGCCCATCTGAAGGATTGCCAGATATACTGCAAAGTAAAGACAGGTCTGGATTACATAGAACAGCATACTCTGTCCTTCCTTCATAAAGCCGCCTGCAATCAGGTAGTCCTTCCCAAGCACACATAAAATCGCGCCGAAGAACAGAAGCATCAGAACAGAAGCAGATACCATGTTGTCATTGAAAATGGATAAAAAGCCGGGAAGCTCCAGATCCTCGATCTTCTTTACCTTCTTATCCTTCTTCTTTCCTTCATTTCCGAAGAGCTTTCCTGCCAGCCAGTAGAAGAAGGCCACTCCGAACATCTGCTGATGAGCCAGGGCAAAACCGGCTCCGTCAGTTACCTCCTGACATGGCTTAATGGTCAGGTTGGAGCCTACTGCCCAGTAAGCGCCCAGAAGAAGAGCCATAACGATCAGCATTGGAACGTGCATTCCGGGAGCCAGAAGGCCCGGAAGGGCAAACATGATCAGCCAGTAAGCAGTCGCCGCCTGCTGTACCTGTACATTTCCTGTCGTAAACAGAGCGCGCAGCTTGGTATATTTGCTGAAGCGCACCAGCAGGATGTTTACAATAAATGCGATAAACAGCAGGATCATCGCATCACCGAAGCCTTTTCCGAATACCTCTTCTACTCCGGCTGTAACGGCGTTTTGTCCGAAATAGGGATCAATTACCGTTGCGTTAATGTTGAAGCGTTCACCCAGACCTACCAGTACAGGACGGAAGTTGTTAACCAGTCCGCCGGAACCAACGGTCAGAATCAGATAGCCTACAATTGCTTTGATTGTGCCTGCCAGAATATCATACCATGGTCTCTGAAGCAGGATATAACCGATCAATACGATAAAACCAATCATAAATGCCGGCTGCTGCAGGATATTGGTTGCAAAATACGACCAGATCTTAGACAAAATTTCCATAAGTCACCCCTTATTCCCTCTCATAAATCAATCCAGATACTGCTTCTGGATTTCCAACAGATCCTCCGGCGTCTGAGCTTTTAACAGAGCCGCCACCACTTCCTCGTTCATCAGAAGCTCTGACAGACGAACCATATTGCTCATATGCTGGTCCGGATTACAGGAGGCCAGCGTAAAGAACAGCTGCGCGTCCTTCTCCGGGTCCTCCGGATCAAAGGAAACCGGCTTATCCAGCTTCATAAAACCAATGCTGGTCTTGTGTACTCCCTCAGCCCCTTCCTGAGAATGAGGCATGGCAATGTTTGGCATAAGCACAATATAGGGACCATACTTCTCCACGCAGGCAATAATGTCTTCCTTATAATTCGCCTCGATCGTGCCGTCTGCCTCCAGACTTTCGCAGCTCATGCGGATGGCTTCCTTCCAGTCCGGCGCTTCAGCTGCAAATTTATAATGTTTCTGCTCTACAAATTCTCTCAGCATATAACTTTCCCCCTAATATTCAGCTAACCTTACAGGCAGGAACGGAACGGAATATTCTGAGGATGTTCGAAGCAGTCCTCAAATCCCCGTCTGTGATGATAAGCTTTCTTATCCTTATCGGTAGGATATACGTATTTTCCTCCAACTTCCCAGAAGAATGGGTGGAACTGATAATCCAGACGATCCTTCTTCATATCATAAAGAACCCGGATTTCATTGATATCTGCCATAAAGTTAGTCCATACATCATAGTGGATCGGGATTACAACCTTAGCTCTTAATGCCTCTGCCATACGGAGAATATCTACAGAGGTCATCTTGTCAGCCATACCTACCGGATTCTCGCCATAAGAACCAAATGCCACATCTACATCATAATCCTTGCCATGCTTTGCAAAGTAAATGGAGTAATGAGAGTCGCCGCTGTGGTAGATATTTCCGCCGGGAGTCTTAATCAGGTAGTTTACAGCCTTGTCGTCCATATCCGTCGGACAGATGCCGGTAAGCTCTTCTCTGTTCTCGCTGGTATCGTCTGTTGTCACCAGACAGGTCCGGTCAAAGGAATCCAGGGCAACGATTTCTACATCCTTAATCTTAATCGTATCGCCCGGTTTTACTGTAATGCAGCGGTCTGCGGGAACACCCCATTTCTGCCACAGCTCTACGGATTTCTTAGGTCCGATAAATGGTACGGGAACCTCTTCTCCCTTTTCATTGGTTGTAGTCATGCCGCTCTTGATTACATGGGCCGCATATTCTGCACTCATATGATCCTGATGATAATGGGTAGCCAGAACTGCATCTACCTGCTTGATTGCAAATGGATCAATCACAAAGGGAACTGCCCTTAAATTCGGCTGCATCATTCTTCCGCCGCACATATTTGCCATCTGATGCCCCGGCTTCATCTTTCCGTCTCCGTGGGTTCTCTTTCCGTTTCCGGCCCAGAGATCTACGGTAAGATTGCATCCTCCGGGAGTTTTAAACCAGATACCGGTACATCCCAGCCACCACATGGCAACGGTTCCCGGCTTCACCTCTTCATTCTCGATCTCTTCGTTCAGCCAGGTGCCCCACTCGGGAAATGTACCCATGATCCAGCTCTCTCTTGTGATCTCATCAATCTTGCTCATTTCACGCCCTCCTTGTATTCGATCATTAAATGATCGTCTTTATGATTGAAATTATTTGTTTGTCCTTGCCTTTATCTGAATATTAGCACTTTTTGTGCAGTATATCAATAGTATTATATGATCGGTTTGTATTTTTTACGATCTGTTGACTATTTTGCACTATATTACATAGTTATTACTCTATTTTTTATATGTTTTAATCTGTTATTTGAACGAAAGCCTGCCTCCGCTTTCTTTTTTGGCCTGTTTATTTAACATTTTCACTTATAATCTGAATTTTTTATCCTTTTTTCCTCATCATTATATGATTCTTTTTATCATATGATCTTTTCTGGCTATCCTGATTTTCCGTACATAAAAACTGCCCCCGATCCCCCAAAGGGGGACCAGAGACAGCTAATCCCATCAGGCTCTGAAGCCATATCCATATTTACTGCGGCAAAAGCCTCCGATCAGGAGATAAACCCCTTAAGCATTTCGCCCAGCATCCGTTTCTGGTCCGGATTCAGATCCTGAAGCCAGTTTTCACCGGAACGGTCCTCTCTGGAATCTCTGGATATCTCCCTGAGATTTTCCCTGCTGGCTGCGGTCTGTTCTGCGCTGCGTCTGGCATGAAGCCTGCGGTCTCTTCCTATGGCACGGACAGGCGCTGCTTCCCGGCGTTCTTCCTCTGCTGCCGGAGCAGGCTGCTGATCCGGCGCTGTCTCACGCTCCATGCGGGACCACATAACATTTTCCATATGGTCCTGAAGACAGGTAAGAAGCTGCTGCCGCTTTGCATCCAGATTCACACCATAATCCACAAACACAGTGACCATTCCTCCAAAGATACCCATAACACCGTACAGAACAATATAATAATTATCACTTCTGTTCCAATAGGAAAGAAAAGCCGCCGCTCCTCCTGCGAGAAAGCATAAAAGAGTAAGCTGACCTCCCAGATTTTCAAATCCCTGAAGGCTGATTCCCATGAAACGCAGGCTATAAATCTGGCGCTCCAGATACACCCTGGTGTTATTCATTCCCATATTGATTCTGTATGTATCCTCCGCATTTTGACGCAGAGCGCGCAGATACCGGTTTTTTGCAAGCGCCAGATTGGAGCTCTCCCGAATCAGACATTTATAGAAGCTTCCCGCTGCCAGCCTTACCATAATTCCTCCCAGGCAAATTGCTGCCAGCAGATACAGAGCTCTTCCAGTCTCTAAAAAACTCATCATAACCAATTCCCCTTTCTATAACGCATTACCATCATTTTTATGCAGCCTGTAGGCCGCTGCAGGCCGCCAAAGCCGCCCCTGCAGGTCTGGATCATTTTCCGAAAATGGTCCGAGCGGCTTCGGTAAGGTCTATTATAGTCCGGGAACTGGATTTGGGAAGTTGAGAACCCCTAGAATCGTTCGTCAAATTCCCCCACGAAACGATTCTTAAGGTAAAATACTACTCCATGCAGCGAACCATTTCCGCCATCAGGTTTACACTGTGGCGTATAGCCTGAGCCTCGAAAACAGCATAATCCACACCGGCGCTGTCATCTGCCTTATCGGAAATAGCACGCAGGATCAGGAAGGGGATATGATTAAAATAGCACACCTGGGCAATGGCCGCTCCCTCCATCTCTGTACACATACCGGAAAAAGTCTCCCTGATCCACTGTTTTTTATCTTTATCGGAAATAAACTGATCCCCCGAAACAATACGGCCTGTAAAGGTGCCGATCTCCGGATTTACCCGGCTGCAGCATTCCTTTGCCAGACAAACCAGCTTTTCATCTGCCGGAAATGAAAGAGTATCTACCCTGGGAATCTGTCCTGCCTCATAACCAAATGGACGGGCATCCATATCATGCTGCAAAGCGTCTGTGGAAATCACAATATCACCGATATTGATCTGAGCATCCAAAGATCCTGCAATTCCCGTATTGATGATGCAGGAGGGCGCATAATAATCCGCCAGAATCTGAGCACACATGGCCGCATTTACCTTTCCGATACCGGAACGGACTACCACCGTATCCTTTCCCTCCAGCTTTCCCTTATAAAAATCCATGCCGGCCCGGACTTCCACCTGCACCTCTGTCATTTTTTCCTTTAACATAGCCACTTCTTCATCCATGGCTCCGATAATTGCTATCATTTCATTTCCTCCTTGTATGGTTGACGGCTCCATACGGAAACCGCTTTTTCTCAATTATACTGTGGCCCGCACCATTTTTTCAAGCATCTTCTTGACAATCCATGCACCTTGGGGCATAATCGAATCTGCATTCTTTATAAAACAGCAATGGAGGTTAATCATCATGATGACATATAAAACACACGGCGTATGTTCCAGAGCCATTTCCTTTGATGTAAATGGCAGCAGGCTCACCAACGTTCAGTTTGCAGGAGGCTGCTCCGGCAACACCCAGGGCATCGCAAAGCTGGTAGAGGGTATGGATGTAGACGAGGCAATCCGCCGTCTGGAAGGCATACAGTGCGGCCCCCGTCCCACCTCATGTCCCGACCAGCTGGCACGGGCATTAAAGGAATATAAGGCACAGCTGGCATAAAACAGCACTGCTTCGGATTCTTATAAACCCTGTATCCATATGCTGTACTGCGGATAAACTGCCGCCGGTACAGCATTTTTTACGCACTGTATTTCATGATTGCGGGAGCACACCGTGTGAAGCAATCATGTATCAACGGGGGCTGTCCCCGGCATCATTTCACGAAAAAGGAGATTCGCCATGTCAAGGCTGCCCGAAAAAGGCCAGACTCTGTGGGGCTTTACCGTCACAGAGCGCAACTCGATTTCCATGCTTGGAGCAGAAACAGCAGAGCTGTTCCACCCCTTCAGCGGAGCCCGACTTTTATATATCCATAACGATGACCGGGAGCTGGGCTTTAATCTGATCTATCGGACTCCCCAGCTGGACGCTCTGGATTCCAATCATATATTAGAACATCTGATGCTCTGCTCCTGCCCCTCCTATCCCAGCCGGGATGTGTTTTTTGACATGGACAGCAAAAGCTATTCCACCTTTATGAATGGAATCACAGACAATACCTGCACCTGCTATCCGGTCTGCTCCCTGAGCATGGAACAGCTTCTAAAGCTTATGGATGTATTTTTATGCTGCATGGAGGAGCCTGACGCGCTGAAGGACCGCCGGTTCTTTCTCAGGGAGGGGCTGCGCTTTGAGCTGGAGGATGCCGAGGGGGAGCTTTCCATGCTGGGAACGGTTCTCAGCGAGGACTGGGGACATTTAACAGATCTGGAGGAAAATGCCGACAGCGCAGCTGCCCAGGCATTGTATGATGGCCAGATTGCTTCCAATCTTTTGGGGAGAGCTCATTTTCATTATAAGGAAATCACCTTTGAGAAAATTCGTCATGCCTACGAACAGCTGTATGACTACTCCAACTGCCTGATGATTCTCTACGGAAACGCCGATCTGGATGCAGTGCTGAAATTTCTGGATGAAAAACACTTATCACGCTTCAAAAGCAGAAATCTTAATCTGCGCCCTCTCTTTGAAGAGCCTGTGGCTCCCGGCCTTCGAAAAACGGAAATCAAAAGCCCTGCCTATGAGGGAAGCCCTGCGGAGCATGCCTCTGTTATTGACTATACCATTGATTTAAGCGGACTGTCCCAGGAGGATGTGATCTGTATGGGGCTTTGCGCCGGAATGATGGATCAGGATACGTCTCCGGTTCAGCGAGCTGCCAAAGCCATTGGCCTTAACAACATCATTGACATTTATCTGGATACGGCGCTGGCCCGTCCGGTTTTAAAATTCCGTCTTCAAAACGGGGATGCAGACCAGCGGGAACTGTTTTTCAAAGCAGTCAATGAGGGACTTGGAGAAATCGCAGAGAAGGGAATAGCAGAAGAACTGTATAAGGCTGTGATAAAAGAAGACCGGCTGACAGACCTTCTCATGAGGGAAACGCCCCATCTGGGTTTTCTTCTGTCAGAGGAAATCGGGCGCTTCTGGAGCCTTACCGGGCGGACAGACTACTATCCCCTTTACGAACGCACCTTTGAACGCTTCAGCACAGATAAAGAACAGTCGATCCTTCGCAGGCTGACAAAGCTGCTCTTATCCCCCAGCGCCAGCGTACTGTCTGCTGCTGTTCCTGTCCCCGGCATGGCAGAAGCTCTGGAAAATGACCGTGACCGGTGGCTCAGGGAAAAAAAGGCTGCCATGTCTCCGGAAGAAATTCAGGCTCTGATCTGTGAAACAGAGAATTTCAGAAAATGGAACATTCAGGACAAAAGCTGTCTGGATTTTTTGATTCAGCCCAAAGACCTTCCCGAACCCGATGAGGACCCTGACTTTTTCTGGAGCATGCGCCGCAGAATTTCCTGCTGCGGTTCTCCCTCCCCTCTTCCGGAAATCGGAAGCTACCAGCTCTTTTTCGATCTGAGGGAATTAAAGGGCGAGGAGTGGAACTATCTTACACTCTACCAAATGCTGCTTACAGAACTAGATACCCGCCGCTTCTGCGTAGAACAGCAGAAAAACATGGAGCAGGAATATCTCTATGACTGTACCTTTGACGAACTGTATCCTGATCAGGATGCAGGAGAAAACAGCCGTCCCATGATGAGCGTAGTCTGGTCGGGGCTTACGGAAGATTTTGAAACCAGCCTTGATTTTCTTCTGGATCTGATGAAAAACGGAAATTATGAAGACAGGGAAACGATTTCACAGGTGATCGAAAAATACCTCCCGGACTACGATCTGTCCAAAAGCGAAAACGGCCCTTCTTTATCCTACAGCCTGGCTGAACGGTATATACGGCAGGACAGCCGCTTCCGCTTCCTGTTAAACTCGCCTGAGATCTACGGATTTTTAAAGAATATACAAAATACTCTTTCTCTGGAACAGGCTTATCCTGAGGATGATGCCGCCAGAGCGGCCGGCAGACAGGTAAGCCGGGCTCTATACACTCTGGCCCAAAAACTGGTAAACCGGAGAAATCTGATCTTTTTGGCAGCTGCTGACCAAAGGGCGCTGGAGAGAATCCTGGATCATGGTTCTGCTGTACTGAGCCAGCTTCCTTACTCATATGAAAACGGTTTCATATTTTCCAATCCTTCCTCCCTCCCCCTGTGGAATCACTCTCCTGCCCGCCGAACAGCCGCCTGCATTGACAGCCCCCTTGAAGAACTTCGAATGCTGGGAGACTTTAAAAAAGTTTCTGAATTTAAAGGACGCTTTCTCCCCTATCTTCTTGCAGCAGGAGATAAATATGTAAAGCCGGCAGTACGTTACCGGGGCCGCGCCTATGACAGTGGCATTGACTTTCTTCTCCCCGCAGGCTACTTTACGCTATGGAGCACAGAAGACCCGGATATCGAATCTACTCTTTCCGTATTTAACAATACCGGTCAGGCTCTGGCTGAATTAAATCTGACCTCTGAGGATCTTCAGGGCTATATCCTGAGCGCCTATGCCCAGGCCCTTCCTCCCACAGGTATCCTGAACAGCCGTATGCGCGCCATGCGCAGATCTGTCATGGGAATTTCCAGCTCCCATATCAATGAAATGATTCGGGATATCCGAAACAGCACTGCCGAAGACCAGACAGAAGCCGCCGCCTTAATCAGCCGGCTTTTAAAGACTGGTCCTGTCTCTGCTGCTGGCAATGAGAAAATTATTCTGGAATATAAAAACCTGTTTGATGAAATACTGAAGATAAAGCCGGAAAATAGCAATAGATGAGAATATAAAAGACTGTGGGGAGAGAAATCTCCCCATAAATTGGTTTGAGCCGGTAAGGCTGTCCATATGCCAACCCCACCGGCTTAATAATCTATACCGCAGCGGTAAACGCTGCTGTGTTCTATGTAAAAAGCTCTGACTGCTTGTTTATGGTACCAAGTATACCCTGCAATTGTGTCCGAAGTTTGACCGCATGGTAAACAGTTTCTAAAATAGCTTAAGAAAATCTAACGAATCACTCCTTTTTCTTTGGATTTTCTTTTATTGACATATAATATTATACGCCATATAATATTGTTGTAACAATTCATAACAGCCGATGTGTCCTGACCGCCTGACGGGCAGACAGGAGCATCGCTTTTACCGACACACGGAGGGGATGCTTATGGTATTCAACACCGGCTCTGCCCTTCTGGATGCCATTGTACTGGCTGCCGTCTCACGGGAGAAGGAGGGTACCTACGGCTACCGGATCACACAGCAGGTCCGTGAAGCCCTCGACATATCCGAGTCAACTCTGTACCCGGTACTGCGGCGTCTGCAGAAGGATGACTGTCTGGAGGTCTATGACCAGGCTATTGACGGCAGAAACCGCCGGTATTACCGGCTCACAGAACAGGGACGGCTGCAGCTGCAGCTTTACCGAAGAGAATGGGCGGTCTACTCCCAGAAGATTTCCCAGATCATAAAGGAGGGGGATTCTTGAATCGAGAACAATTTATGAAACAGCTTTCCTATCTGCTTCAGGATATCAGCGATGATGAGCGCAGGGATGCTCTGGACTACTACGAAAACTATCTTGATGAAGCAGGCTTTGGATCTGATGCCGATATTACAAACGAGCTTGGAAGTCCGGAACGGATTGCTTCCATCATCCGAACCGGTCTTTCCGGCAACACGGATGCGGCAGGTGAATTTACAGACAGAGGCTATGAAAATTCCCGCTTTAAAGATCCGGGCTATGAGCTGACAATGCCAGATCCGGTTCCGACAGAAAACGGTTCTCAGGCGTCGGAGGATTTCCATAAAACTGACCGCTCCGATCCACAGCGTAACCGCTCCGGTTCACAGACCAGCCGTTCCGGCCCGCGAACCAGCCGTCTGTTAAAGCTCCTTTTATGGATCATACTTCTCATCGTAGGAGCACCTCTGTTTCTGGGAATTGGAGGCAGTATCGCAGGTACGGTAACAGCCCTGGCAGTCATCGCCTTTTTGCTTCTTATCAGCCTTGGAGTTTTAACCGGAGGGGCTTTTATTACAGCAATTCTTGCCCTTCCTCTGGGGGTTGTATCTCTATTTATCCACCCCATTCAGGGCATCTTCACTGCCGGAACGGGACTGGCCGCCCTGGGAGCAGGCTTCCTTCTGCTAGCCCTATGTCTCCTGTTCTACGGTAAGCTGATTCCCCGTCTCATATGCGGACTTATAGACTGGATCAGCGGAATGCTTCATAAAGGGAGGTCACAGAGATGAATAAACTGATACGTTTCTGCATCATTGCAGGCCTGATTTTTCTTCTCAGCGGACTGTTTCTATCCGCCTGCGGAGCAGCCATGGGAGGCGCCGCCTACCCCAGATTCCGTCCCCACCGGATTCACCGGATTATGGAGCATCTGGATGACTGCATCTGAGCCCAAAACTTTATTTAACATTTCAATACAAAGGAGGTCTTTCTGACTATGAATAAACGATTATACCGTTCTGTTTCCAACCGTATGCTCAGCGGCGTATGCGGAGGAATCGGAGAATACTTTGACATTGATCCGACCCTTGTGCGTCTGGCCTGGGCCATATTCACCTGCGTTACCGCAGGCGCCGGAATCGCTGCCTATGTGATTGCAGCGATTATCATACCGGCAGATAATAACATACGCTAAATGATACAGCCGGTTCCGGGCTTATATACTTCCGGAATCGGCTGTTTTTTACAGAATCGAAATGATTTTGTTATGAAGAGCAGCTCTCACACTCCTCTACTTCCAGAGACTTGGATCGGACATAGTAAATGGTCTTTACCCCCTGCTCCCAGGCCTGAATATACAGGTTTAAAACCCTGCGGAAGGTATAGCTGTTGGTAATATACAGGTTCATGCTCTGAGCCTGGTCGATATGACGCTGGCGGACACCGCATGCCTTTATGCTCCAGGTCTGATCTAACAGGTGGGCATTTTTATAATACCAGTAGGATTCGGGCGTCAGCTCCGGAGCCACCCTTGGAAGCATGGCTCCCTTCTTCTCTTCCAGATAGAAACGGTGCATAATGGGATCAATACCGGCTGTAGTTCCTGAAAGAATGCTGGTAGAACTGGTAGGAGCAATAGCTAAAAGATAGGCATTACGCATTCCTCTGGCTGCCTTTTCGGCAATCCTCCTCCACCGGCTGCCTGTATATCCCCGTCTGGAAAAATAAGTTCCTGTCTGCCAGCCGCTGCCCTCAAACAGCGGATAGCTTCCCTTCTCCTCTGCCAGATCTGCGCTGGCCTCAACAGCTGCCTGACTGATCTGTTCAAAGAGCCGATCCACAAACCGCAGGTGCTCCTGACTTTCCCATTTGATTCTCCGTTTTGCCAGCATATGGTGATATCCGGAAACACCCAGGCCAATGCTTCTGTATGCACTGTTTGTAAGCTCTGCATAGGGGAGAGGATAAAAATTAAGACCGATTACATTATCTAACGCCCGTACTGCGGTCCGCACCGTATCCTCTAAAACACCGTCCTCCTCCAAAGGAATATTTCCCAAAGAAAGGCTTGCCAGATTACATACCACAAAATCACCCGGACGTACTCTTGCAACAACTACAGGATCACCGTCCTCTGTCTCTACAGTCTGGCTGACGGTTTCCATAGGCGACATATTCTGCGCAATTTCCGTGCAGAGATTAGAACAGTAAATCATTCCTCTGTGACTGTTTGGATTGGCCCTGTTTACAATATCCCTGTTAAATGCAAAGGGAGTTCCTGTTTCCACCGCAGACTTTATAATCAGCCGTACCAGCTCCTTTACGGTCACAGTCCGGCGGCTTAAACGTGAATCTGCCACACATTCCTCATAGCGGGTTTCCCATTCTTCTCCGAAATAATCCTCCAGAAAATAACCTTTTACTTCATGAATCTCATGAGGGCAGAACAGATGCCAGGGCGCATCCAGATTTTCCTTTGCCAGCCGCCAGAACCGATCCGGATAACATACCGCCGGAAAAATATCATGGGCTTTCATTCTGTCATCACCATTATTCGTGCGAAGCTGCAAAAATTCCGGCAAATCCTTATGCCATGCGTCCAGATACACGGCAGCCGCTCCCTGACGCATTCCCAGCTGATCTACGGCTACTGCCGTATCATTGACCAGCCGAATCCAGCGAATCACTCCTCCGGCAGCACCTTCAAAGCCCCGGATACTGCTTCCGGCTGCGCGCACCTTTCCGAAATACAGTCCCATTCCTCCGCCGAATTTGCTGACACGAGCGAAATTGTCAATACTTCTGTAAATTCCCTCCAGGCTGTCGGGAACTGTATCAATAAAACAGCTAGACAGCTGGTGATAGGGCTTTCTTGCATTGGAAAGCGTGGGGGTAGCCATGGTTACATACATCCGGCTGAGCATATCGTAGAATCTTCTCACCCAGCACAGGCGGTCTTTTTCCTCTTTCATAGCCAGATGAAGAGCAATGCCTAAAAACATCTCCTGAGGCGTTTCTAAAGGCTCCAGACTGCGGCTGTGTATCACATAGCGCTTAAGGAGCAGATCCAGTCCGGAGAAGGTAAACAGGTGATCCCTCTCCGGGCACAGAAATCCCTCCGCCTCCTGTATCTCCTCCTTTGTGTAATGCTCTAAAATATAATTCCCATAGAGTTTTTCCTCTGTCAGATAACAGAGCTTGCTGTAAAAATCTGTGATTCCCAGTAATTTAAGCCGCCCTGACAGCTCCCGTTTAAAGGATGCTCCCAAAAGTCTGGCCGCTATGAATTCCCATCCGGGAGACTGGGCGCTGGTAAGCTCCACTGCTGCCTTTACCAGAGCAGCCCACAGGTCCTGCTCCCCCATTCCGGACTTGGCAAAGCTGTGGAATTTTTCTGCCAGAAGCTCAATACTGTACCGTTCATCCTTAAAATCAGAGCGTATTCCTTCTAATACCGTTCTTAAAAGTTCCCGAAGCTCTGTATCCCCCTTAAACATCCTTATTATCATTTCCATATATCATATCCTTTTCTTTTATCTTCAAAAACCGGTTATTTATAAATCATCAATCAGAGCCGTGCTCTTGGCATAGGCGGTACTGCGGGCTTCAAAAAAATCGGTCTTTACCAGATTTGCATTGGAATACTGGCTGACCCAGGCCATATTTTCAGGTTCCTTTTCAAAGCCTTCATAGACAGGTTCAAAGCCCAGACTTACCCAACGGAGATTTCCCAGATAATAAATATAATCCCGGATCATCCCTGCTGTCAGACCGGAAATCCGGTCTCCAATCACATATTCGCCCCATAAAATTTCCTGACGGACACCTTCCATCAGAAGCTCCTTCATCATTTTCACGTTTTCATCTGTAAACAGCTCCAGACGCTCCTGCTTTAATTCCCGGATTATGTTTCTGAACAGCCACAGATGAGTATTTTCATCCCTGTTAATATAACGGATCTCCTGAGCCGAGCCGGGCATCTTTCCATTGCGGCTTAAATTATAAAAGAACATAAATCCGGAATAAAAATAGATTCCTTCCAGAATATAATTTGCCATAAGGACGCGCAAAAAGGCCTTGGGACTTTTATTTTCCTGAAATCCATTATAGCATTCCCCAATAAAGGTATTGCGTCTTAAAAGATGCTCATCCGTCTTCCACTGGTACAAAATGGCGTCACGCTCTACAGGACTGCAGATCGTATCCAGCATATAGCTGTAGCTCTGGCTGTGAATACACTCCTGAAAGGTCTGTATATTCAGACAGAGATTAATCTCATTTGCAGTAATATATTCCCCGATATTGGGAAGATTGGCTGTCTGAATAGAGTCCAAAAACACCAGAAAGCTCAGAATCTTATCATAGGCGGCCCGTTCAGCGGGGGCCAGCTCCGGATAATCCTTTTTATCCTGTCCCAAACTGATCTCCTCTGGAATCCAGAAATTATTCATGGCCTGACGGTACCAGTCCTTAACCCAGGTATAACGCATATTATTAAAATCGTTCAAATTTGTGGTATTTCCCCCAATCATGCGTCTTGCATTAAGACTGGTATCTCCCTGGGGATTAAAAAGCGGCTTTTTCGTAAGCTGATCCATGGGTCTTCCTTTCCATTTTTTAATGTCATATTTATTATCTTAACATGGGCTGTCAATACGGCATCCCGGAGCTTACCCGAAAAAAACACTGGTAATCTCTATAAAAGTAAGCTATAATGGGCTGAATGGTTTTTCAGAAAGAAGGTGACATCATGCACAAATATATGCGAACCCTTGGGTTCAGTCAGTATACCTCCCGTCAGGATTTGGATAAGCTTTTAAAAAAGCTTGCCAAAGACGCTTCCAGGTCTGATATTTTAAAGGAAGCCGACGGTGAAATGTTCTGTGAACTGCGGGCTCAGACGGCTCCCGGCATGGGAGTTGCAATTGCAGGACGTTTAAGCCAAAAAGGAATCTTCAAGCAGGAATATTATTTCCCATATGTAGAAAGCAGCCAGGTTACATCCACCGCAGACTGTTCCATCCAGCGTCATACGGAACGTGAAACCTTTGCAGGTCTCCTGGATGAATACCGGGTGGGGATTTCCCTGATTTTTTATATGGAAAATTCTATGGAATACCGCCTGCGCCTTCAGAGCAGCCAGCCGGTCCTTCCAAAGAGCGCTTCTCTCTCAGCTCTGTCCATTCAGGGCAAAATTCTTCTTCCGGTTCAGAAGACCCCAAAACAGACTGAGGACCGAAAAAAAGCGGCCAGCAAACGCAGCCATCTCATCGAAGCCGCCAAACGGGGGGATGAAGAAGCCATCGAAACACTGACCGTAGAAGATATTGATCTTTTCTCCTCTGTATCACGCCGTGTGGCAAGAGAAGATATTTATTCCATTGTAGATACCTGCTTTATGCCCTCCGGCATTGAATGCGACCAGTATTCTGTCATCGGAACTATTTTATCCGTAGACCGCAGAACCAACCGCATTACCGGAGAAGAAATCTTTCTTTTAGGACTGGAATGCAATGATCTGCTTTTTACAGCTGCAATCAACGCTGCTGATCTTTTAGGCGAGCCTGCTCCCGGACGCCGTTTTAAGGGCCAGGTATGGATGCAGGGAAATGTATGCTTTGAAGCATAGGATAAACTAATCCCAGCTTCTCTCCGCCTCCAGATAATACTGCAGAAGCTTTGGCTCTGACAGCGTATTGGCTGCCAGCTGCTCTCTTCGGGGCATCTCATCCCCTGCAAACAAAAACATCCCCGGCAGACTGGAGGCATTTAAAAACTTTCCTTCCTGCAATGGCTTTAATGTCTCTGTATCCACAGGATTGCAGGAAGCCAGCTGAAAGCCCCAGTCCCCAAACGAAGGCACCTGTACATGATAGGGATATACAAACGGAAATTCCCGGGCTACCGTCCTGTTGATGCACCAGTAGGCGTCCGGGGCATAGTAGGGACTTGTAGACTGAACCGCCAGCACCCCATGATCCGTAAGGTTATTCCGGCACAGCCTGTAAAACAAATCCGTATAAAGCTTATTTAAAGTCTCGCTATTAGGGTCAGGCAGATCTGCTATGATCACATCAAACCGAATCCCCTCTTTATCCTTATAATTATCTTCCAGATAGCCGTATGCATCTTCAGTGCAGATTTTAAGCCTGGGATTGTCCAATGATCCCTGATTCAGCTCTCTTATATCCCTGTTTGTCCTGCACAGCTCTATCATTTCCGGGTCCAGATCTACCAGAACAATCTTCTCTGTATCCGGATACTTTAAAATCTCCCGCACTGCAAGTCCGTCACCGCCCCCTAATACCAGTACATTTCTCCGGTCTGCTGCCGCAGCCATGGGGACATGAACCAGAGCCTCATGGTATCTGTATTCATCTCTGGACGAAAACTGAATATTTCCATTGATAAACAGCCTTAAATCATCCCTGTGCTTTGTAACTACCACCTTCTGATAGGGCGTCTGCTCAGAAAGAATGACCCGGTCTCTGTAAAGCCCCTGTTCAATGGATGAGGCCGCCTGCCCGGAAAACAGCATTCCCCAGATCATAAAAACAGCTGCCAATGTACTTATCAGCCTCCAAAGAGAAAATCTCCGTATATAACCCCGATAGGAAAAAAGGATAAAAAGAGAAACTCCCAGATTCAGTCCTCCCACTAAAAAAGCCGTGGAAAAATACCCCAGCTGCGGCAAAAGAAGAAGAGGAAAGGCAATGGAACCAACCAGCCCTCCGATATAATCAAAGCTGAATATGCTGGACAACGTAATTCTGAGGTTGTCTGCATTTTCCTCTATGATCCGGGTCAGAAGGGGAATCTCAAGCCCTACCAGAATACCGATCAGGATAATTTCCAGATACATCACAAGCTCATAGGACTGCAGATAAATATTAGCCATAAACAGGAGCAGGGAACTGGTGCCTCCCAAAATCCCCACCCCGATCTCCACAAAGATAAACCAGTCGAAAAGCTCTTTTCTCACATATTTGGACAGATAGGACCCCAGCCCCATAGCGCACATATAAAGTCCGATGGTAATGGAAAACTGGGCAATACTGTCCCCCAGCAGATAGGAGCTTACAGAGCTTATAAGCAGCTCATAAATAATGGAGCAGCCGGAAATAATAAAGGTGGTTATCATAAGGCGTCTGTAGGAAAATCTGCGCTCCTCCATTACAGAATCACTCCGCTTATAATAATGGAAAGGCCGATAAACATTCCTGCCACCATGATGCCTGCCGCCGGATTTCCATTTCCAATCTCCTTATTGAGATCATATTTCCGGTTTAACCGGTTCAGAGCCAGATATCCCAGCACACAAAACAGCAGACCTGCGCTGTAATAATATACTGTGGAAATCATTCCGTCTAAAATGGATTCCTGTACCGCCTCTCCCGGAAATGACATAACCGCTGACCGGATGATAATTCCAATTCCAACTGAAATTCCTGCCATCACGCTCCCCACAGCTACATTTCCCTTTTTAATTTCCGCAGGAAATTCACAGGGAATCACCAGATCCATAACCCAGGTACCCAGCAGCATCAGGGCAACGCCCAACACACAATACATCATAATCATAATAAATTCTGCCATTTTTGTCTCCTTTTTCTCTCATATACAGGCAATAATTAAAGCTATCCTTTACTTTCCGGAACTGATTCCTCCTCCAGATGACCGTCTTGTACGGACACTGCTCTGGCGAACACTGTCTGAATAATTTCTATACGGATCTGAGGGATCTGCACTCAGAGTTCCGTCTGTATAATCCTCATAACCGCTGACCGCTCTCTTAAAACGCCTTCGGTCCCGTCCAAGTCCTACAGAATAATAAAAACTCCGATAATAGGAATGGGTTCCCGGGGTAGATCGATAAGGGGCTGCTGTGGTATGATACGCATACGAGCGTGAACTGATCTGAACCAGAGTCTCCTGTTCCATGTCCGTGTATATAAGACAGTATTCATCCTTTGTCAGTACAGCCACAGATCCGTCCTCTTCGTTTTGCTGCACCTCCTCCGTATTTCCCTCTACCCCTTCTATGACTGCTCTCGCAGCCCCATCCACGGACAAATCCGTTTTATATACATCTGCTTTTTCTTTGGGCTTCAGCTCACATGTAATCGAGGTTTCATAGACAAATCGGGTATCCTCTTTTAAAAACCGGCTGATTGTCTTTTTATTGGAGGCAAGGACATTCATCACCAGAGTCGCCGCTGCAATTAAAAGCACTGCTGCCACAGCCAGCGTTTTTCCCTGAATGCCTCCTGCCTTTCCGCCAAAACCGGAAGCTGCGGCAGATGTGCCTTCTCTCTGCCCATACGCCGGATTATCCCTCTCCAAAAGGCTGATATCCTCCAGATCCAGATAATAACCTCTGGAATATTCCGTTTCATCCTCCCACTGCTCCACTGCCAGGATACGCTCCCCTGAGCCATCCTCATACTCTGTATAGGAAACCACTTCCTCCGGATCTGTATCAACATCTCCAAAGGCAGATATCGCACTGGCACGCCCCTTGTCTGCCTGACGATATCCATTTCGGAACAGCTCCATTTCATCAAATTCACTGCTGTAAGCACATTGGGTGTAAATGGCATATTCCTCATACATATTATCTGCACTGAGCCATCGGATACAGCCATTTTCCATGTCCTTCAGCTGATACTCTGTCCATCTGGAACCGTCTGAACGGTTATGAAACTCCATTCCGCCTGTAACCCGGTAGCTGCGCCCCTCTATCATCAGTTTCTGCCCTTTGGAAAGCACCAGCTCCTTACCCATGAACCTCCTCCTCTCTGCATAATGCCCGTTCAATCAGACGCTTTTTTATCTGTTCTGCCCCCAGCGCCTCTGCAAGCAGCTCTCCTATCTCCTCCGGCAGCTTTTCCTGACAGGAAAAAATATCTGCCGCCGCATACCCGTATTCCGGCCAGGTATGAATGGATATATGCGATGTGGTAATCACCGCCACAGCGCTGATACCGATAGGCTGAAATTTGTGGCAGCATTCCTCTACAATATCCGCTCCAATCCGCGCACAAATCTGACGGATTATATTTTTAACAGCAGCTTCGTCATCTATGATTTCCTTTCTGCATCCGTACAGATCCACAATGAGCTGAACTGCCTTTGTATGCTCTGCCTTCATCCCTGATTTCCTTTCTTTTTTATACCAGGACCAAACAGCCGGAACTCTCTTTGGATTTCCGACTGCCTGTATGTATTTCTATTCCATTTTCATTCTCTCAAAGACGTACTCCGTATCTGAAGAAAGTTCTTTTCTGAACCGGTATCCCAAACGGTCAAAGCTGCGAATCTCCAATGGGTTCTCTATCCGGTTTTCCGCTATGAAACGAACCATTTCCCCACGGGCCATCTTGGCATAGGTAGCTTTTGTCACAAGCTTCCCTGCGGCTTCCTCACAAAAAACCGGAGTAATGTATATGTCCTCCCCAGAAAGACAGGACTCGATACATTTGGAATACTCTTTAGAAGCCAGATTCAAAATGATTCCGCTTTCATCCCTCACTGCCTCATACAGCCTGCGGCCCCACAGAGCATACAAATCCTTATATCCGCCAATAGAAGCCCTGGCCTGCATCTCCAGACGGTAAGGCGTCACTCCGTCCATAGGCCTTAAAACACCATAAAAGGCTGACAGAATACGCAGGTGCTCCTGAATATATTCAAACTGTCCCTCTTCAAATACAGCCGGAGCCATATACTGATAAGCAATTCCCTCATAGGAAAGCACAGCCGGAGTGAGATTGCTCCTCAGAGCCATATGTGCCAGACGTTCAAAATTCTGTTCGGCAATCCGGTCATTACAGGCCCACAGCTTTTTCAGCTCCTCCTGAGTTCTGGATCTGAGCCAGTCCAAAATCTCCTCTGTCTGATCCAGAAATCCCGGAAGGCCCATGCAGGCCAGCGTATCCGGATCTTCATTCATCTTTTTAGCCGGAGACAGTATGATCCTCATTCCAGCTCACCCAGCATCTTTTCCGCATCCCCGGCTGCCTTTACCTTATCATTTGCACGGATAATGATACCGTTTTCATCAATGAGATATGTAGTCCGGACTACGCCCATGGAAACCTTTCCATAGTTCTTTTTTTCCTTCCATACATCATAAGCCTCGATAACCCTGCGCTCCGGATCTGACAGAAGCGTAAACGCAAGACCGTATTTTTCTTCAAATTTCTTATGAGAAGCCACTGTGTCTTTACTGATACCCAAAACAACCGCTCCTTTTTCCATAAACTGGGGGTATCTCTCAGAAAAGCCGCAGGCCTGTTTGGTACAGCCCGGTGTGTTATCCTTTGGATAAAAATACAGAATGACCTTCTTCCCTCTATACTCCTCTAATGTATGCATCGTTCCGTTCTGATCCGGAAGTTCAAAATCCGGGGCTTTGATTCCTGTGTTCAGCATATGGTGATCCTCCTGTTATTCATATTTGCTTTAATAATATCACAATTTCTGTCTGTTCTGTAATTAATATTATTATAACTCATATATCTTTTCCACATTTTACAATGCCATTTGTCTGGTTATCCACATTAAAATCACTTTAACCACATATTCCTGCTCAGCTTCTGTCAAAGCTCTTCCTTTTGGAATATGATGCCATTTTTCAAGACATCCTCTGCAGCAGGTTGCAGTTGCATGCTGTGCCACAAAAACCGGATGCCCTCGCATTGGCGTCTGTTTGCCATCATTTTGGGGTTCTGCCGGTGCTAATCTTTTTTTCACAAATTCCCGCGCATGCTCTCTTATAACGTCCATTCCCTTTTCTGCTGTATAATGTCTATCATTTGCTTTAAGCACAAAGCTGCTTCGGAATTTTGACTGCGATAATCTTTCCCAGATATTTCCTTCATATACTGCCGGTGATTCACATACCCGAGACGGCTGAATACTGCCTTTATAAACAATCATCTTCTCTTTTTTTGATGATTGTTTACTTATTTCCTGGTGTTCTCTGCTTCCTGTGCTCAATCGTTGTTTCAATCCCGTATTTCGCCCTGTCGTTGTTTCATTTTTAATAGCATAAAAAACTGCTCTTTTCTCGCCTACCAGGACCAGAATTTTCTTTGCTCTTGTCACTCCCGTATAAAGAAGATTCCTCTGAAGCATGACGAAATGGCTCATAGTAAATGGCATCACAACAATCGGGTATTCGGACCCCTGAGATTTATGTATGGTAACCGCATATGCCAAAGACAATTCATCCAGCTCAGTCACATCATAGAGAACTTCCCGATCATCAAAATTTACAGTCAGCTCCCGGGCTTCCATATCCACCTTGACAATGGTTCCTATATCCCCATTAAATACTTCCTTGTCGTAATCATTGCGGATCTGCATGACTTTATCCTTTAATCGATATTGTGTTCCGCCTCTTCGCAAACAGAGCGCAGATGGATTCATAGCTTCCTGCAGAACCTGATTCAGGTTTACAGCTCCACACTCGCCTCGCTGCATCGGCGTCAGCACCTGAATATCCTCCAATGGGTCCACATGGTAATAACGCGGCAGGTTTATTTTGCAATATTGAACAATGGTTTCTACCACTTCCTGATTTGTTTCTTTTGCTGCAAAGAAGAAATCCGCATCTTTTCCGCCACGCATATCAATGGTTTCTCCCTTATTGATTCGATGGGCATTCATGATTATTCTGCTTCCCTGTGCCTGGCGAAAAATCCTCGTAAGGCGTACAACCGGTATGCTGCCCGAATCAATAATATCCCGCAGTACATTTCCTGCTCCAACACTTGGCAGCTGATCAATATCTCCAACTAAAATCAGAGACATATGCTCCGGTATTGCTTTCAGCAGATTATACATGAGCATAATATCTACCATAGAACATTCATCCAGGATCAGCACATCCCCTTCTAACGGCTTTTCTTCATTCTTCTGATAGCCTTCCGGCGGTTTATATTCCAACAATCTGTGAATGGTTTTTGCTTCCATTCCTGTAGCTTCTGACATACGTTTTGCCGCTCTTCCTGTTGGTGCTGCTAAAAGTATCTGAGCACCCGCCTTCTGATAGGCTGAAATAATTCCTAAAGTTGTAGTTGTTTTTCCTGTACCCGGCCCACCTGTCAACACCATTACTTTAGAAAAAATCGCGGTTTTGACGGCTTCTAACTGGATTTCATCATAAGTAATCTCTGATTCTGATACAACCTGTTCCATAATTTCATCTGGATTCACCTTGATTTTCCGTTTCATAGCCATCAATCGTATTAATTGCTTTGCGCAGCCTGTTTCCGAAAAGAAATACGGCGGAAGATAAATAGCCTCTGCCTCCTGTTCCATACCCATATCTCTGATCACATCATTGGTACGAAGCATCTCATCCAAAGTAATCTGTATTTCCGGCTCTTTCACTTCCAAAAGCTCCTGTGCTTTTTCAATCAATTGCTGCCTGTTTGCATAACAGTGACCACTTTCTGCCAGCTTATTCAGCGTATAGAAAATACCACTTCTTAAACGGATAAATTTCTCCTTCTCTATTCCCAGCTTCTGTGCAATAGAATCTGCTGTTTTAAAGCCGATCCCCCAAATATCATCTGCCAGACGGTATGGATTCTCTTTTACGATTTCAATGCTTTCACTGCCATATGTTTTAAATATTTTTGTTGCGTGAGAAGTGCTCACTTCATGGCTCTGCAAAAAGAGCATAATATTCTTGATTTCTTTCTGTTCCTGCCAGCTTGTTTTAATCCGATCCACACGAACTTTTCCGATTCCCGGAACTTTCAGAAGTTCATCCGGACATTCTTCAAGCACATCTAAGGTATCTTTTCCGAATTTTTCTACAATACGCTTTGCAAACTTTGGTCCCACACCTTTTACCAGTCCAGAACCGAGATATTTTTCAATACCATACATGGTAGCCGGCAATGTCTCTTCAAAATGCTCTACAGAAAACTGCCGGCCGTATTTTGCATCCATTTTCCAGAAACCATCCAGAGAAAGCACAGATCCTACATGTGTATCCGGCATTATTCCAACAACAGTGACCAGATCGCTGTAATTCTTCACTGCACATTTCAGCACTGTGTAACCATTATCTGCATTTTGATATGTAATTCGCTCTACTACACAACGTAAGCGCTCCATGCACACGTCCTCCTGAATATTTAACATACATCACATTTCATGCCATTTTTCTCTGCCTCAGACTGACTCTGGTTTGCCTCCATCTGTAAATCCTAACTTTTTATACATCTTCACCATACCCGGTACAGTCGCTGCAATATATTCGCTGTCTGCTGCAATCTGAACATTATATCCCGATTTCAACTGGGCATTTCTCATGTGGTCATCTTTCATGTGCATAAAGGTAGCATCCGGGTCCATTTTGCAGTAGTTATTCCGCCCTTGAAAGCTGACGCTATGCCAGTCATAGATCGTCTGACGCTCTAAAAAGCGGCGGAACCGCTCCAGATATCTTTGATTCATGCTTTTATGTTTCCCTCTTCCATGTACGGAAACGGGCAATCGTGCCGTGATCGGGAGCTTTCTGCCCGGCAAGCAGCCACATAAAGTTAATGTCACGCCTGCATGAGGTTTCAATCTTTCTGGATGAGTAAATGTTTTGAAAATACGCATAGGTAAGGATTTTGAGCATGGCCTTCTTAGCCTTGAAAAAAATCCAAAATACAATTGCAAAAAGTACACCATTAATCACGATGCTGGTGATATCTAATGATTCGCTGGTGAATGTCAGATACAAACACACAATGACAGCCAAACCACACGCAATATCGAGTCCGTAGATATAATTCTTTCTTATACACATTTCTCCCTCTAAATCATTTCAAATAATTAACATAATATTCCACGTTTAAATATATCACGCGATATATGATAAAGAAAGCAAAACTGTTTTATTTAAAATGCCAAAGTTTTATTTATATACCAGCAAGTGCTGATTTTTTCCAGTCTTACCTAAAATAAAAAAATGACAACATCCTTCGATAAGAACTTCTAAATCAGCATTTTCTGCCACTGAATCCTTCCCCCTGCTTTCCAGCAACAAAAAAACCGAAAGCTCTGAAACTAAAAGCTTTCGGCGTTACTGTCTAATGCGCCAAAAGGGATTCGAACCCCCGGCCTTCCCCTTAGGAGTAGACCCGATACGACATCGGGAAGTGGCATCTAATGCTTAAAAATGC
>CAUCBQ010000006.1 GCA_958441075.1 uncultured Clostridiaceae bacterium | reverse complement strand
TCTCTGCACACAGTAAACGAGGCCTTTACTGCACCAGAGGGTTCTATCAGCCATTTTGACCGGATCTGCAAAAATGGCTGAATATGAATTGCTGCAATTGATAATCCGGTCTCTATTTCTGCTCCCGTTTCGGTCAACAGCACTTTCGTTTCATACGTCCTTACCTTCGCTCTGTCATAACCGGCCCGTTCCCATTCTAAACGAATCCGTCTGTCATTATCCGCAGGAGCTCTCCAGATATTATACTCCATTGGCTGTACCAGAAGTTCTTTTCCTCTGTATTCCATTCTGGAAAATGTGCCTGAAAAGCTGTCATATTGATAGGAAAAATCTTTTCCGCAGATCTGTATATAGCGCTCCTGACGTTCTACTGTCAGTCTGGATTGCTCCGGCTCTTTTCTCTCCGCTTCAAAAACCTGTAATGCCCGTTTGCGAATCAGCTCCGGACTGCGGAAGGGAAGAAACTCGTCCATTCCAAGCTCTGCTCCGGCCTTCAGGCAGCCTCTCTCCTCTTTCAGACGATATATAAGCCGAATCCCATCTATTTCTCCCGGAATGGAAGGAATCGACAGCAGTCCCTCTGTGTGGGGACATATTGATTCTGAAAGCGTAAGTTCAGTCTCTCCGGTTTCCTCGCCATCCTTTATAAATATGCACTGGATTCTCAGATATTCCTTTAAATCCATAAAGTCCATATAGTTATGGAGGCAGATTCTTCCTGACCGCAGATCGCAGGATACCAGTCTCGCGGGCCGATATACCTGTTTAAATTCCAGAAGGCCTGTATGGAGTCTCCTGTCAGGAAAAACCAGTCCGTCTACACAGAAATTTCCGTCATGAGGGAATTCGCCGCTGTCTCCTCCGTAAAGGTATTTTACAGAGCCGTCTTCTTCCGAAGCTTCTAAAACTGCATGATCGCACCATTCCCATACAAAGCCGCCGCACATTCCGTCATATTGGTGAATAATCTGGAAATAATCCTCCAGGTCACCGGGGCCATTTCCCATAGCATGGGCATATTCGCACATCAGATAGGGGTTTTTATGGCGGCGCTTAAAATATGTATGGATCTCTTCAAAGTCAGGATACATCCTGCTGTACAGATCCAGAAGACTGCGGTCATATTTCCTGTGATCTGACACATATCTGGCTCCTTCATAGTGCAGCAGCCGGGTATCGTCGCGGGCGGCGGTCCATTTAAGAGCTTCCTCAAAGGTACATCCATATGCACATTCATTTCCCATAGACCAGATTACTACACAGGGACGGTTTTTATCTCTCTCCACACATCTCTGCACCCGGTCCAGAGTCGGAAGAATAAACTCCGGATTATCCGCAATCAGCTGTCCCCATTTTTTTACATGCGTATCCCAGTCATCCGTTTTCTTATAACGCTTATCTGTACCGTGGCTTTCATTATCTGCCTCATCAATTACATAAAATCCATATTCATCATAGAGATGGTAATACTGGGGGCTGTTAGGATAGTGGCTGGTCCGAATGGCATTTACGTTGTGTTCCTTCATCAGCTGCAGGTCTCTTCGGATCTGTTTTTCGGAAATCACAAAGCCGGTTTCGGGATCGCTGTCATGCCGGTTCACACCATGAAATTTAACCGGTGTCCCATTAATATATAAAACTCCATCTGTCACATTAATCCGTCGGATTCCCACACGATCTGTAATAAACTCTCCGGAAGCAGTCAGTATCAGTGTGTACAAATACGGCTGTTCTGCATTCCACAGCTGTGCATCCGGTATCTGTGCCTGCATATGGCCGCTGCACCGGCCCTCAAGCACGCAATTCCCCTCCTGATCCTCCAGGCGATACCCGGCTTCCTTTAAATTACCATAAAACTCCAGATCCAAAGAAATATCCGCCTTTCCTCCGGATACAGGCACTGCCTTTATACAGTAGTCCCTGATTCCCTCCAGAGGGCGTTTCAGTAAATACACATCTCTGAAAATTCCGCTCATGCGAAATTTATCCTGATCCTCCAGATAGCTGCCGTCGCACCATTTTAAAACCAGAACAGCCAGGGTATTTTCTCCCTCCTTCAACAGCTCTGTCACATCAAACTCACTGGTAGAATGGGACACCTGGGAATATCCGGCAAACTGTCCGTTGATCCACAGATAAAAACAGGAGTCTACACCTTCAAAATTCAGATACGCCTTCGGTGCCTGAGGCAGTCTTTGATATGTAAAATGCCTGACATAAGCTCCGCATGGATTCTCTCTGGGCACATAAGGAGGATCAAGAGGAAATGGATACCTGAGATTTAAATACTGATTCTGATCCACTCCGTATATCTGCCACATTCCCGGAACCGTCACGTCCCCAAAGCCTTCCAGTTCCGCTTCCGGTTCAAAAAACCTCTGTTCCAGTTCATAAACAGATGGAAAATAATGGAACTTCCATGTTCCGTTTAAACTCTCAAACCGCTCAGACTGTTCCCGCTTCAAGCCGGGGAATCCCGGCTCGGAGCTCGGAATATAATAGGAACGGTTGGGTTCCGTTCCTACATGAAGAACCTTAAGATCTTCAAAATAAGGATGTACCAGCATATCAGAACCATCCTTCCATCTGAACTGTAATTTTATCTTCCTCTGCCTGAGCCTTAATTTTATCTTCCGCACTTACGGAAATATACAGCTTTAACTTTGGCTCTGTTCCCGATGGCCTTACAACCGCGGAGGCATTTCCACTCAGCCGGAACTTCAGCACATCCGATGAAGGAAGCCCTGTGATCGATTCTGAATTTCCGTCTGCCCTGCTTATCACACCAGACAGATAATCCTCCACAGCTTCCACCTTCCGTCCGCCGATGCAGACTTCTTCACCCTGATTGATTCCGGAAGCCATTGTACGAAGATGCTTCATAATCCCCTGCATCTTTTCAAATCCCTCCATTCCCTCAAACTCATAAGAATGAAGCGTATTAAGGCAGAAACCATACTTCCGATACAGGCCTTCCAGCACCTCTAACAAGCCTTTTCCTTTGGCACGATAGTATGCAGCCATTTCACAGATCAGAAAAGCACCGTCTACGGCGTCCTTATCCCGGACATAGCTTCCGCTCAGATAGCCGTAGCTCTCTTCAAATCCCAGAATGTAATCCTGCTCTCTTCCCTCTGCTTCCAGACAGGCAATCTGGTCGCCGATAAATTTAAAACCGGTCAGTACATCTACAGTCTTCACTCCGTAATCTGCCGCAATTCTGGCTGCCATATCCATTGTAACTATCGTTTTTACAAAAACCGGATGGGCAGGCATCGTTCCCGCAGCCTGTCTCATGCTGCAAATATAATTTAACAGAAGAAGTCCTGTCTCATTTCCGGATAAAAGCACATATTCGCCATCACGGTCCGGCACGGCAATTCCCACCCGGTCGCAGTCCGGATCAGTAGCCAGAAGCAGATCTGCCCTGCATCTCTTCGCATACTCCATTCCAAGAGCCATTGCTTCCCTTATCTCCGGATTTGGGTAGGGACAGGTCGGAAAATGTCCGTCCGGCTGCTCCTGTTCCTTTACAACCGTAATATTAGTAAATCCGCTTTCTCTGAGCGTTCTTAATACAGGCTTTAATCCAGTTCCGTTTAAAGGAGAATACACAATGGAAATATTTTTATCCACTTCTTCTGATTTCGTCAGCATGGACTGTCCCTTTACCGCTTCAATAAAAGAGGTAATCGTGTCTTCGTCAATATAGGAAATAACTCCTTTTTCAAGGGCTGTTTCAAATACCTCTGTTTTTACATCCTCAAAGGCGTCTGTTTTTTCAATCCATCCCAAAATTTCTGCAGCCGCCTCTGTGGTAATCTGACATCCGTCCGGACCGTAAACCTTATAGCCGTTGTATTTGGAAGGGTTATGGCTTGCAGTTACCATTACGCCTCCGGCACAGTTTAAATGGCGTACTGCCCAGGACAGCATAGGTGTGGGCATCAGCTCCGTATATATAAATACCCTAATTCCATTGGCGGCAAAAACCTCTGCAGCCCTTTTTGCAAACAGGCTGCTTTTAATACGGCTGTCATAGCTGACTGCAATTTTGCGTTCCTCCTGGGGGAAATTGTGGTTAATATAATCTGCCAGACCCTGGGAAGCTTTTCCTACCGTGTAAATATTCATCCGGTTGGTTCCGGCCCCGATGACGCCTCTAAGGCCTCCTGTTCCAAAGGCCAGATTCTTATAAAATGCGTCTGTGATTCGATCCGCATTCCCCTCCATTTCCCTGAGTTCTGCTGTCAGGTCCTGATCCTCTGTTACTTTTTCCTTCCAATGCTCATACTCATTTTTAATTTCTTCATAAACGGCGCTCATATTCACACTACCTCTCTTAATCTGTATATTCCCGTACAAGTGCTTCTCTGGTGTTCATGGTTCTTGGGATAACTTCCCAATCTTCCAGAATAACATCATCTGCATGGCGGATATAAAAACCGTATGCCGGCACATCACCAAACGCATTATTCTCCGGATAATCACGGACATTTTCATAAACCGGTTTTCTGATATCCAGAATTTCCTTATTATCTCTGTAAACCGCCCTGAAATCGCGGATCTTTATATCCTTTACCCGGCGTTCCATATGAACTCCGTTTTCATCTGTCTGAAAGCCTGTGATAATACTGGGCACCTCCGCATGATAAGCTCTTACATGTTCAATAACCACATGTTCTATGACTCCTCCAAAGGCCTTTTCCTGTCTGTCTGTTTCATTTAAAAAGCCGTATTTGTTTCTCATATTCAGGCAGACAAATACGGGACAGCATACCCGGTCCATCTCTATATTGCTGATGCGGACATTTTGAATCCTGCTTCCGTCTGCCGATTCAATGGAGATACCGGAAACGGTTCCGGGATAAATGTCAGGCAGCATAAAGCGGCAGTTTTCTACCGTAATATCCTTAATATCAAAGTATGTTTCCGTTCCGATTTTAAATGCGTTCATTACGGAAACTACCGTACAGTTTTGAATATGAATCTGCTCAGTTGCTCCCATTTCTGCATCTGCATCTTCAATGGTAATTCCGTCATGTCCCTGCTTCATCGGTGCTTTTACACAAATACCGTCATCTGCACAGGACACGAAGCAATGGTCGATTTCTACCTGGCTGCTTCCCATAATGTCAATTCCGTCTGTATTTGCCACATGACGGTTTCCATTAATTACCAGATCGTGAACTGTAACCTGATGGCTGCAGTCAATACAAAGGGTCCAGTCCAGAGCATCCTCGATTACAATGTTTTCGATCTCTGCATTTTTGCATCCTCTCACCCATACCGTATACATAGGTCTTGGAATGGGCAAAAGCCCTTCTGCATAACGGTCCTCTGCATAGCGGATACGGCTGCGGTACGTGTACCGGATTGAATCCACCGGATATCCCATGGGATCATATAAAAAGGGCGGAAGCTTCGTCGTTTCCATGGGAACAGTCAATGGCGGGTTCTTGGGCAGATAGACAAAATATTCTCCCCTTCCTATGATCCTTCCCCCTCCTGTGATTTTTATATTTTCGGCATTTACACAGGCAATCAATGCATCCTTATACTGCTTTAAATCTCTGGACGCACACAGCGCACTGTCATTCTGAATCCAGAGGGTAACTCCGGAAGCCACATAAACAGTTCCTACGCAATAATAACCGCCTGCAATCAGCACCGTTCCCCCGCAGGCTGCTGCTGCGTCTACTGCCGCCTGAACTGCCTCGGTTGAAAGCGTTTCTCCATCAGGTACCGCCCCGTAATCGCGCACATCAAATACCTTCTCTCCCGTCGGAAGCTCCATGGGATAAATATATTCTCCAAAAGGAATTGCCGGATAATAATCTCCCTCATAGACTACCCCATGGCCCGGATAGGTGGGCTGATCTCTTAAAAAGCTTTGCCAGTGGATCAGGTCTTTACTTACTGCAAGGCCAATACTTCCTGACATGCCTGAGTCATCTGCCTGCCCCTCATAAACAGCCAGGTACATTTCCAGGGCCGGGTCCCAGACAGCGCTTACTGCTTTTATTCCCCCCTCTGCCCAGGAAAAGTTGTTCCAGCTCTCAGAAGGCTCCGCGGGCTTCCCCTTTTCTCCCTCAGGCAATGTCCTCTCAAATACCTCCGGAAGGGTCCAGTATGTCAAATCACGGCTGCTGCTTGTCACCTGAACCGTTTCTGTTTTCTCTCCGTCTCTCAAATGACGGTTCATTACAAGGATTTTTACACCATCCTTTATGTAAAGCTCAGGATTGCTCCAGCTTACATTTTCTGCCGCCTTAAAAATTAACGGGGCCTTGATCCTGGTAAGATTGATTTTTTCTGTCATCATGATATTCCTCCCTTTTGTCTTTATAAAAGATACTGTGTGTCATCCTGTACAGCCTGATAGGTAAGTTCAAAGCCGCTCTCTGTTTTTAAGGCCCCTGTTTCTTTATTGTAGGATGGTTCCAGACTCTGAGCCCATTCTCCAAACTGTTCCAGTGAACGCCATTTTGCCGCACTGCCGCAGACGCACAGATATGCCATATCGTCTCCATAAGCCCTTAACTCGCAGTTAAATATCATATCGTCAAAGGGACTCAGCTCTGTACTGCACCACAGCCCCATATAACCTGTATCTTTTTCCAAAAAAATCCAGTTTTTTCTTTTCAGAATACGGTCAAACCGTTCTTCCGGACAATATACATGGGTAAAATGAATCGGATGATTCTCAGGAATCCGATAAACCGCTCCCAGCATACCGGGAACCTGCTTTACTGCCGGCATTACTCCATTCCCATGCCAGTATCCGGGCCTCATATCTGACTGCTCTGCTGTGGCTCCCGGATGATTGGAAAATATCACCGCCTCGGGAGAAAGAGCGCCATACCACATATGCTGCTGATAACCGTAAATTCCCGGTCCAAATGCAGAGGTTCCATGGAAGCATTCATTTAAAGATCTGGTAAACGCATGGGTATGGACTTTTTCTCCCTTTTCAAAGCGGATATTTTCCCACCTGCTATTCCTGTCCTCTCTGGGAGATTCTACCGAGGACAGACAGTAATCCTGTGTTTTTTCAAGCACAATCACCGCATTTCCCGATGTGTACCGGCAGGATACAGCCTGCTTCATCCGTTCCTTCATCTCCTGTGGGAAGCGGTAGGTGCTTCCTGTAAGAAATGCCAGCCAGCCTTCTCCATAGGCCCACGGGGTCTCAGGGTCCATCCGGTTAATCAACGACTGAGCGCCCTGACAGAAGGGATAGATCACCTCTCTGTAAACCCGTCCCATAGGCGCAATCACACTTCCCTTAAAGGTCTGAAGACAGAGTTCCTTCACCAGACGATCCTCCAGTGCCCTTGCACGCTCTGAAAGCTCTTCCGGTGCAAAATCTATCACATTTAACAGGGCCGCAAAGGTCACGCACATATAAACCGTGCTTAAAAATTCCTCAAACCCATACGCCTCCGTATCGTCCAGCCACTGAACCAGACGGCTGATCCCCCACTGGTGGAGCTCTTTTCCCCTCATACCCGCCAATGGGAAATACTCTTCCGGATAAAGCTGTCCTGCCTCCATGGCTGCAGAATAAAACATCAGTGAATGATTTTCACTCCAGAAGCACATGGCGTCTGCTCCGTCCATATCCATCCAGTACCGGTAATTTAGCAGAACCTGCTTTGTTCTTCTCTGCAGTTCTTCATCCATCTCATACAGACGCATATACCGGATCAGGCCACAGACCAGAAAATCCGAGCAGTCTACCCGTTCTTCAATCAGCTCCAGATCCTCCAATAAGCGCCGTCTGTCCTCCGGATCATGGATTCCCAGCTGTTTTCTTGCCAAAACATTAAAAACTGCAAATCCAAACCTTCCGCGGTTTAAGCTTCCTGCAGATGCAATTTCTCTCAGGATTCGATTCCAGTTTTCCCTTTCTGTCATACCTGAAGATGGATAATATGGACGGCGGCGCTCTGTCAATTCCATCTGACGGGTCAGTTCATAATCCGGACGTCTGAGCGTTACAGATATAAGAGCTGTTTCTTCGGGAACTGTCACCTCTGTTTTTCCCTGAAGGGAAACCTGTGTCTGAGGAAGGCTCATAACCTCATAATCCGGGCTGTCTTTGTGAAGGCATAGGGAAAGCTCCTCTCCTGCCATTCCGGGCATCACAAGACGCCCCCTGCACAGCTTAAGCTTCCTCATAAACTCTGTATCCTCAAACACCTGATTCTGAAACCGGCTGTCCGGAAGAGTTACCCTTATGTTCTCCCTGTGATCCATGATCTGGATTCCTGTAATATTTCTGGTATCCCGTACTCCCAGATTTTCACATTCACAGAAAATCAGATTATCTCCTTTGTTCAGTGAAAGCGTCACATCTTGATACTGAATCGGTTTGTAAACCGGGCGCTTTACCTCTCCCGCCAGTTTTCCGTTGCAGTAAATTCCCAGAGCCATATAGGTCCAGATTCTGGCCTTTACCTCACAGGCTTCATCAGCCTTCAGATTGACGGCAGCCAGAAGGCTGATTTTCTGAAGGGTGCTGTAAAAATGGGATACATCGATAAAACAGTTATTTCCGGAAGCCCACACAGACCACCGGCAGCCATTTTCCCCTTTCTGCCCCAGCTGCGGCCTGATCCGGCAGCCCTCCTTTTTAGGCGTTACTATCTGCTCCCTGAGCCGCGCTTCCAGCTCCAGCTGGTTTTCTGCCTTCTCATCAGACTTAAAGGGCGTAACCTTCGGCCCTGCAATCATATATTCCATGACAAATCCATCATGGCCCAGCTTCCATTCCTTCATCTGTGTTCTCCTTCAATTTACGCCCGCAGGCTCATTTACTAAAATAAGCCGCCTATCCAAAGTGATAAGCGGCTTGTTTTTATCCCTTTACTGCGCCGGTCGTCATACCGCCCATAAAGTATCTGCTGAAAATACAGTATGTAATAAGCATGGGGATAATCGCGATGGTTGCTCCTGCAAACATGATGTTCCAGGCTGCCGCGCCGTCTCCTGCATTTTTCAGCATATTCACACCTACCGTCAGGGGTCTTAATTTATCATTTGTCATGGTAAATACCAGAGGAAGAATATATTCGTTCCAGCCCTGTCTGAAGGATAAAAGGGCGATGGTAGCCATAACCGGCTTTAACAGAGGTACAATAACCAGACGATAGGTCTGGAAGAAGGTACATCCGTCAATCTTGGCTGCCTCATCCAGCTCCTTTGGAAGAGAGTTTACAAAACCTCTGCAAAGGAAAATATAGGTTGCCTGTCCGGTTCCTACCGAAATAAGAATAACAGACAGAAGATTTTTATTCATGTTCAGCTTTACTGCCAGCTCAAACAGCGGCCTTAAGGAAACAGAACCTACGTTGATAAACATAAATGCAACAAACAGGCTGTAAAGAATCTCTTTTCCCCAGAATTTTCTTCTGGAAAATACATAGCCTGACATGGTTGATGTAATCAGTGTAATGACCATAACGCCCAGAGCCAGAAAAATACTGTTCAACGTATAGGTAGCAAAATTAGCCTGCTTCCATGCATCTGAGTAGTTGGTAAATACCCAGCGGCTGGGCAGAATGTTCGTTCCACCTACTAAAAGCTCTGAGTTTTCCTTAAAGGAACCAAGTACAATATAAAGGATCGGGAATACCATAAAGAGCGCCAGGATCAGCATAAGCACCCAGACAATCCCTCTTAAAATTTTCGATTTGGTGGAATACACCGCATGACCTTTTTCCATGGTTTTCCTCCTTATACTACATCATCCAGTTTTCTGGATACAAACAGATAGATTGCTGTAATGATACCTACGATCAGAGCTGCCACAACGCTTAAAAGAGCGCCGTAACCGATCTGTGCCTGCGTAGTTGTATTGGCTGTTCCGAAAATCAGGTTGTAGATATATAAGAACATAACCATGGAACGGTTTCCCGGCCCTCCCTTTGACAGAACCATAATTGCTTCATAATCCTTAAATGCACTGGTAATGGCAAGCATCAAAACAACCTTAAGTACCGGCGCCAGCATGGGAAGCGTAATATAGAAGAAGGTCTGAACGGCACCTGCGCCGTCGATCTTGGCTGATTCATATACATCCTCTGCCACACTGTTCATTCCTGTGGTGAAGTACAGCATATAATTTCCGAGGCCGCCCCAGACCGCCAGCACCGTTACCGCTACCATAACCCATTCCTTACTGGTCAGCCATTTAATGGGGGAATCAATCAGATGTGCACTTAAAAGCATCTCATTGGCAATACCGTTCTGAGTTGCAAAGATAAAGGCAAAGATCATACCGGAAATAGAAGTACTGATAACCGTAGGCATAAAATAAATGCCCCTGAAGAAATTGCTTCCCCGCATCTTTGCATTTAAAAGCACAGCTAAAAGCAAAGCCAGGGGGATAATAAACGCCAGCTTATAGACTGCGTATTCCATAGTGTGTCCCACGCTTCCCCAGAACGCCTTATCAGAAAGCATTCTCATAAAGTTCCGGCTTCCGGTGTAGGTAGCTGTAAATCCATTGTAGTCAAAGCATACATACCGGAAAATCCAGATAAAGGGATAGATGGAGCACACAGCTAAAAGGATGGTGGAGGGAGTCAGCATCAGAGCAGCCGCAATGCCGTCCCTTGTTATCTTAAATTTTTTCTTCTTTGTGTTCATCTAAAACCTCCTGCATACAGGCTGTAAAAACCGGAGGGGAACCGGTACATTCCAGCAGCCGGACCCCCCCTGTCATTTATTGCTTATTTATCCAGATATGTGATCGTTCCGTCGCTTGGATGAAGAGGATCATAATCGGAAATTACCAGTCTCTTTGTAGCGCCGGAAGCTATATCTGCCTCCAGAGCCTCATTATAACGGGTATTCAGATCTTCGATGGCCTCATCTACGTCTACATAATCCATTACTGCATTCCATAATACTACTCTGTAGTCATCTCCGGTCAGGTTAATCACCGGAGGCTTCGGATATACGGACTCGTAATCAAGCAGCGAGAAATCTGCCATGCGGCCGATCTTTGTCTTGTCGATTACAGCATCCATATATGTGCTGATCGGCAGACAGTAGCCGCTTTCTAAGTAGCCCTTTAAGAATTCCTCTGACTGGAAGTACTGAATTACCTTCCATGCCTCATCCTTATGCTCAGAGGTAGATACGATACCGTATGCCTTGGAAGGAGTTGTCTGCAGTGCGCCCTCAATCTCACCTGTCAGGGACGGAACCTCTGCTACGCCCCACTCAAACTCGGTAATCGGAATCTGATTGGTAAATACGCTGGCTTCCTGAGAAGCGTTGCTCCACAGGGCAAACTGGCCTTCTGCAAACAGAGCTCTCATATTGTCAACGCCCTGCTGATCCGGATATGCGATGTCTTCAGAAATAAATCTCTTTCCAAGTTCAACAATATCCTTGTAGCCGCTGAAGTCATATTTTCCGTTTACATAGTCATAGTAGTAAATACCGGAAACCTGAGCGGACATTTCCAGAAGACGCTCAAAGGTAGATGCGGATGTAAATCCGATACCATAATAGTTGCCTGCACCCTTTGCTGTAATATCCTTAGCCATATCAATGTAATCTTCTAATTTGGAAGGAATTTCTGTATAACCGCACTCTTCCAGAATATTCTTATTATATTCTACACGAACGCCGGAACGCATACCGCTGTATACAAAGTAGATATTTCCGTTTCTTGTATTCTCGCCTTCATAGGAATGCTCATAGGGTTCATTTACCTTCTGGAAGGTTTCATCGGAATCAATGTACTCGTTTAAAGGCATCAGAATTCCTGTATCTGCAAATGTATTTAATGGAAGGCTGTTTGCTCCAACTACGTCCGGAGCTGTTCCTCCATTGTACGCCAGAGCCAGCATATTCTTATAATCCTCTGTAATAACAGTCAGATTGATAAAAATATTGTCCTCATTGTTCTGGTTGTACTGATCAATCATCTTTTCTACATACTCCAGATCATGACGGTCCTCTGTCCATACCTCTACCGTAGTAGCGCCCTCCGGAGCCTGAGCGCTTCCGCCCTCTGCCTGAGTGCTTTCCGCACTGGCTGCCGTATCAGAACCGGAACCGCACCCTGCAACGGAAGCTGCCATTACTGCCGCCAGGGCAATACTCATTAAACGTTTCTTTCTCATAACTTCCTCCTTAAATTTTATTTTCTGTTTTATCTCTCGCCTGTGGATGGCTTAACTTTATCATTTATTTTTCACAATCAGAAGGACATATTTTAACTTTCATGTAACAATTTTTATGCTGTCTTATGTAACAAATCCTGCCCTTGACAGTAATTATACTGACGTATATAATCGAAATCATATCATATTTCTGATTATCTGCCTGTATTACTATTATCTATTTTTCGCCCCCCAGGAGGACCCCCATGGAACAAAACTCTGTTGAATTTACTGCTGTTTTGGCAGATGACGAATACTCCGTTCTGGAAGGAGTAAAAACCGCAATCAACTGGGAAAGTCTGGGAATCCGCATTGCAGCCATTGCATCCAATGGCCATGACGCTCTGGATGCTATTATTAAACATAAGCCCGATCTCGCTATTATTGATATCCGTATGCCGGATCTTACGGGACTTGAGGTAATTGAGCGCTGCCGGAATGCCGGAATCTCTACCGATTTTATTATATTAAGCGGCTATGACGACTTTTCCTATGCTAAAGAAGCGATGCGCTATGGAGCCAAGGCATATCTTTTAAAGCCTTTAAACAGTACCGAACTTACCGATGAAATCTGCCGTATCTTTCTGGAACGAAACAGCCAGAACCGTAGCAGCACCCGGCGTCTTTATCAGGAACAGTTTAATTTTAGTTTTTTCAATAATCTCATTGACGGAAAAATTTTGGAATCCGGGATCATTTCCCGGATGCTGAGAGATACAAATCTTCCCTTAAGCGACAGCTCCTGCTATGTCTGCGTCTTCCTATTTGGAGAAAATATTTCTGACGGAACACCCTCCTTTTCTCCTGATCCGGTTTTAAAGCAGCTAAATCAGGAATTTGCCGGAGAAAAACATATTTTCTGGAAGCATGATTCAAAACAGCTGATTGGAATTTTCAATACCTCCAGCCTGATCCCCTTCCATGTGGCCCTGCGCTGTCTGGAAGCATTGAAAAACAAAGAACTCCCTCTTCCCTTTATCGGTGTAGGCGATACCGTATCCGGGCTGATGGAGTGCTCTTATTCCTACAACAGGGCTCTGACAGCCCTCACTTATCAGCTGTACGACTCATCCTCGCATATATTTACATACGAAACGATCTGTACCATACCGCCCAAAACCAGGCTTTCAGATATAGACTGCCTTCCCTTATTCCAATATATTGTAAAAAAGGACAGGGAAGGGATCAAAACCTACTGCAATGAATTTATAGACAGCCTTCTCTATGTGCCTATGCCCCCTCCAAACTATGTTTACAGCCTGTGCTATGCCCTGTTCCATCAGGTTCAGCAGGAGTTTTCTAATTTTTCACATGGAGAAATTTCAGAAATCGCCACTGCCAGAGATCTATACCGCTTTAAACAGCTATCCCAGATCCGACAGTGGCTATCCGACTCCTTCTGCCAGCTGTCAGAATTTATAGACGCCGTATACGGCTATGCTTCTTCCAAATACGCTCAGGTACAGGAAAATGCTTCCAGGGCAGACGACCCTATTATCTGTACGGCCAAGGAGTTTATTCACCGCAACATTACAAATCACATTAAGATTGAGGACATTGCCCGTGAAGTCCACTTAAGTCCTTCTTACTTTGCCATCTATTTTAAAAATAAAACAAATGTAAACTTAAGAGACTACCTGCTGACAGAAAAGATGGAATATGCCCGCCGCGTTCTTACGAATCCGTCTGCTTCCATCAGCGATGTGGCTTATGAGGTAGGGTACGGAGATTACCGCTCCTTTTCCCGGGCATTCAAAAATGTCCATGGCATTACCCCCTCTGACTTTCAGGCAAAATACAAATCTTAAAACAGGCAGGAGGATTCGCTTTGAAGAAACCACTCCCTCGGCATTTTAAAGATGCTCCCCTTATGGAAAAAATAAGTATTGTAATTGGAATGTTAACTCTGGCTCTGACTATACTGATTACAGCTATTTCCATTTTTTATTACAGCTTTATACTCTCCGACCGACAATTTGAACGAACAAAACAGGCTGTTTTAAACGCCTCTGAAACATTAAATTACAATTATAAAAATATTATGGATCGGCTGACAGCCATCTGCGGAACTGCAGAGTTTGCCTCTGATATCCGTATGCTTACCTCTCCCTCAGTTTTATATACAGTTCAGGAACGTCTAGTTCAGAACGAGCTATCAGATCTGGCCGGCTGCAACTATCTGGTTCAGTCTGCTCTGGTTCTCTCCGGAGACGGAACTACTGCCTATTCTCTTTACAAAAATCCTCTGCCGGATACCGCGGAATTTTTTTCGAAAAAAGAGCTGGATGAGGTTCACGGCGTAACCTGTCTGCCGATCCGCCAGAGTCCCTTAAGAAGCAGAGTGCCTGTTCTCCCTCTGGTCGTTCCCATCCGGGTAAATGAGGCCGAATACGCAGTTGTAAATATAATGGACAAACCTTCGGACATATATGTTGTTGTCTATCTGGACTGCGGCAAGCTTCTCCAAAGCCTTACTCTGGCAAGCACCGGCCTTGCGGAAGGTACCTACTATCTGTTTACAGAAGACGGCGCTCCTCTGAGCCCTTCCTCTTCTGGCAAAAAAACGAATCCCCTGCTGCTTCCGGAAACTGACGCCCTGATCCGTTCTCTGACAGAAACAGACCAGACACAGGCAGCTGTCCAATCCTCTGATTTTTACCTGGCTGCATCTCACATGACAAAATCAGGCCTTATCCTTTTGGAATGTGTGCCCAAAGAACCGCTCAATGAGATTTTCGGCCCTACCATTAATTTTCTTGTGATGACTCTGTGCCTTGCAGTGGGACTTCTCTTTGTTATATCTCTGATGATGACCCGCTACATTACCCGTCCGGTCACACAGCTCATGTCCATTGTAGAGCTGATCCGCAAAAACCGTTACGAACACAAACTGGATCTGGGAACAAGAGATGAAATGGGCCATCTGTGCATTGCTATTAACCATATGCATGATACCATACAACAACAGATGGAACGCATAAAACAGGAAGAATCTGAAAAATATATGGCTGAAATACGGCTTCTGACAGAACAGATTAATCCTCATTTTCTGTATAATACGCTGGACTGCATTCAGTCAGAAGTAAAGCGTGGAGAGGCTGATACTGCCGCCAATATGATTCAGTATCTGGCAGAATATATGCGAATTGGTCTCTCAAACGGCGCTGATCTCATCCCTCTTTCCAGTGAAATCCGTCACGCCAATGCCTATGTACGTCTGATGAACCAACGCTTCGGCCAGTCCATCCGTTTCATGTATCATCTGGCTCCGGGACTGAGCCACCATTTGATTGTTAAAACCATTCTGCAGCCCCTTGTAGAAAATTCCATCAAACATGGCTTTGGCGTAGATGCGCCGGGTATTCCCATTTCTACCCCTGCAATAGAAGTAATTGTTACAGAAAAAGAACAGCAGCTGGTAATCAATATCAATGACAATGGAAGCGGCTTTGAACCCTCTGATCTGGAGAAGCTTTTGAAAAACAGCTCTACCGTAAAAAGCGGGCATGTGGGTGTTTTAAACGTATATCAAAGGCTCACTGCCTACTACGGAAAGGAAAATGTGGAGTTTTCCTTCAGCTCGATTCCCTACTACTGCAATGTAATTACCATCCGTCTTCCCCTAATCTCATAAAACCGCACAACAGGACAAAATCCATTAGAAAAGGCCACCCGATTCATGGATTTTGTCCTGTTTCCATATCCGGATGATTTATATAATAGTCTTAATCATACATCAGGAGGCTGTTATGGAAGAATATATCTGCAACACCATTGGTCCCCGTATCAGAGGAGACGGCGGATGGGTGGAGTTTGTATCCTATGAGGATCATTGTCTGACCCTGATTTTCCGGGGAGAATGTTCAAAATGCATCATTTTAAACCGCTGTCTGGACTGGATACGTCAGGAAATTCTCAGAGATCTGGGTGAAGACGTTACAATCAAACCAATCTGCAAAAAACCATTTTTCTGGGATCACTAATCCCTTTTATAGAACGGAGGAGCCATGGCTTTTGTTGAAGTTATCAGAAGAAGTATGCGGCCCGAGGAATGGACTGACCTGCGCTATTCCTGGATCAAACGCAGCTTAATCAAAGAAAAGTACGAAATTACCGATCTGGAAATCCGGGATGCGTTCCAGACCGCAGAAAATGAATATACCTATACATCCGACTACCGTCCCTTAAAAACAGGGGATATGTATTTCAGCCCCGACGGCACTGCCTTTATCCGGGGCCATGCACAGATTCCTGAAGCTTTAAAAGGAAAGGATATCTGGTTTACTCTGCACACAGCCGCTGAAATGATTGTAAAAATCAACGGACACTATGCCGGAGGAATCGATCCCAACCGCGACCGTATTCTTGTTAACCCGTGGTTAGATAAAGACAGCTCTGAGCTTACCATTGAGATCGAAGGCTATAACCGTTCCAAACCGGATGATGAACGCAATCCTGACGCGCTTTCCTCCAGAGGCTGCCGTCAGATCTTTGAAGGCGCTTATCTGGCAGAAATTAACCAACCGCTGTTGGCATTGTTTTACGACCTGACCATCCTTCTGGATATTGCAAAATCGAATCATTTTGATGAGGATTACCGTGTATTTTTAAACAGAGAATTAAACAATGCCTTAAATCTGGTTGATTTCGACAGCTGGGAGGGCGTGGAAGCGGCTCTTTCCTACATTGAAACACATATTTATCAGAATACCGATTTCCGTTCCAGCGGAAACGTAGCATTAGTAGGCCATTCCCATCTGGACATTGCCTACTACTGGCGCCGGATTCATGTAGTACATAAAAATGCCCGTACCATACTGATCCAGATGCGTCTTATGGACCAGTATCCTGATTTTAAATACGCTCATACTCAGCCTTATACCTATGAGCTCCTGTCTCAGTATTATCCAGAGCTCTTTGAGGAGCTGAAGGAAAAGATCCGTTCCGGTCAGTTTGAACCCGTAGGAGCCATGTATGTGGAGCCTGACTGCAATATTCCTACCGCCGAAAGCCTGATCCGCCAGTGCCTTTACGGTCAGCTTTACTACAGAGAAGCCTTTGGAATCACCGTAGACAACGCCTGGCTTCCAGATGTATTCGGAAACAGCTGGATTTTGCCTCAGATCCTGAAAAAATCCGGAGTAGATTACTTTGTATCCAATAAAATGTCCACCTGGAACGATACAAACCGTTTTCCCCATAATAACTTCCTATGGAAAGGAATTGACGGCACCCGCATCTGTGCCTGCGTTCCCCCCACCCACTTTATTACCTGGAATATGCCCAGCCAGATTCAGGAAAACTGGGATGCATATCAGGATAAGGAAACAGGCGGGCAGACTCTGTCCATGTTCGGATACGGAGACGGCGGCAGCGGCGTAACTGAAGAGATGGTTGAATTAATGCACCGCTTTGACAAGCTGAGCATTATGCCAAAAACAGAGCATATGAGAGCAGACGAATTCCTCCATCGGAATCTGAAGGATAATGACCAGCTGGAAACCTGGGACGGGGAACTTTATCTGGAAATGCACCGGGGAACCTTTACTACCAAAGCTGTCTTAAAGGACTTTAACCGCCGTCTGGAGGCTAAGCTGAGAGCTGCAGAGCTTCTCTCCGTACTCCGTATGAAGAATGGAATGGAATATCCTGCGGCTGAACTGAGAGACTGCTATAAAAAGCTTCTTTTAAATCAGTTCCATGATATTCTTCCCGGCAGCCATATTAATCCTGTATTCTGTGATGCTGTACGGGATTATGAAGAACTGGAAAAACGTCTGGATTCCATTATCAATGATTCTGACTCCATGTTCTTTAACCCCTTAAACAAGAAGCGTCAGGAGGTAAGCTTTATTCCTTCTGAGGACGGCACATTTATACGGCGGGGAACACGAGGCTACTTCACCTACTCTCATGCAGAAGCCCTTTCTCCTGTATCCGTATCTCCATGTACCGGATCAGAAAACTGGTTTGAAGCAGCATCCTGTGAAACAGGCTTAACTTTAAATACTCCGTTCTACGAGGTTCATTTTGAAACAGACGGTTCTATAAGCAGTCTGTTTGACAGGAGAATGAACCGTCAGTGGGCAGGCGGCGGATTCAACAAGCTGCACCTGTATCAGGATACCCCAGGTATGTATGACGCGTGGGATATTCTCCCAAACTACAAGGATGTAGAATATAGCTTTACAGTAGAATCGCCTTTAAGCCTTCAGGCCTCTGACAGTGAAACTGCCGAATTTGCCTGTGTACTGAGAACTCCCGGAAATAAGAGCCGCTGGATGGTTGTTATCCGCCTCTTCCGTTCCTCTCCTGCCATTGAAGTAGAACACATTGTGGACTGGAATGAAAAGCATAAGCTGGTCAAGGCTGAATTTTCCTGCAATGTGCTGTCCAGAGAACTGGTATGCGATACCAGCGCCGGTTATATCAAGCGTGAAACCCATACCAATACCAGCTGGCAGAAAGCCCGCTTTGAAGTCTGCCACCATAAATGGTGCGACTTTGCTGAGGAAAGCGGCGGTGTTGCCCTGATTAACGAAAATAAATACGGCGTTGGCATCGAAGAAAACGGCATGAGCTTAAGCCTGCTCCGGGCCAATATCCGCCCGGATATCCAGTCTGATATAGGCCATCATGACTTCTGCTATGTAATCCTTCCCCATGAAGGAAGCTTTACTGCAGCAGGCGTTAATGACGCTGCTCTGGAATACAATCATCCTCTTGTGAAGGCAGATGTTTCTGCTCCTGACTGGGATTTTGGCAATCTGTACCTTCAGGCTGTAAAACTGTCTGAAGACGGCGAATATATTGTATTTCGCTTAAGCGAGCAGAATGGGCTCCGCGGCTCCTTAGAACTGCCCCAGACCATGGCTGTTATGAATATGCTGGAGGATGTGGAGGATGAAGCTCAGACTCTGAACTACAGCCCATTTGAGCTGATCACTCTCGGGCTTCCCGTTAAAGATTATCTGGGAGGAAGATAATTATGAAGGCTTCTGTCAGTATTGATAAACACTTTACCGTAGGCTCTGTTGATAAACGAATTTTCGGATCTTTTATTGAACATCTTGGACGGGCCGTTTACGGCGGCATCTACGATCCGGGAAATCCCCTGTCAGACGAAAAGGGCTTCCGCAGGGATGTTCTGGAGCTGATCCGCAAAATTGATGTTCCTGTTGTACGCTATCCCGGCGGAAACTTTGTTTCCGCCTACCACTGGGAAGACGGGGTTGGTCCCCGCTCCCAGCGTCCCAGACGCCTGGAGCCTGCATGGACGGCAGTAGAATCCAATGAATTCGGTTTAAATGAATTTATGGACTGGACCAAAGCCGCCCATACTTCCCCTATGATGGCAGTCAATCTTGGTACCCGTGGTGCGGAAGATGCCAAAAACCTGCTGGAATACTGCAATATCTCCGGCGGTACCCTTTACAGTGACCTAAGACGCTCCCATGGCTATGAGAATCCCCACAACATCCGTCTCTGGTGCCTCGGAAACGAAATGGACGGTCCCTGGCAGATGGGCCATAAAACGGCGGATGAGTATGGACGTCTGGCTGCTGAAACAGGCCGTCTGATGAAAATGGTAGATCCTGACATCGAACTGGTAGCCTGCGGAAGCTCCAACCGGAAAATGCCCTCCTTCGGTTACTGGGAGGATCAGGTATTAGAGCAGTGCTACGATCAGGTAGACTACCTCTCCCTCCACACTTATTATGGAAATCCCCAGAATAATACGCCTGATTTTCTGGCCTGCTCTGCTGACATGGATGCCTTTATCTCATCCGTTGTTTCCATCTGCGATTCTGTTAAAGCCAGAAAACGTTCCCGTAAGCAGATCTGCCTTTCCTTTGACGAGTGGAATGTATGGTATCACTCAAAGGAACAGGACAAACAGCTTCCACGCTGGGTTCAGTGTCCTCCTCAGTTAGAAGATATCTATAACTTTGAAGACGCCCTGTTGGTAGGAAGCATGCTCATCACTCTGATGCGTCACGCAGACCGTGTAAAAATTGCCTGTCTGGCACAGTTGGTCAATGTAATTGCCCCTGTTATGACCGATTCATCTGCCGCCTGGGCCCAGACTATCTTTTACCCCTATATGCATGCCAGCTGTCTGGGGCGCGGAACCGTACTGCAGACACAGATCCAATCTCCCTGCTATGAAAGCCAATACGGGGACGTCCCCTATCTGGATGCAGTAGCCGTTGAAAATGAAGAGGAAGAAACACTGACTATCTTTTCAGTCAATAAAAATCTTTCTGAGGATATAGAGCTGACGTCCGATTTGAGACAATATGAAGGTTATCGTGTAAGCCGCCATATTGTAATGTCTCATTCTGACTTAAAGGCTGTTAATACTAAGACAAATCCCAATAAGGTAGTTCCCGCAGATATTGGTATCTCTTCTCTGGAAAACGGTATCCTGTCCTCAAAGCTTCCTTCTAAAAGCTGGAATGTAATTATTTTAAAAAGATAAAACAAAGCCGGGATTCTACCTCCCGGCTTCCTTTCGTTCCATCCCCACCAGCTCCGCTAGCTGTTCCATCACGCCTTTTCCTCCATTAAGAGAAATCGTCCCCACTTTATCGCAAATCCTCTCCAGATATTCCATTTCCTTAAGCTTAAACAGCGTCTGATTTTCATCCATAAGCTTTGCGGTATTTAAAAGGCTTCTGGTAGAGGCCACTTCTTCCCTTCGGGTAATTACATTGGCCTGCGCCCGCTTTTCCGCAAGAAGCACAGTATTCATAATCTCCCTGATCTCGCCGGGAAGAATAATGTCCTTGATTCCCGCAGAAACGATCTCAACACAGTAATCCTCCTGCTTTTTTCTCATCTCCTCCAGTACATAGCGGCCAATCTCCTCCTTTTGCTCTAAAAGCTCGTCCAGACGGTAACGGCCCACATACTCCCTGAGAATCAGCTGTGCATGGGTATACAGCTGCACTCCCACGTTTTCTACCAGCTTAACCAATTTTCCTGGATCGATAATCCTGTAAGTACAGATCACATTCAGCCGCACTCCCACCTTATCTGCCGTCAGGATTTCCTGACCGGAAATTTCCAGCTGCTGGAGCTTTAGATTGAATATTTTACAGGAGGTTTCTCTTCCATAATTCCAGAAAAAGTACGTTCCTGTTTCCAGCTGCCGTTCAAAATGATTGTCAAAATACAAAAGTCCTGTTTCTCCGTCCTTAACCACAATTTTCTTATAATATTTGGCAGGCATCAGCTCCATATACATTCTTGGAAGCTCCTCCTCCATCCATGGCTTTGTAATATCAATAACCTGAAATTCATTTTTCTCAAATACATTCCAGAACAGGCTCTCAGGCTTACAGACTACCTCCTTAAATGCCCCGTTTACAAACCGGATGGCAATCGAAGTATCCGGAAGCACATTTTTTACCACACGGGAAGAAAACTCCGGATCTTTCATCAAAATATTTTCCGGAATCCCACAGGTATTTACCTCTCCGGTCATGGGAACAATTTTCACCTCACAGCCGGACAGACTGAAAAAATGATAGGTTCCAACGGTCAGAAGCTTCTCAAAACGGCCCTTTCGAATCAGATAACCGCATTCATTTTCATTAATTTTATATTTCTTAAACATATATGTACCTCCATGCTTTAAAAGCAAAATTCCTTTCCATACAGAAAATCCTGCGTCCTGTCCCATCTCAGGCTCAGGGGGCTGTTCCTTAAGCCTGAGGAACAAAAATGTAACCTTTCATCATCCCTGCTCCTTCAGCCGGTATCCAAAACCGCACAGGCCTTGCCCGAGACTGCTGCGGTGTAACTGCAGCCGGAACAGGAACGCATTCTTTCTGCTGCCCTGCAGCAAAAGAAGCTGCAGCGGCTGTGCTCCTGTGACATTTTAAGATGTCTGTTTACGATTGCTATACCCACTTAGCTACGTGACTGACCGTCACGGCAGGATTTGAACCTGCGACACATCGTTCAAAAAATATGCTGTCCTGCCGGAATACCACCTCGCCACAGGCGCAGGCACCGGGGAGACCAGAGATACTCCTCCCATGGGCAGAACCGCCAGTATCTGAAACCGGACATTCTGTTTTACAGAAGCCGGATTGTGCCATATTTATCCTTTTACTACCCCCACGGTCTTTAACCGCTTTACCGGAGCTACAAGATCCTTCTGGGCGTTCATTACCTGATCAATATCTTTATACGCAAACCGGCTTTCCTCTGCCACATCTGCCTTTCCCCTTTTTCCCAAAACCACGCCCTGATTCCTCAAATCCAGAATCACTTCCTCGCAGGAAAACGCCTCCATAGCGCCCTTTCTGGAGTACTTCCGTCCGGCTCCGTGAGAACAGGAATGAAAGCTCTCCGGACATCCCTTTCCCATCACTACATAGCTGTAGGAGCCCATAGCGCCGGGGATTACCGCCAGTTCACCGTTTTCCGCTTTTACAGCCCCTTTCCTGTGAACCCATACCTCTTTTCCATAGTGTGTTTCAAGGGCCGCATAGTTGTGGTGGCAGTTGATATCACCGGAAAATTTCAAATCCAGCTCTGTATATTTTCCAATATATTTCTCCAGAATCGCTTTCACTGCCAGCATCATTTTTTCCCGGTTTTCCTTTGCAAAATCCATGGAAAGCTGCATCCACCGCAGATACTGACGGCCCTCAGGACTGTCCACAGGCAAAAATGCCAGCCTGTATTCATCCGGTACCTGACTGTACCATTTCCGGTTTAACTGACGGGCTTTATTATGGAAATAATCACAGACCGACTTTCCAAAATGACGGCTTCCGGAATGGATCATCACTGCCAGCATCCCTTCATCATCCTCCTGAAGCTCAATAAAATGATTCCCTCCGCCCAGAGTACCAATCTGAAAATATCCGGCCTCCAGCTGTCCCAAAAGCTCCGTATCCTCCTCATACAGATTCAGCTCCTCCAGAGCCCGATCCATAGTATAAGAAGGCATCCCCAGCTTATGATGGGCAAATCCCACGGGAATATTTCTCATAATGTCTCCGATCACTGCCTGGATCAGCGTTCCGTTTCCGGTCTGAAGCTCCCGGACAGCTTCCAGAGGAATATTTGTCTCTGTATAGGCCATCCCGCAGCCAATATCTACTCCTACCGCATTGGGAATAATCACACCCTCTGCTGCAATCACTCCGCCAATGGGCATCCCCATTCCCGCATGAGTATCCGGCATCAGGTTTACCCATTTATGGAGAAATGGAAGCTGTGCCAGATGGTATGCCTGTTCCCTGCAGGTGTCTTCCAGATCATTTTTATCATCAAGCCATACCTTTACCGGCACCTTCATGGTATCCTTATCATACATTGTAAACATATACTGCACATCCTTTCATTTCTTATCTTAGCTTTATCTTAGCCTGAATTTCCATTTTTATCATTTAAAAAAAGATGCGAACCCGGTATAATAAAACTAAACATCAGCAGATCATGGAGGAATATCTATGGCGGAATTTCAGGAGCTTATCAAAAACTTTGACCGAATCCGGGACTATATGCGCCAGTTCTATATCTACGGCTTTAAGGTAAGAAATGATTTCGACTCCCGCAGCGCCCGGACCTATGACAATGAACGGCGGAGAATTGAAAGCTGGCTGGGTGATTACACCTGCTCCTCCTATACCTCCAAGGGAAAACAGGTCTATATCAATATAGACAGCAAAACGGTACCGGAAAATCCCCTCTATGCAGCCTGGAAATCGAAAAGCTTTACGGACAATGATATTCTGCTGCACTTTTTCATTCTGGATCAGCTTGCAGACCATCCTCAGGGAATGAATGCCTCCGCTTTAAGCGATGAGATTTCCCTGAACTACGGAGTTGCCTTTGATCCCCAGACCGTGCGTCTGAAGCTGAAAGAATACGAATCTCTGGGACTGCTGTGCTCCCATAAAGAGGGGAAAAATCTTCTCTATCAGATGCTCCCGCCACCGTTCCCTGAGGGCTCTCTTCTGAAGGACAGGCTTATAACTGCCGTATCCTTTTTTCAGGGAACCGCTCCCTTCGGCTTTATCGGGAGCACCATTCTGGACTGGACGGATGAAAAAAATACGCTTTTTCAGTTTAAGCATCATTTTATCGTACATACGCTGGAAGATCAGGTGCTTCTGCAGAGCCTTACAGCCATCCGGGAGCACCGTCTGATCACCTATGAAAATAAAAGCTTCCGTTCCGGGAGCATCACCTCCCGGTGCGGCGTTCCCTTGAAAATATTTGTAAGCACCCGCACCGGAAGACGCTATCTCTGTCTGTATCTGCCCGATCTGCGGCGCTTTCACAATGCCCGTCTGGATTCCATTCTTTCTGTTACCCTTAAAGAGCCCTGGAAGGACTATAAGCAGACCTGCGAGGCCCTTGAGGCAAATATAAAGCGCTGTTGGGGCGTATCCTTCGGAAGCGGAAGAAGCCGCCTGGAAACTATCTGCCTGCGTCTTTACATAGATGAAGAAAAAGAACCCTATGTCCTGAACCGGCTGTACCGGGAAGGAAAGGGAGGGGAAATCCTTAAAATACGGGAACACGAATATCTGTATACAGGAACATTTTTTGATACCAATGAGCTTTTGTCCTGGGTAAAATCCTTTACAGGACGAATTCTGGATATTCAGGGAACCTGCCAGCCTGCTATTCTTAAAATCACAAGAGATTGGGAACGGATGTATCAGATGTACTGCAAAGAAGAAAAGGATGAGACAAATGGAACTTTTTAATGAAATCTACAGCTGCTATTATCACACCGTCCGCCATATTTTGGAGGAAGCGTCCGTACATCCTGTAAACATGAAGCAGATAGAACATATCTGCCGCAGTCAGGCCTTTCAGGAAACAGCCCTGACAATCATCCCCAAAATCACAAAAGGAGACTGGTCTCTTCTTTTTTCCTCAAAAGAACAGCCTGATTCTTATCAAAGCGCCCTGCATACTTCACCCCCAAAGCTCCCCCTTACAGCCCTTCAGAGATCCTGGCTTGCAGCCCTTCTGGCCGATTCCCGTTTCCGGCTTTTTTTCACCGATGAAGAGCTGACTCTGCTGTCTGACGGCTTAAATGGCTGCGAACCACTGTATCATCAGGAGGACTTTCACTATTATGACCGCTTTGGAGACGGGGACTCCTATGCTTCTCCTTCCTATCGGGAGCATTTTCAGGCAATCCTAAAGGCTTTAAGAGGACATCACGCCCTTCTGATCGGATACGAGGGAAAAAAGGGAAGCTGCCGCTCCTTTGAAGCAGCACCCTATCAGCTTCAATATTCACCTAAGGATGACAAATTCCGCCTATGCTGCCTGAAATACCAACGTGGAAGCTATTGTCTGAACACCATACTGAATCTGGAACGGATCTGCGACTGCCGCACTTCTCCTGATGTTCTTCCTCCGGATACTCTGCACAGTCTTTCCCGCCGCCGTTTCCGCCCCGTACATAAAGCAAAAGAGCCCGTTCTCCTGAAAATAACCGGAGAACGGAACTCTCTTGAACGCTGTATGCTTCACTTTGCCAGCTATGAAAAACATACGGAATATCATGAAGAGGGGAAATACTGGCTGTGCTCCATTTATTATGATACTGCCGATGAAACGGAGCTTCTCATCGACATCCTTTCCTTTGGCCCGGTAGTTGAGGTCCTGGGGCCTGAGCATTTCCTTAAGATGGTGAAAAACCGGGTCAGACGGCAATATAAAATGCTGTTTGGGACGTTGAAATAAGAGGGAGCCTGCGAAGCTTGTAATTTTCTCCCCCTCCTGTTATAATAAAATCAGCATACAGGCATTCCCGCCTCTGTGTGAGCAGAAAGGCGGAGCTATGACTACTCACAAACCATTTAAAGATTTACGTTTTTCAGACGCCTTTATGTTTGCCGCTGTTATGGAAGATAGGGACATCTGCCGGGGCGTTCTGGAACGCATCCTTGAAATTTCTATTAAGCGTGTTACTGTTCGATCTGAGGTTTCCCTTTTTATCAATTCTGACTATCGGGGAGTACGGCTGGATGTACTGGCTGATGACGAAAACGGAACCATGTTTAATGTAGAAATGCAGATTACAAATCAACATAATCTTCCCAAGCGCAGCCGTATTTATCAGGGGCGCATGGATCTTGCAGCTTTAAAGCCGGGACAGGATTTTAACCTTCTTCCTACCAGCTATATAATTTTTATCTGTACCTTTGACCCTTTTACACATAACTACTGGCGTTATACCTACGATACCAGATGCAGAGAGACCGGTGAAGAACTGGAAGACAAATCCTATAAAATTTTCCTCAATACCAAGGGCTCTAATACAAAAAAAGAGCCGCCGGAACTGATACATTTTCTTCAGTACATCGAAAATGCCGCCGTCTCCCTTTATCAAACAGATCCTTTGATCCGGCAGATTGAAAACAAATTAACCGCAATCAAATATGATAATTCAATGGAGGTGCAGTATATGCTGTTCACTGAAATGTTAACCGACGAGCGCAAAGAAGGTCGTCAGGAAGGTCAGAAATCCATCCTCCAACTCATCCATTCCATGATACAGAACGGGGATGGTGATAAGGTTTCTCTGATTGCAGCTGACCCGGAGCTTTTACAGAAAATGTGCCATAAATATCATATCAGTCTTTAAGCAAATCATAATCTATCTGTTGCTGCCGCTCATCTGAACGGCAGCAGTCTAAGACTTACTTTAATCTATTTTATCAACAAATCCAAACTACTTATACAATCACCAGAGGTACTCTGCCTGTTTGCTTTCCCCTCCCCCTTTACATACGAACAGGCCGCCTGCCCAACCGGACAGACGGCCTGTTCCAAACACAAAGGATAAAGGTTTCACCCTCAATGGGTTCGATTATTTTCCGTAATAAGCTCTTAAATACATATCCTTGATCTCGCTCATAAGAGGATATCTCGGGTTTGCACCAGTACACTGATCGTCGAAAGCCTGCTCAGTCATATCATCCAGTCTGTCTAAGAAATCTTTCTCGTCAATGCCGTAATCCCTGATGCAGGACTTCACGCCAACAGCCTTCTTTAACTCCTCGACCTTCTCGATCAGCTTCTTAACCGCCTCTTCATCACTGCCTGCATTGATTCCGCAGAATCTTGCACATTCAGCATATCTTGCCATGGTATGCGGATACTGGTACTGGGAGAAGGTTCCCATCTTACGTGGATTCTCAGCAGCATTAAACTCAACTACCAGAGAAATCATCAGAGCATTTGCAATACCGTGGGGCAGATGGTGGAATGCACCCAGCTTGTGCGCCATAGAGTGGCATACGCCCAGGAATGCGTTCGCAAATGCCATACCTGCCATACAGGATGCGTCTGCCATCTTCTGACGTGCCTCAACATTGTTTGGCTCATTGTATGCAACGGGCAGGTAATCAAATACATTCTTCATTGCCTTTAATGCAAGTCCGTCTGTATAATCGGTTGCCATAACAGAAACATATGCCTCTAATGCATGGGTTAAAACATCAACGCCGGAAGCGCTTGTTAAGCCTCTTGGCTGGCTCATCATATTGTCTGTATCAACGATAGCCATATTGGGAAGCAGCTGGTAATCAGCCAGAGGATACTTGATTCCTGTTTCCTGATCGGTGATAACGGCGAATGGAGTAACCTCAGAACCTGTACCGGAGGAGGTAGGAACAGCTACAAAGTAAGCCTTCTCACCCATCTTCGGGAAGGTATAAACTCTCTTGCGGATATCGATAAAGCGCATTGCCATATCCATGAAATCTGCTTCCGGATGCTCGTACAGTACCCACATGATCTTTCCTGCATCCATTGCGGAGCCGCCGCCCATTGCGATAATTACATCCGGCTCAAATTCTTTCATCAGCTTGGCGCCTGCCTGTGCATTTGCCAGAGTAGGATCAGGCTGAACGTCAGAGAATACGGTATATGTGATTCCCATTTCATTTAAACGGTCTGTAATTACATTTGTGTAGCCGTTCTTGTACAGGAAGGAGTCTGTTACGATAAAGGCTCTCTTCTTGCCCATTACATCCTTTAATTCGTTTAATGCTACAGGCAGACAGCCCTTCTTAAAGTAAACCTTCTCAGGTGTACGGAACCACAGCATATTTTCTCTCCTCTCAGCAACAGTTTTAATGTTCAGCAGATGCTTAACGCCAACGTTCTCAGATACGGAGTTTCCGCCCCAGGAACCGCAGCCCAGTGTAAGAGACGGAGCCAGCTTAAAGTTGTACAGATCGCCGATACCGCCGTGGGAGGAAGGTGTATTTACAAGAATACGGCAGGTTTTCATTCTCTCTGCATGCTTCATCATCTTTTCTTTTTCATTTACATTGATGTACAGAGAAGAGGTATGGCCGTAGCCGCCGTCTGCTACCAGACGCTCTGCCTTATCCAGCGCCTCATCAAAGGTCTTGGCCTTATACATAGCCAGTACAGGAGACAGCTTTTCGTGAGCAAATTCCTCGCTGATATCAACAGACTCAACCTCACCGATGATAATCTTTGTATCAACAGGAACCTCTACTCCCGCCAGCTTTGCGATCGTGTATGCAGACTGTCCTACGATCTTTGCATTTAAAGCACCGTTGATCAGGATGGTCTTTCTTACCTTCTCAATCTCACCCTGCTTTAAGAAATAACAGCCTCTGTATTCAAATTCCTTCTTAACAGCCTCATATACCGGCTCCAGAACGGTTACAGACTGCTCAGAAGCACAGATCATACCATTATCAAAGGTCTTGGAATGGATAATGGAGTTAACGGCCATGCGGATATCAGCCGTATCATCAATGATAACAGGAGTATTTCCTGCGCCAACACCCAGTGCAGGCTTACCGGAGGAATATGCAGCCTTAACCATGCCGGGGCCGCCGGTTGCCAGAATAATATCAGCGTCTCTCATTACCTCATTTGTCAGTTCCAGGGAAGGAACGTCGATCCAGCCGATGATGCCCTCAGGAGCTCCGGCCTTAACAGCTGCCTCTAATACAACCTTCGCAGCCTCGATGGTGCTCTTCTTTGCTCTCGGATGCGGGGAAATGATGATTGCATTGCGTGTCTTTAAGGAAATCAGTGTCTTAAAGATTGCTGTGGAGGTTGGGTTTGTGGTAGGGATAACAGCTGCAACCAGGCCGATTGGCTCTGCAATTTTCTTAATACCATACTCCTTATCTTCTTCAACGACTCCAACCGTCTTTGTATTCTTATATGCATTGTAGATATACTCAGCAGCGTAGTTATTTTTGATTACCTTATCCTCAACCACGCCCATGCCGGTCTCTTCTACTGCCATCTTTGCCAGAGGGATACGCATCTTGTTTGCTGCGCTTGCTGCTGCGAAAAAGATCTTATCTACCTGCTCCTGTGTATAGGTAGCAAATACCTTCTGAGCCCTGCGCATTGCCGCCATCTTGGCGTTCAGTCCTTCTACACTGTCAATGATTTCCGGAACTACCTGCTCGGTCTTCTTTGCCATTTTCATTTCCTCCATTTTCCTTGTGTTTGTATTTTTATCTGGAATGTTTGTCAATTTATTAACAATTTAACTATCCGCATTATATAACATCGTTAAAAAAATGTCAACCTGATTTTTGAGTTTTTTCAAGATTTAAGCAGAAATTTTCATATTGCAAAATGATTCTATCACCAACTAAACACCAAATAGTTCGTTAAATATATAACACTTTGTTGGTTGTTTTGCATAATTTAAAATCTTATCTACCTCTATTTTATAAATTATGATAAAATATCCTGGGCAAATTTAAGAATATAACTGAACAATAAGGAGATCTTTTCTATGTTTCGACCAATGAGACGCTCCGGGCAGCAGCTGGAGCTGAAAGAATGTCTGGAAATTTTAAAAACAGAGCCCAGGGGAGTGCTCTCTCTTCTGGGCGATAACGGATATCCCTATGGTATCCCTATGGACCACTGGTACTGTGAGGAAAATGGCAGGCTCTATTTTCACGGTGCAAAAAGCGGGCATAAGATCGACGCCCTGCGCGTCTGCGATAAGGCTTCCTACTGCGTCTATGACAGGGGCTTTTGCAAAGAAGGAGAATGGGCCTTAAATATCCGAAGCGTCGTCGTATTTGGACGTATCCGACCGATTACAGACATCGGACAGGCGGAAACCATCTGCCGCTGCCTGTGCCGGAAATTTACGGATGATTCAGACTATATTGAACATGAAATCAAACATTTTCTTTCCAATGTGTTGTGTCTGGAGCTGACGCCGGAGCACATAACAGGCAAGCTTGTGAATGAATCTTAAACGTCAAAAAGGCATCTGCACGCCGGTACATACCCCTGCGCAGATGCCTCTTCCATATTCATATTACAGATATTTCTTAAGTACCTCTGCCTTATCCAGCTTCTCCCATGGAAGGTCAAGGTCATTACGTCCAAAATGTCCGTAAGCAGCCGTCTGCTTGTAGATCGGGCGGCGCAGATCCAGCATGCGGATGATTCCGGCTGGACGCAGATCAAAGTTTTCCCTGATAATCTCTACCAGCTTCTCCTCACTGAGCTTTCCTGTTCCAAAAGTATCTACCATAATAGATGTTGGATAAGCTACGCCGATTGCATAGGACAGCTGAATCTCGCACTTGTCAGCCAGACCGGCGGCTACGATATTCTTTGCTACATAGCGGGCTGCATAAGCTGCAGAGCGGTCTACCTTTGTACAGTCCTTGCCGGAGAATGCGCCGCCGCCATGACGTGCAGTTCCGCCATAGGTATCTACGATAATCTTACGGCCTGTGAGACCGCTGTCTCCGTGAGGTCCGCCGATTACAAAGCGTCCCGTAGGATTGATAAAGAACTTTGTGTTCTCATCTACCATATCTGCAGGAATAATCTCATCAAATACATACTTTTTGATATCTGCATGGATCTGCTCCTGAGTTACATTCTCATCATGCTGGGTAGACAATACCACTGCATCCAGGCGGGCCGGTTTTCCATTCTCATCATACTCTACTGTAACCTGAGTCTTTCCGTCCGGACGAAGGTACTTCAATGTACCGTTTTTTCTTACCTCTGTCAGTCTCCTTGACAGCTTGTGAGCCATGGAAATGGGATAAGGCATATATTCCTCTGTCTCATTACTTGCGTAGCCGAACATCATACCCTGATCGCCTGCGCCGATAGCGTCTAACTCTTCCTCAGACATACGGTTTTCCTTTGCCTCAAGCGCTTTGTCAACGCCCATGGCAATATCAGAGGACTGCTCGTCAATAGCAGTAATTACACCGCAGGTATCGCAGTCAAATCCATATTTTGCACGGTCATAACCAATCTCGCGAACGGTTTCTCTTACGATCTTCTGGATATCCACATATGCCTTTGTGGTGATTTCTCCCATAACCAGTACCAGACCTGTAGTAGTTGCTGTCTCACATGCAACGCGGCTCATGGGGTCCTGCTCCATTAAAGCATCTAAGATCGCATCAGAAATTGCATCGCACATTTTGTCCGGATGGCCTTCAGTTACAGATTCGGATGTAAATAATCTTCTCTCCATCACTCATTCTCCTTTTCTTTGCTTTAAAATAAATACTTCCTGTATTATGTTTTGTGTCATTTAAGCAGATGTAATTCTGCCCTCTGGCAAAAAGAAAAGTCCGCAGCAACGGCGGACTTGAAAATATCAGATCTTCAAATCCTCTTATTGCTCGATCAAGCGTATCCAAAAGCCCCTAAAGGCTTTATCAGCTGCGCTCCTCGCTCAGGCTGGCACCTTCCGGCCCTTTCGCACACCGCCTAAGAACTGCTTGCGGATGCTCAACCGGGGTTGCCGTGACTTCACAGGTCCTTTATACCTCCATCACTCTGAATAAGGGATATTTACGAACATTTTCTATTGTGAAATGACTACCTGCATATATTAAATCATTTTTTTTGTCCTGTCAATATACTTTTCCTGTTCTTCCGGTCATTTTATAACTCTCCTTATAAAATAACTTTGCCTCTGTCCGGATTACTCCTGACAGAGGCACTCTTAATATAAAACCATATGATGGATATACGCCATCATCCTACCCTAAGTTTAAATTTCTGCATCTCCCTCTCAGAATCCACCAGCTCAATCATGGCTCCCAGTCCCTGGAGTTTTTCCTCAAAGCTTTCATATCCTCGCTGAATATATCCGATCTCATCTACAATGGTATAGCCCTCTGCCGCCAGTCCTGCAATTACCAGAGCCGCTCCCGCGCGAAGATCCGGCGCATTTACCTGAGCCCCTGTGAATCCCTCTACACCGTTAATCACAGCTACATTTCCCTCTACCTTAATAGAGCTTCCCATGCGTGCCAGCTCGTCCACATATTTAAAACGGTTCTCAAAAATACTTTCCGTAACCATGCTGGTTCCTTTGGCAAGAGCAAGCGTTACAGCCATCTGAGGTTGCATATCTGTAGGAAAGCCGGGATACGGAAGGGTCTTTATATCCGTATGACGCTGGTTGGGCTTACCCACAACACGAACCGCATCATCAAATTCAATTACCTCGCATCCAATCTCTGTCAGCTTGGCAGAAATTGCCTCCAGATGCTTTGGAATTACATTCTTTACCATCACATCTCCCCTGGTAGCCGCTGCAGCGCACATAAAAGTGCCTGCCTCGATCTGATCCGGGATAATGGAATACTCTGTGCCGTGAAGCCGTTCTACGCCCCTAATGCGAATCGTATCCGTTCCGGCTCCCTTAATATTGGCTCCCATGCTGTTAAGGAAATTTGCCACATCTACAATATGAGGCTCCTTAGCCGCATTTTCAAGAATTGTCTGTCCCTCTGCCATAGCCGCAGCCATCATAATATTGATGGTCGCTCCCACAGAAACTACATCCAGATAAATATGGCTTGCCACCAGATCAATGGCATGGGCAATCACTGCACCGCCCTCAATCTGTACATCGGCTCCCAGCGCCCGGAATCCCTTAATATGCTGGTCAATGGGACGGCTTCCGATATTACAGCCTCCGGGAAGAGGCACCTGAGCGCTTCTGTACTTTCCCAAAAGGGCTCCAATAAAATAATAAGAAGCGCGAATCCGTCGGATATACTCGTCATCTACAGACACTTCTCTGATATTTCCCGCATTGATCTTTACCGTATGGCGATCGATCCGGTGTACACTGGCGCCGATCTCCTGAATAGCCTCCAGCATAACATTGATATCCCGCACATCCGGCAGATTGTCGATAAGGACGTCCTCATCGGTCATAATGGATGCTGCCAGGATACCCAGCGCGGCATTTTTTGCTCCGCCTATGGTCACATCGCCCACCAGCGGATTGCCGCCTTTTATAATATAATGTTCCATTTTACACCTCAATTACTGATTCAAAATAAAGGAATCCCCGCGCAGAAACAGGGCTTAATTTTTCTTTCAATCTTTGTTCACATTTTATTTACATCTCTTAGATTATACCATAAGAATAGGATTTGTAAAGCAAACTCGCCTGTCAGGTAAAAAAAGCTTTCACCTGACAGGCGAGTTTCAAAATTATTTTTATTCTATTTTCAAACCGCACAGAAAATGATTATGCTGACTTTCAAAATATACAGCCGCATCTCCCAATCCCATCTTCACCGTATCTTTGGCAGCCGGATCATAGATTGTTACGTTATAGGTATCATAGCCGGACAGAAGAACATAACTTCCATCCTCCCGATAAGCAGCCACCGGAATTCCCTTGTCAATAAAGTACAATACCTGGTTCAGCATACAGCCCGATGCATCAATCACCATGATACCATCTTCATACAGCGTACTTCTGGTAAATCCATCCAGATGTCCCAGCACTGCTCCAGCCGCACCTGAGGGGTCCTTCAAATTGCGGATCGGCTGCCGGTTGATCCGGTCCCACACAAGGTATCCGTTTCCATCTGTCACGAATCCCATTTTACTGTAGGCAAGTTCTGCCGCTTCTGCAAACTGTCTGGATGCTCCCAGAAAGTGTCCGCCTCCGTAAGCGTAAAAAACCACCTCTCCTCTCTCTCCCGAAGCACCCTTTCCTGCCAGTTCCAGAACCCCTGTTTTTTCGTATGAAAATGCTTTTGGCCGTTCTGATTTTATGGCGGAAGCCTTCCTGTCTGAATCCATCTGCACAAAGTACATTCGTCCCATCTCAGAAGAAGCATACCAGCCGATTCCCTCCAGAGGATCTGTTTCCACCTTCTCATTGCAGACAATCGTATCCTCATCCTGATAGGAATACTGATTATCTCCAAGCTTTATCAGACGCTTCAAATGAATCCGCCCGTCCTCAGTCACTACATCAGAAATATAGATTCCATCTTTTCTGTACTCACTCTCAATGTTCATCTCGCTGTCTACGATATACATGGCGTACATAGGGATCTCCTGTACTCTTCCGTTTATATTCCAGACATCCTTCTGATGGGCAAATCCATAGATCAGGTCGCTTCCCACGAATCCCAGCACTCTGGCATAATCTCCCTCCGAAACAGGAATCTCCTGTTTCTGGGATATGTTGAAATCCATCACATGAATCATCTCATTCCGGGCATCATCCGCCATCTCCTGCCATGCCATCCGGCTTCCGTCATGGCTTACTGCAAAGGTTCCTTCTGTAAGCCCCTGTGCAATAGAAATAGATTCATTACTGTTCAGGTCAATACCAAATACATTTCCATTGAGCATCAAATATACCATTCCGCCAGGACTCACATAAGCCAGCTGCTCTACATCCCTTTTCAATTTTTCAAATTCCTGCGCAACTGGAATGAAAAATTTTTCCTGCACTGTATTGCTTCCTGCATCATAATGGTAAAATATTACTCCTGTCCGTCCCTCATATGACCCCCGGTTCATATATCCATAAACCAGAAAATCTGCCGAACCATCCTCCTCTGCTTTCAGAATCTGTACATCATGATCTCCATAACTGCTGCGCACATCTTCTATATCTCCATTAGAAAATGTAAACACACACATAATCTTATGATCGGATTGATCGTAACGCCATAAATTTCCATTTTCTTTGAAAAAAATGTATCGGGAATCAGAACTCTTTACAGCACCGATCCCTGTTTCATCAGAAATCCCCAAAACAATCCGTTTTCCTGAAAATGAGGCTTCACTTCCCGTAAAAATATGGTTGGCATTGCGCTCATAGTTCATCAGATATATGCGCTGCTCATTCCATTTCATGGCAAAATTATCTTCTGCATCTACCAGACTTTCATTTCCCTCTGCATCTGTAAGCCGGACATAATATTGAACCTGTACCTGGCCCATAATTCCATCAAATGCCTGAAGCGTAATCTGTGGTTCTCCCACCATCTCTGCCTGAATCCCATCCCAGGTCAGATGATCAAAACTGGCCCTGATTGTCACATGGCCCAGAGAACTGTTATCCTCCTCCGGACTGGTTTCCAGATAGGATACCAAATCCTTTGCCTGATCATAATTCAGGCTCTTTCTTGTAAATTCTTCTGCCAGCTGCAGCATATTCGCAGCTCCTGGAGCTTCCGTCCACATAATTCGAGTATAATACTGGAGCTGCTGCTCTGCCGTCTTTATATTTAAAATCAAAAGATATGCTTCATCCCTGGAAATCAGATTCTGGATCGGGAGGCTTACTGTAGTAACGCCATCTTTGCCGGACCAGTCAGAAATCTCTGTCCGTTCAATCAGACGATCCATAGTAAGATTCCTGATTTCATAGCTGATTTCTGTAATCGTATTTTCAAATTCATGAATACGCAGGTTCAAATTACGGTCCGAAGATAAAATGGAAATGACCTCTCCTGCTGCACGATTTCCCATATCATGAG
>CAUCBQ010000005.1 GCA_958441075.1 uncultured Clostridiaceae bacterium | reverse complement strand
GTATCGGAAAAGGTCAGATCAAAGCTGATATTCTTTTTGCCGCAGGTGCCCTCAAAGGAGGCTGCCGTATCCTTGATGACCCGGTTGATATCGAAATTTGTCCGTGTCAGGTATCCTCTTGCATCCAGTGAGTTTAGAGTAAGCATACTTTCAGTCAGCTTGTGAAGCCGTTCCGTTTCGGAAATGACTCTGGAAATGTATTTTTCATACATCTCAGGCGGAATGGTGCCGTCAAGGATTGCTTCCAGATATCCTTTAATAGAGGTTAAGGGGGAGCGGAAATCATGGGAAACATTGGCAATGAAATTCCGCTGATATTCTTCCATTTTATCCAGCTCGTCAGACATATAGTTCAGCGTATCGGACAGGTAGCCCATTTCATCATGTGTTTTTACCTTAATCCGGTAATCCAGATGACCAGCTGCATATTCCTTGGCTCCTACCGTGATCTTGCGCAGCGGCAGATATACGGTTTGGGTAAAGACCAGAAGGATAATGAGGGACAGTCCGAAAATGGCTGCCGAGGTGATATAGAGTATGTCCAGAATATTGCTCTGGGAGTGGGCAATTTCACTTACAGGCAGATGGAGGATCACATAGCCGTAGGTGGTGTAATTACCGGTTACAGGGGCGGATACAGTGAGAACATCCTCATTGAACAGTCCGTAATAATTCCCAATCGTATAGGAGCGGCTTCCGGAGGCGGTGGGATCAAAATCGGGGATTACAGTTTGTGTGCGGCTTCCGTCCCGGCTGTCCATGAAAATGGAGCCGTGGTTGTCGGCAACCCATATCTCCGCCCGCAGATAGGTGCCCAGACTTTTCAGCTGTGAGGAAAAGGCGTCCAGATCCGGCCGTTTGCCGTCATACATCTGGCTGCAGGAGGCTGCAATATCGTTTGCTTCATCATAAAGGGCTTCGGACCGCTCCCGCATCAGATAGTCTCTGGTCATGCGGGAGGAGAAGGTGGCGATAGTGATAAAGCCCAGAAGGCCGAAAATCAGATAGCCCAGAATAAATTTGGAGTAGAGGGAACGGGTCATGGGATCACCTCTTTACCTCGAATTTGTAGCCGATACCCCATACGGTGGTAATGGACCAGTTGGCATGATCCTTGATTTTTTCCCGCAGGCGTTTGATATGTACGTCTACGGTACGCGTATCTCCGATATATTCATAGCCCCATATATGATCCAAAAGCTGTTCTCTGGTAAAGACCTGATTGGGAGAGGACGCCAGGAAGTAGAGCAGTTCCAGCTCTTTGGGGGGCATTTCCACAGAATGGCCTTTGTAGAGGACAGAGTAATTTGTCAGATTTACAATCAGATCCGGATACTCCACATATTCACCCTGCTGCTTCGGCTCCGCGGAAACGGAAGCCGGAGCTGCCTGATAGCGGCGGAGAACTGCCTTCACACGGGCCACCAGCTCTTTGGAATCAAAGGGTTTAATCATATAGTCGTCAGCTCCCAGCTCCAGGCCAAGAACCTTGTCAAAGATTTCTCCTTTGGCTGACAGCATGATGATGGGAACCTGGGATGAGGTACGCAGCTCCCGGCAGACCTGATAGCCGTCCATACCCGGAAGCATCAGGTCAAGAAGAATCAGATTGGGCTTAAATTCAGGAAACACCCTAAGGGCCTCCTCGCCGTCTCCTACAATCATGGTTTCATAACATTCTTTTATTAAATACAGGGAAATAAGCTCTGCAATATTTGCATCATCATCTACGATCAGAATCCTCTGTTTCTCAGCCATTGGTGAAAATCCTCCTTATGTCATTACTTAAAAGTCACGATGGTAACGCCGGTGCCGCCTTCGCCAAATTCTCCCAGGCGGAAATCCTTTACATATTTTAACTGACGCAGCCGTTTGTGGCAGGCATTTTTCAGCGCTCCCGTACCGCGGCCGTGAACAACCCGCACGCTTGGCATATGAGCCAGATAGGCGTCGTCCAGATATTTTTCCATAGCCGGTACCGCTTCATCAGTGGTCATTCCTATAAGATTAACCTCGGTTCCTACGGAAAATGATTTTGACATCCGGATCTGGCCGCTTCCGCTGCCATTTCCTTTTGCTTGTGAAAATGTTTTCTTTGCTTTGGAGCCTGAAGCCGGGCCGCCGTAGGTGCGGGAGGAGCCGTCTCCAAGAGTAGCGCTTATATCGTCTTCCCGGATCAGCTCCAGATCACGGATATTGACTCTGGAACGGAGAATGCCCATCTGGACAAAGAGATCACCCTTTGCATCAGGGAGTGTGCTGACAGTGCCTTTTAAGTTCATGGAAAGAACCTTTACGCCGTCTCCGACCTTGAGCTTCTTTGGAGAAATGGGCTGGCTTGGGCCTTTTGCCTTTACTGCCAGCTTATCATCCGTCTTTTTGATCTGCTCCCGCAGTTTGGCTCTCTGGGCTTCCAGCTCTTTACCTACGCCGGATTCGGAAGCCAGCCTGTTGATCTCACGGATAGTCTGGTCAGCTGTTTCCTTGGCTTCTCTCAGGATTCTCTGGGCTTCTTCGGAAGCATTTCGTATCAGCTTATCCTTGCGTTCGTCCAGACGTTCTTCCTTCTGGGTCAGGCGGGATTTAAGCTGGGCGATTTCTTCTTTATAAGAACGGATTTCTTCCTGCTCTTTTTCAATGGTGATGCGGCTGGTTTCCAGACTGGCAAGAAGATCCTCAAAGGATTCATCCTTGGCTTCCAGATGGCTCTTTGCGTCCTCGATAATGAAATCGGGAAGGCCCAGTTTTTTGGAAATGGCAAAGGCGTTGCTCTTTCCGGGAATACCGATGAGAAGGCGGTAGGTTGGCTGCAGGGTTTCTACGCTGAATTCACAGCAGGCATTTTCTACTCCGGGAGTAGTAAGCGCAAAGACCTTCAGCTCACTGTAATGGGTAGTTGCCATGGTGCGGCACTTCATGTTGTGGAGGAAGGACAGAACGGAAATGGCAAGAGCAGCGCCTTCGGTGGGGTCTGTTCCTGCACCCAGCTCGTCAAAAAGACAGAGAGAGCGGGAGTCTGCCTGCTGTAAAATATTTACAATATTTGTCATGTGGGCAGAGAAGGTACTGAGGCTCTGCTCAATGCTCTGCTCGTCTCCGATATCTGCAAACACCTCGTCGAAGACAGCCAGTTCGGAGCCTTCCCAGGCAGGAATATGAAGGCCGGCCTGTCCCATAAGGGTAAAGAGTCCTACGGTCTTTAGGGAAACGGTCTTGCCTCCTGTATTGGGGCCGGTGACGATGAGCAGGTCAAAGTCTTTCCCCAGCCAGATATTGATAGGAACCACCTTCTGGGGATCTAACAGCGGATGGCGACCGTCCTTGATGTGGATGCGGCCCTTGTCATTGAATACAGGCGCGCTGCACCGGTACTGACGGGACAGGGCGGCTTTGGCAAAAATAAAATCAAGCTGGGCCAAAAGCTCCGTATTCAGGCGGAGTTCTTCAATATAAGGTGCCGCTTCATTGCTCAAAGCAGCTAAAACAGCCTCAATTTCCTTCTGTTCCTGAATTTCCAGTTCCCGGATTTCATTATTCAGCTTCACAATAGCCATAGGCTCAATGAAAAGTGTAGAGCCGGTGGCAGACTGGTCGTGAACCATACCGGAAACCTGGCTTTTATGTTCGGCCTTTACAGGCAGACAGTAACGTCCGTTTCTCATGGTGATAACCGCATCCTGAAGATAGGTGCGGTGGGAATTTAAAATGGAATTTAACTGGGTATGGATGCGGTCTGCCGCCGTTTTGATGGAACGGCGCACACGGGAAAGGCCGGGGCTGGCGTCATCTGCGATTTCATCCTCAGAGAGGATACAGCGCTTGATTTCGTTATTTAAAGGAGTTAAAGGCTCGATGGACTGAAACAGAGGGTCCAGGGAGTCGGGTATATATTCAGCCCCTTCCGCCTGTTTCGGGGGCTTCTGACCGGGAAAACGGGGGGTGAAAACCGGGACTTCCTCTGTCTCTCTGCGTCCATAGGCTTTGGCTCTTGATGCTACAGTAAGAACAGAGCTGATAGAAAGAAGCTCAGGGATGCTTAAAGAACTGCCGATTTCCAGGCGCTTTAAGGAGCCGCCGATTTCTCTCAGTCCGGAAAAAGAAACAGAGCCCTTTAAGCGGACGCGGTTTACAGCATCTGTAGTCTGGGACTGACGGGTGCGGATTTCTTCCAGAGCGGAGGAGGGGGACAGCTCCCGGCACAGGGCCTTGCCCAGAGGAGAGGCCGCATGGCTTTCCAGCTGGGTGATTATTTTCGTATATTCCAGGGTTTTTAATGCTTTTTGGTTCATTTTTTATCAATAACCTCCTGAGAGTGGTACAAAATATCCTGTTTACACGGACAAGTATACCACATCACCGGATATTTACGATAGGGAAAAATTCTGAACGAACAAAAACTTGCATATTATGCGTGAGAACCGTATAATAAGAGATGAGATTCTTCGTAAGGAGGAGCGAAATGGCGGATAAGCGTGAAGACAAAGGAACGGACGAGGGCCGGGAAAAACGGAGACAGTTTATCAGGGAAAAGATCGTCCGCCAGCCCCCTTCCTGGCGGCAGATCATGAGGAAAATTCTGCTGACAGGAGTTTGCGCAGCTGTGTTCGGAACGGTTGCTGCAATATGTTTTTCAGCTGTAAAGCCGGTGGCGGACAGGGTTTTCGGTCCGGAGGAAACAGAACCAGATCCTATCACCATTACAAAGGATGAGCCGGAGGTTTGTCAGCCTGCGGAGACAGAGTGTGCGTCTGCGCCGGAGGAAACGGAGCCGGTAGAAGATATGGTGCGGTCAGAGATGGAAAAGTACCCCTATTCTATGGATGATCTGAACCGTCTTTACGGAAATTTAAATACTCTGGTTGAAGAGCATGAGGGCTGTGTGGCTTCTGTGCATTCAATTCAGCGGGAAACAGACTGGTTTGATAATCCCATTGAAACTACAGGGCAGTACTCAGGAGTGGTGATTTCCCGTACAAGAGGGGAAATACTGGTTCTGGTGCCGGATGAGGCTGTAGATACGGCAGATTCCATTGAAGTGTCATTTTCAGGAGGAACGATTCTTCCGGGTACTGTAAAACAGAAGGATTCCGTGGCAGATATGGCTCTTGTAAGCGTAAGCGCCGCAGATCTGGAGGACAGGCAGTATGACCGTATAAAAGAGCTCCCGCTGGGAAATTCCTACAGCATAAAACAGGGAGATCTGGTAATTGCCATTGGTTCTCCGGCTGGTGTGACCGGCTCCAGCGGATATGGTACTATTTCTTATGTAATGCGCAGTACAAAAGCAGTGGACGGAAGCACCCGGATGTTTTATACAGATGCAGCAGGAGATACTGAGGCAGGAACCTTTCTTATAAATACAGAAGGAGAGCTGATAGGCTGGGCGGTGGATGACTATGGTCAGGAGGATGACTCTTCTATGACTGCCGTTACGTCTGTATCAGATTATAAGGGCGCTCTGGAGCTTATGAGCAACGGACTTCCGGTGCCGTATTTCGGTATACTGGGTCAGGAGATTACGGCAGCTATGGTTCAGAAGGGGATGCCCAAGGGAATTTATATTTCAGAGGCAGTGACAGACAGCCCGGCTTATAATGCAGGACTTCAGCCAGGGGATATTCTTACAAAGCTGGGGGATGTGCCGGTGACGAATCTGAAGGAATTTCAGGGGCAGGTGGAAAAGCTCCAGACAGGAACGAAGATCATTGTAAACGTGCAGCGCAGCAATGGCAAAGACGAATACAGGGAAATTCCCTTTGAGGTAGTTGTCGGAACCAGATAAGTGCGGTGTGGGAGCCCCAAAGAAGCGGGCTCCCTTTTCAGTAAAAGAGAGATGAGGTATGAAAATGAGATATATTGAGACATTTCGTGAGGGAAATCATATTTCCGATATTTATTTGTGCAAGACAAAGCAGATTCAGCTTACAAAGACAGGGAAGGAATATGGAAATCTGATTCTTCAGGATAAAACAGGCACTATTGAGGCAAAGATCTGGGATCTTTCCTCTCCGGGAGTAGGGGAATTTGACGCAATGGACTATGTGCATATTGAGGCAGATGTGACATTGTTTCAGAATGCCAACCAGCTGAATGTGCGCCGGATTCGTACAGCCAGAGAGGGCGAGTATGTGGAAGCGGATTATCTGCCGGTTTCCAAAAAGGAGATCGGAAAGATGTATGAGGAGCTGCTGGGCTTTGTGCGCAGTGTGAAAAATCCCTGGCTGAACCGGCTTTTGTCCGGCTATTTTATAGAGGATAAGGAATTTGCAAAAGCATTCCAGTTTCATTCAGCAGCAAAGACCGTTCATCATGGATTTGTAGGAGGGCTTTTAGAGCATACTTTAAGCGTGGTAAAGCTCTGTGACTATTATGCAGGATATTATAAGACATTAAACAGGGATCTGCTTCTGACAGCAGCTATGTTTCACGATGTGGGAAAGATGCAGGAGCTGTCCCGTTTCCCTGAAAATGATTATACCGATGACGGACAGCTTTTGGGGCATATTATGATTGGTACGGAGATGATATCTGAGAGAATCCGTCAGATTCCGGATTTTCCGCCCAGACTGGCGTCAGAGTTAAAGCACTGTATTCTGGCCCATCACGGAGAGCTGGAATATGGTTCACCAAAAAAACCGGCACTTTTAGAGGCTCTGGCCTTAAATTTTGCAGACAATACAGATGCCAAGATGGAGACAATGATCGAGGCTCTGGCAGCAGGCGGAACAAATAAGGGCTGGCTGGGCTACAACAGGCTTCTGGAAACCAATATCAGAAAAACAACGGAGTAAGGCAAGTGGAAAAAAATCAGGAATTTACAGTTACCATTGAGGATATGAGCGAGGACGGTTCCGGTATCGGCAGGCTGGACGGCTATATCTGGTTTATAAAAGATACAGTGATCGGCGATCAGGTGCGGGCCAGAGCTATGAAGATGAAAAAATCCTATGGGTTTGCACGTCTGATGGAGGTGCTTACTCCGTCTGTCTCACGGACAGAGCCCAGATGCCCTGCGGCCCGTCCCTGCGGAGGCTGTCAGCTTCAGGCCATGAAATATGAGGAGCAGCTTGCATTTAAAGAGCGCAAGATTAAAAATAACCTTATGCGGATCGGCGGCTTTAAGGAGGAAGAGATCCCCATGCTTCCGATTATTGGTATGGAGAACCCGTGGAGATACCGCAACAAGGCTCAGTTCCCTTTTGGAATGAACAAAAGCGGGGAAATTATTACCGGATTTTATGCAGGACGCACCCACGATATCATTGAAAATGAGGATTGTCTTCTGGGGATAGAGGAGAACAGGGGAATACTGGAAATCATTAAAAGGTTTATGAGGGAACAAAAAATCAGGCCCTATAATGAGAAAAGCCATCAGGGCCTTGTTCGCCATGCTCTGATCCGCAAGGGATTTAAGAGCGGAGAGATCATGGTCTGTCTGGTAATCAATGGAAAATACCTGCCTCATGGGGAAGAGCTGGTAAAGGGTCTGCTGACCGTTTCCGGTATGACCAGTATTTCTTACAGCATCAATGAGGAAAAGACCAATGTAATTATGGGAAAAGAAATTGTCAATCTCTATGGCCCCGGGTATATTACAGATTCCATTTCGGACGTAACATATCAGATTTCCCCATTATCCTTCTATCAGGTCAATCCGGTGCAGACGGAAAAGCTGTATGGAACTGCTCTGGAATATGCAGGTCTTACAGGGGAAGAAACGGTTTGGGATCTTTACTGCGGCATTGGAACTATTTCCCTGTTTCTGGCTCAGAAGGCGAAAAAGGTATACGGTGTGGAAATTGTCCCCCAAGCTATTGAGGACGCCAGAAGAAATGCTGAATTGAACGGGATGGAAAATGTGGAGTTCTTTGTGGGAAAGGCAGAGGAGGTACTGCCGGAGCAGTATGAAAAGAATCAGGTGTATGCAGATGTGATCGTGGTAGACCCTCCAAGGAAGGGCTGCGACCAGATGTGTCTTGATACGATTCTGAAAATGCAGCCTGAACGGGTGGTTTATGTTAGCTGTGATTCCGCTACACTGGCCAGAGATCTGAGGTATCTGGTGGATGGGGGATATGAGGTGAAAAAGGTCAGAGGGTGCGATATGTTTCCGCAGGGGGGGCATGTGGAGTGTGTGGTAAAGCTGGAACGGGTGAATTAAAAAGCGAGAAAAAGGAGACGCAGGAGCAAAACGACTTTTGCGTCTTTTTACATGAGAAATGGAATCTTGCAACCAAAGTGTGCCTGTGATAAAATTTAGATATGATAGAAGAAACGTATACTTCTGATAAAAACAGGCAGAGAAAGGAAGAGCAGATATGAGTAAGGATTGGGAAGAAAAGTTTAGGCCGGAAGATCTGCAGCGACTCCGTGGATTCCGCCTGATGGATGATGATTTTATGTCAAAGTGTTTTGAGGAAAATATTGAGTGTACGGAGCTGGTACTGAAGATTGTGCTTGGCAGGGATGATTTGAAGGTGGAAAAGGTAGCAATCCAGCATCAGCTTAAAAATCTGCAGGGCAGATCGATTATTTTTGATATTTATGCCACAGACCATACTGGAAAAAGATATAATGTGGAAATCCAGAGAGCAGATCGTGGTGCAGGGGCAAAGAGAGCCAGGTATCACAGCAGTTTAATCGATGCTAATGTGACTGAGCCGGGAGAGAAGCTGGAGAACCTGGCAGAAACTTATGTGATCTTTATTACAGAACGTGATGTGCTGGGAAAGGGAAAACCAATTTATCATATTGACCGGGTGATCAAAGAAACAGGCGAGAATTTTGGCGATGAGGCACATATTTTATATGTGAACGGTGAATACCGGGATGAGTCGCCCATAGGGATTCTGATGCATGATTTTTCTTGTACAGATGCGAAGGATATGAAGTATAGGGCATTGGCAGAACGTGTAAGATATTTTAAAGAAGATGAGAAAGGAGTGGCTGCTATGTGTAAGGCGATGGAAGATATGCGGAATGAGGCTGCTTTGGCAGCACGGTTGGAAGAAAGACAGCAATTTGCTAAAGATTTGCTGGAGATGGGTGAATTGTCATATGAGCAGATTGCGAAACTTTCAAGATTGACGGTAGAAGAAGTAAATGCTTTAGATGGGAAAATAGGGGCATGATTCGATGGCGAGTTATGAAATATATGTGTTAAGATGAGATATATGAGAGGGTTGCCAGAGAATGGTGACCCTTTTCTGCAACATATTGATAAAAAATTATGTAGATTGATATTGTGTGGCATCTACATATGGTTAGGGAAAATCTTATGTATAATACGTATGTAAATTACTTAGAGGAAGAAGGGGGTGAAAGTCTGGAAATTCAAATTAAAGAGAAAATAACCCTCGGGAAATTGAAAAAACTGGAAAATTCTTCATGCAATAACAGATTTATTGTGGGAAGAAGAATATGATGCAACAAAAGAGGATTTTAATAGTGTTGATTTACAGGAAATAGAGGCTACGTCAGGGGCAAAATCCGCCTTCTGGGAAGCTGATTCACACTCAATACATATGGAGATGGTATGTTTTTTGTCGAGAAAAGCCCAATAGATCAAAGGTTTTTGTGATCTTGGAAGAACATAAAATATACATTTTGGAGAAAGTATATTATTTGGCAAAATAGAGAGAAGAGCGGCATTGCATTTTGTTAAACGAAGATGCAAGGCTGCTTTTTTATAAATAAAATCTTTACTACAATGGCAAATTACATTCTATGGTAATTTATAGTGTTAAAATGTTAAATTTATCTATTCCATTTGAGTGTCTGAAACCCACATAGACTGGATTGAAACGATTTTGTTTTTGGCATACAAAGAAAAATCCTGATCAATTTCCTTAATTTTTGTTCTATTCAGAATAGATGGGATTTTAATAATAAAGCGTCAAACGTTTATTTGGTATTACAAAAAAATTCAAATGTATTGTGGAAAAAAGATTGGAAAAAATGTACAATATCTTTGGGAGTGAATGAAAAAATATATATTTTTGTACAATGTTAATCCCAAAGGAGGTTATGCCTGGAAGAAGAGTTGCTTAAAAGTTAAAAGGGAGGGATTCAATGAAAGAACATCTTAGACGTTATATTAATAACATGAAACTGGAGAAAAAGCTTTTGATCAGCTATCTCCTTTTTGCAGTTATACCTATGCTGCTGATCGGAATCGTGATATGTATCGCATCGTTTCGTATTATTATTCGTCAGACCAGGGAGTATGCAGATATCATGATTGAAAGGATTAATCATGATGTGGATGGTTTTGTGGAGAATATTGAACGTCAGGCCTATAGCATATACACAGATTTGGAGATTCAGAAGATATTGATGACGTCAAATGAAGTTTCTTTTATGCAACAACAGGATAATAAGGATCTGGTACATAAAAGATTGATTGGGATGTGGGTAACAGAAAAATATATAGTAGGATCTTACTTGTGCAGTACGGATGGAAGAGCTTATTTTACTAATATTAATGAGAGAAATGATATGATGCCTTCAGAAGTATTTGCTGAGGAATCCTGGTTTAGCGAGATTGAGAATGGAACAAAAAAGTCAGTGCTTACAGGAATACATAGTGACGGAAAATATTCAGATTCATCAGATCTTCGTTTGATTAGTTATGTACATGGGATAAATAATATTTCTACCGGACAATATATGGGATTTTTGGTTATTGATATTGATGTCAGAGTACTTGAGGAGCTGGCTGGCCGACATAGGGATTTGTTGGGAGGAGATATTACGATTCTGGACTCTGAGAGAAACGTTATGTATACAACAGCTCAAAAGCAGGAAGGAAGTGGTGTGGGATTTCCTATTACTATGGAAAATATTTCTGATAAAACAGGATGGATGGTTCAGCTTGAGATTCCATTGGGACAATTTATAAAAGAAGTTTATCATATTTTTTTGATTACGCTTGGGGTGGAGATTTTCTGTCTAATGGTATTTATTTGGCTGTCCAGGAAGATTTCTAAGAATATTAGTATGCCCTTAGAGGAACTTCAGAAAGTAATGGAGTTGGTGGAGCAGGGAGATATGGAGGTGGAAGTAAGAATTGAGAGAGAGGATGAGATTGGAAAGTTAGCCGGCAGCTTTAACCATATGGTTTGCAATATAAAGGAGCTTATTGATAAGGTATATATAACTCAGCTTGGGAAAAAGGAGGCAGAGTTTTCGGCTCTTCAAAGTCAGATCAATCCCCATTTTATGTATAATACGCTGGAAACTGTGAACATGATGGCTATTTTAGAAGGTAATTATGAGATATCAGATTTACTAACAGCTTTTGGAAAGATTCTTCGGGTGAATCTGGATCAAAAGAACAATATTATTTTTCTGACACAAGAGTTGGAATATATTGGAAATTACGTAAAGATTCTCCAGATGCGGGATCATGAGCTGTTTACCTTTGAAATTCATACATCAGATCAGGCTAACATATGTCGAATTCCAAAGTTAACACTTCAACCCCTAGTGGAAAATAGCATAATACATGGGTTTAAAGAGAAGATGAGTCATAGGCATTTGGTAATAGAGGCAGATGTGGCAGAAGGATATTTGACTATTACTATACAAGATGATGGTAAGGGGATGACACCAGAACGGTTAGAGGATGTGCGTCAGTCGTTGGAATTGGAGGAGTCTATAGGAAAAAAGGCCAGTATAGGACTTAATAATGTTAATGAACGCTGTCAACTATTTTTTGGTAAAAGTTTCCAGATGGATATAGAAAGTCAGAGATCTGTAGGAACTAAGATTACATTAAAGGCTCAGGCTGTATATGGAGAAGGAAATGGAAATGGTACGGATTGTGGTAATTGATGATGAATATGTGATACGAAAAGGGATTATAAAGATCATTGAGATGAGCGGACAAGATTATCAGGTTGTGGGAGAAGCTTCAGATGGGCAGGAGGGTCAGCGGCTGCTTTTTAAAGTGTGCCCAGATATTGCTGTTGTAGATGTGAAGATGCCCAAGAAGAATGGTCTGGATATGATTGAGGAATGTATAGATCAGGGATTAGATTGTACCAGATTTATTGTATTGAGTGCGTATGATGATTATGTTTATACACGAAAGGGAATTAAACTGGGAATCTGTGATTATCTTTTAAAGCCGGTAAATCGCTTTGACTTTTTAAATCAACTGGAAGAGACATCTAAGATTGTAAAAAACGGAAGGGAAAAGAAAGAAGTAGAAGAGAGAATAGAGATGGTTCCAAGTGCAGTTGCAGATGCTGCGGTGAAACAGGCTCTTAGATATATAGATCGTTACTTTTATCAGGATTTGACGTTAACCTGCGTATCTGAGCAGGTTCATATGCATCCTAATTATTTTGGGACTCTATTTAAAAAAGAAACGGGTGTTAGTTATCTGAGCTATTTAACATCTGTACGTATGGATAAAGCCAAAGAATTACTGGATAAGACGGATCTTAAAATTTATGAGATAGGTCAGATTGTGGGATATTACAGTCCAAAACATTTTGCAAAATTATTTAAAAAACATACGAATATGACTCCTAATGAATACAGAGAAAGAGAAAGGTTACAGAATACGTAGAACCGATACCTTATCTTAAGTTTGTGCCATATCCTTCCCAATGGGTTTTGTATATAATAAAAGCAGGAACATGAATAATAAAAAGGGAGGTACTACAATGAAAAGGACGTTTATGGCAAAGTCAATGGCTCTTTTTATGGCAGCAGCTATGCTGGTGGGATGCGGAAGTAAGGGGGATGGAATGCCTGAATCCCAGGGAGGGGAAGTTCAAGAACAAACAGAAAAAGAGGACAGCTTGGAAAAAGAGGAACAGGTTGTGATCCGTTTTGCCGGATGGCTGGAAGTAGAGGAGGCAACAGCGCAGCTGTTTAAAGATCTGATGGCAGGCTTTGAAGCTAAAAATCCAGGAATTAAAGTGGAAACAGTAGCTATTCCATTTAATAATTTCAAAGATCAGATTATGATTGCAGCTAATTCGGGGGATGCTGCAGATGTTATTATGGGAAATGATCAGATGATGTCCGCATTTAATGGAGCGCAGATTCTGGAACCGTTGGAGGGGATATTGGATCAGGCGGTGATCGATGATTTGATTCCAGTATATAAGGATGCGACGATGTATAATGGTAAGCTGTGTTCTGTAGCTTGGATGCCTCATCCAGTAGCAATGTTCTACAATAAGGATTTGTTTGAAAAGGCTGGGTTGGACCCGGAAATGCCGCCAAAAACATGGGAAGAAATGGAAAATGCTATTGAAAAGATCAGCGCTTTAGGTGAAGACGAGGACGGAAATAAGATCTATGGACTGGCTATTCCCAATGGAAAAGGCTCTCATGCAGCTCAGAGATTCCAGGGAATTGTATATTCTTATGGTGGTGATTTCTTAGATGAAAATGGAAGTCCTAATGTAGAAACTCCCGAATTTAAGGAAGCATTTCAATTTATGAAAGACATGGCAGATAAAGGATACATGCCGGAATGTGTAGATGCCAAGGATGCTCGCAGCCTTTTCGCGACAGGAGTAGCTGGTATTACTTTTGAAAGTGAGATGGGGCGAAATATTTACAGAACAACGAGTGGAAAAGGAGAAGACTTTGATAAATCTATGGGAGTTGCATTGTTCCCAGTGAATAAAACAGGTGAGTCTACTACCATTAATACACGTCATGAGTTAGGAGTTTATGCTCAGTCAGAGCACAAGGAGGCTGCGGCCAAATTAGTAGAATATCTTCTTAGTGAGGAAGCAGCAGTTATGTATTATGAGGCTCAGGATGCTATGTCTCCGAGAGAATCGATTTCTCAGCTGCCTCAGATGAATAAGGATGAATATTCAAAAGTATTCAATGAACAATCTGCAACAGCCAAACCAGTGAAGATTACTAATGCAATGTTTGACAATGCTATGTCTGAGATGAGCAAATCAATAGAACGTGTCCTTGTGAACCATGAGGAGATTGATGTGGTGCTGTCTGATCTTCAGAAGGTTGTAATAGATATGTATCAGCAGTAATGAGAAATCCGGTACTATGGTCGGGCAGAGGCTGTTTGGCCTCTGCCCGTCTATATTTATGGAAGGTGAGATTATGACTCGAAAAACAAAAACATTTCTGTTTGCAATGGGATTGGTTATACCTGCGTTTATTATGCTGTGTTTAACGATTATTACACCCCTTATAAATATTATTTGGATGAGCTTTCATGATTACAGTTTACTGGATATCAAACATATAAAATGGAATGATTTTAAAAATTATGTCATTTTATTTCATGAAAAAGAATTTTGGAATTCTTTTCTGAGAACCATTTTCTATGTAGCAGTTACAGTAGGGGTGCAGTTTGTGTTGGGAATGGCAGTGGCCTTGCTTTTGAACAAAAAATTTCCAGGTCGGAATTTTATGAGAGGCCTTATTTTTCTTCCATGGACAATTCCTACTTTAATTGTCGCTGTTATATGGATGTGGATTATGCAGCCTCAATATGGTGTTCTTAATTATATTCTGCGCTCTTTGGGAATAATTTCAGAAAATATCAGTTGGTTGTCTTTTCCGAAGACGGCTATGGCCAGCGTTATAGTAGCGGCAGTATGGAGACAGCTTCCATTTATGATGGTAATGCTTCTGGCTGGGCTTCAAACTGTCCCTAAAGATTTGGTGGAAGCGGCTACTATTGATGGAGCAGGTCGCTGCCAGGTATTTAGGAATATTACGATTCCAAGCATTATGAGTGTCATTAAGACAGTAACCTTAACTGCTATTATAGGAAATTTCCAGATGTTTACATTGTTTTATAATATGACAGCAGGAGGGCCTGTACGTGCTACAACAACTTTGACAGTTTATACCTATGAAACAGCTTTTATGTCTTACAATCTCGGAAAAGGTGCTGCTATTGGTGTTGTTTGGATGATTTTCCTTTTGGGATTTGGTACACTTTACAATCTTAAACTGAGTAAAACATCATTTTATTAATATTTATAGAGGGAGTGATACAGAGTGAAACAGATTCGTGTGGATTCCATTCTAAAATACACTTTGATTGGATTGGTAACACTGATTTTTATTTTTCCTATCTACTGGATGATAGTAACATCGTTAAAACCTAATTCTGTTATTATGCGTTTGCCACCCCAATTTCTTCCAGGAAGTCCAATTACAGATCATTATATCAGTGTGTTGTCAGATCATAGATTTTTCACATTTTATAAGAATACAGTAATTGTGGCAGCTTTGACAACAGCAGTAACCTTGTTGCTGGCAATTTTGGCCAGCTACTCCTTTTCCAGATTTCGTTACCGATTCAGCGGAGTATTACAGATGTTATTTTTATCTACGCAAATGTTTCCGGCAGTGGTTCTTTTGATTGCGCTGTACACTATGTACAGCAAGCTTGGGCTGATTAATACATACACAGCTTTGGTATTGGCCTGTACCACCTCTGCATTACCTTTAAGTATACTGGTATTAAAAGGATTTTTTGATACAGTTTCTCCAACTATAGAGGAAGCAGCAACTATAGATGGTGCTGGACGTATGCATATTATGACCAGGATTGTAGTTCCTCTTATTAAACCTGGAATTGTAGCAGTAGGATTGTACAGTTTTCTGGTAAGTTGGGATGATTTTCTTTGGAGTTTGACATTGACGAATAAGTTGGAGATGAGAACGTTATCTGCCGGAATTTCCATGTTGTATTTAGGAGAACAGTCTCAGGACTGGGCCAGAGTTATGGCTGCTGCAACATGTGCATCGCTGCCTGTTTTGGTAGTTTATATATTTCTGCAGAGATATATGATTGAGGGCTTGGCTATGGGCGCAGTGAAGGAATAGGGGTGAATACAGCATGGGTTATAAGAGCTATTTTGAAGATAAAAAGAAAGAGTTAGAGACCTACAAACCAGAGCTTACAAGAGCAGAGGATTTCTGGGATTTTTGGCAGGAAACTATAAAGAGTGTTAATGGGAAAAATTTAGATCCTATTTGGATTCAGATAGAATACCCCTCAGAGTATGTGAAGGTGTATAAGATATCTTATTATGGCTATGACAAAACTCGAATTTGGGGTTGGATGGCAGTTCCTGTTTTTACAAAGGAGGAAAAGCTGCCCTGTCTGATCCAATATCATGGTTTTACAGACAGTTGTGGTTTTCCATGGCAATTGATGCACTGGGTTATGATGGGAATTGCTGTTATAGCAGTAGATTGCCGAGAACAGGGGGGATTCACAGGAAACTGTGCTGATTATATCACTATGGGTCAGGTAGGAAATGTGGTCACGAAAGGCTTGTTAGATAAAAGGGAATATTATTACAGGGCAGTATATATGGATTGTATAAGGGCGCTGGATTTTGCAGAAAGATGTCCGGAGATAGATAAGACTAAGCTTATAGTACGCGGGACTAGTCAGGGAGGAGCTTTGGCTATGGCTGTTTCCAGTCTGGATTTACGACCAGCTTTGGCGATTGCTAATGTTCCAAGCAATAGCAATATAGAAAAAAGAGTTATAGGCCATTATGGATCTTTTGGAGCAGTCAGTGACTACTTGAAGCGTTATCCTTACGAAGCTGAACGTGTATTTCATACTTTGAGCTATTTTGATATTATGAATATGGCAGAAGCAGTGCGTTGTCCTGTTTTTGCTTCTGTAGCTTTAGAGGATGAAGTGTGTCCTGCAGCATGCTATTATGCAGCCTATAATAGAATTCCAGGAGAAAAGGAAATGATGGTATATCCATTTAATGGGCATGATGGGGCAGGAAACTTGCACATGGAGCATGAGATGGAGTATGTGAAAAGAAAGGGATTTTTGTAACAGTACAAAATTGATCCAAAACACAGGGGCAGTGAAAACAAATCAATTTTCACTGCCCCATAATAATTTTCAAATTTCCCTCATCAGTTCAACGGCTCAATCACAGGTATTGTTTCTGAAGCCGGAGCAGATTCTGCCGGTTTGGATTCCTGTGTGGCGTTGGAAGGCTCCGCTGTTTTGGAGGTTTCAGAAGGTTTGGAAGCTTCAGTTGCTTTAGAAGCAGACGTAGCTTTGGCGGTTTCTGTATTTTTAGAAGCCTGCGTTGTCTTTACAGCTTCTGTGTCCTTAGAGGCATTAGTGGACTTGGAAGCCTCTGTGCTCTTGGAAGCTTTAGTAGACTTAGAAGCTTCTGTAGCCTTGGAAGCCTTGGTAGACTTTGTGGCCTCCGTACTCTTGGAAGCCTTAGTAGATTTTGTGGCTTCCGTACTTTTAGAAGCCTTGGTTTCCTTAGAAGTCTTTGTATTCGCTGTGGTTTTCTTTTTATCGGATTCGGAAGCTTTATCCTCCTCCTTTTTATTCCCATTGGTGCCGTTAGATCCGTCTTCCGGGAAATCCGTTTTCCGGCTGTCGGTGTCAATGCCGGAGGTGCTTAAGGAAAAGGAAGCCTGATTTGCGTTTCCTGCCATATCCTCCAGAAATACGGTCAGGGAACCTTTTTCCAGATCAAAGGTGATCCGGCCGGTTTCTCTGTCATAGCTGACAGGGGTTACTTTTTTGCCTTCGTCATCAGTGGCGTAAACGGTTTCATAATTGATTCCGGAAACATTGTCCTCTGCGGTCAGTTCCAGTTTACCATCTTCCATGACTACATTTTCTTCATCAATGGCAGGAGCTGTATCATCTAAAACTGCGATATGCTCATTTTGACGGGCAGGCATACCGTTCCAGCTTTCTACATAGATTTCCAGAGCGCCGTTGCTGGCAAGAGAAGTACGGTAAACGCCGCCCTCTTTCTGGAATTCAATATCCTGGGATTCAAGAGTTGTGGTCAGCTTCCGGATGGGAATCAGGGATTTTACCCTAAAGGAAACGTCTACGGTTTTATAATCAGAGGTGTCGCCTACAGTCAGTTCGATCCGGGGGGAAGACGTTACCAGAAAGAGCAGAAGAAGGTTGAAAATAATAAACGGCAGTACATACCATAAAAGATTGTGAAGGAAACGGTTTTCATTTCCGAAATGGCCGTTACTGCTGCGTTTTGGGCTGCGCCGCGAGCTGCGGGAGGCCGATGAACGGCTGCTGCGGGGCGCTGTATAGGATGAATGGCGGTCCATAGCCTTGTCCTCCTTTGAAATTTTGTAAAAAATACCACTATAGCATAGCAGAAATTGTTCTGTCTTACAAGGAAAAAATGGTCTTGTAAGAGTGTTGTAAGAAAGTACCTAAGGAAAAGAGGTGAAAACAGTGAAAGGATATGATATGATGAAAGTGATACTATATATGTCTGAATGATCCCGCAAGGGGGAAGGCATAGGATGATCCTCAGGGGTCCAACGAGAAAAGGGGCAGAGCCATGATACAGGAAGCAGCAGCATTTGCGGCACAGGCACACCATGGAACATTCAGAAAGGGGACGCAGATCCCGTATATTACACATCCGATGGAGGCGGCTGTGATTGTATCCGGATTTACGGATGATCCGGAGATGATTGCGGCAGCCCTTCTGCATGATGTGGTCGAGGATACAGGGGTGACAGAAGAGGAGATCAGGGAGCGTTTTGGTTCCAGGGTAGCCTGCCTGGTGGCGAGCGAGACAGAGGATAAGACAAGAAGCTGGAGGGAGCGGAAGGGAGCTACCATACAGCATTTGAAAAGTGCCTCGAGAGAGATTAAGATTCTGGCCCTTGGGGACAAGCTCAGCAATATACGCTGTACGGCAAAGGATTATCTGGTGCTTGGGGATGAAATCTGGCAGCGGTTTAATGAAAAGGATAAGGCCATGCATGCCTGGTATTACTGGGGAATCGCTGATGCGCTGGATGAGCTTAGGGAGCATCTTTATTATAAAGAATATATTATGCTCTGCCGGACTGTATTCGGGACGGGAATTGATCCTTTGAAGGGAAAAGTCAGACAGTAGGGAGAATGAGATAATGCATAATTTAAAACGAAAAGGCAGGCTTCTGGCTTTCCTCACCATAGTGGGAATTTTATTTGGAACCCAGGGAATGACTGTGCTTGCAGGAACTATGGGAGTAGGAGCGGCATCAGGTAAGACCGGAGGACCGGGGATGGAGACGTCTGGCCCCTCAGAGCAGGGCGGAGCACAACAGCTTCCGGAACAGGACCGGGGACAGAGCACAGAAGATCCGTCAGCCGCTCAGGGGGGAGCCGGGAGTGAAGCCGGTCAGCCGGAAGCTTCATCCATTCCCCCTCTTCAGGTAAACTACAGCATTTACACGCCTGCTCAGGGCTGGAGCGGTACGGCTGCGGATAATCAGGCTTTACAGGCTTCGAATGGAGGCTGGGTGACAGCTATGAGGGCGAATCTGATCAATATTCCTTCTGATGCTCAGATAGGAATCCGGTATCAGGTAAACTTAAGCGGGGCCGGCTGGCTGAATCCGGCAGAGGATGGAGCAGAAACAGGAAATGCTTCTGCTGAGGCTCCGCTGGAAGCAATTTGTATGGAGCTGTATGGAGCGTCAGCAGCTGCCTATGATCTGTATTATAAGGTTTATCAGAATGGACTCTGGACGGATTGGGCATCAAATGGAGCTGTGGCAGGTACAGAGGGAGCCGGATTGAGGGTAGATGGAATCAGAGCCGCTGTCACGGCAAAGGATTCCGGAGCGCCTCAGGCACTTTCAAATACAGTAGACCCCTCCAGACCCATGATTGCTCTGACCTTTGATGACGGCCCCCGGACTTCTGTTACCAGCCGGATTCTTGACAGTCTGCAGCAGAATGGGGGACGGGCTACGTTTTTTATGGTAGGAACTAACGTGGATGCCAATGCCGGAGTGATTCGCCGCATGGCTGAACAGGGCTGTGAGGTGGCAAACCATACGAATGACCATAAGTACCTTACAAAGATTGGTGCAGAGGGTATTCGCAGTCAGGTGGGAGCGGTGAATCAGAAGATTTCTTCCATCTGCGGGGTGTCTCCGGTACTGATGCGCCCTCCGGGCGGCTATGTAGACAGCGCATCTCTGTCTGCGCTGGGATCTATGGGTATGCCGGCAATTATGTGGTCTGTTGATACAAGAGACTGGCAGCACCGCAATGCCCAAAAGACCATTGAAACTGTTCTGAGCCAGGTAAAGGATGGGGATATCATTTTGATGCATGATATTTATGAGCCGACGGCAGAGGCTGCACAGGTGCTGATCCCCGAACTGACAGCCAGGGGATATCAGCTGGTGACTGTCAGTGAGTTGGCCTCCTTCCGGGGCGGCATACAGCCAGGACATAAATACAGTCAGTTCCGTTAAAAATACTTGCAATTACAGGAATACATATTTATAATGTCTTTACCGGGCGGAGTTCCTTCCGCCCGGATCTGTTTTCTAAAGGTTTCAGGGTTTTATACGTCAGATATGTTCATTTCTTAAATGTTCCAAGGTCTCCCACACCAGAATATTTGATTTGAAAAAGAACCGCACATTGGCAATTAAATAAAAACAGAGTATGCAGAGAAAAGGTGAAAATTCAAATTATTTATGTAAACTGGATAAAGCGAATTGGGGGAACAAAGATGAAAAAATACAGAAAAAAAGGACGGCTTTTACGGCTGGCTGCTGCAGTGGGTATGATTCTTATTTCCACGGGTGCATCATCAGAGCCAGTCTGGGCGGCTGCGGAGCAGGCAAAAGGGTATGATCCGGGGCAGAGTGCGGAGCAGGCGGCAGATGACTGTTCGGATCGGGGTACAGTCTCCCCGAATACCTTTCCCCCCGGCTCCATCATTTTGAAACAGAATCTGAAGGAAGAGGAATTACAGGCTCTGAAACAGCCAGAGGCCTCTTATGTGAATGAAATGGGAGTGCAGTATTGTCTGACGGACTGGGAAGTACGGGAAGTGCCGGGAGCTGATTGGAGCCGGATGCTGGAAAAGACAGAGGTGTATCGGGAAGTGGAAGGTGCGGAAAAACTTCCTCCTTATGTGGACAGCAGTCAGGAGAAAGACGGTGCAAGAATATCAGGACGGCTGTATATGCAGGAGAGCCGGATATTGGGCGAGGAGTGGAGAGAGGATTTTCAGGTACCTGTGACATTTTATTCCTATGGCGCAGATGAATATGAGCTGGGCGGAATAAGGATTTCCGGGGAAGATATTCTGGCCTCGGCTCTGGCGAAGCAGGAGCTTCTTTTGGGCGAAATGGGACTGTCTCCCCAGGCGTACCATATTACCGCCATGGACTGGGAAGGGGAAAGCTTTATGGACGAGACGGGGCAGATATGCAGAAGGGCAACAGCCCGGGGACAGAGACTCCTGAGGGACTATGAGGCTGTATATAAAGGCCAGGTTCATGTTACGGAGCCGGTTTCCTATGAGGTATCAGCCGTTTATGAACCGGAAGCTTTGGAAAATGCAGCCGGCCAGCGGAAACTACAGGAAGAAGAAGCGCTTCCGGCCATAACTGCGGTAAAGGAAGCCAATCCATTTTCACGCTGGATTAAGACAGGTGTGGCGGTTACGGCATCACTGGGGATTTTAGGCGTATTTTTAGGGATTATTCTGTATTTTACAGGAAAAAACGGGCAGAAAAAGCAGGAGAAGGAGTGGGAATATGATTGAGGCTTAATGATATTTTCATAGAATTCTAAAAAAAATTTCAAAAAAAAGACATAGTAAAAACACAGGTTGCGTAGTAATATGTATCGTGTATACAGAAATGTATAGAGAGGAGTGTTTATTTATGAAAAGAAAATTTTTAATGATTGCAGTGCTGGCAGCTGCTCTTGGAATGACAGCCTGCTCATCTAAGAAAGCAGAGACAGAGGCAGCACCGACAACAGCAGAAGTTCCGGCTGAGACAACTGAAACGGAGGCGTCTTCCGAAGAGGAGGAAGTAGAAACCGAGAGCTTTTACGGCATTGTAAAGGCTGTGGAGGATAAGATTATTACGGTAGCGGATGATGCCGGAGCAGAGGCAGGATTTGATGTGTCAGAGGCAGAGCTTACGGGCGCAGAGGCCATCGGTGAGGGAGATGAGGTAGATGTTTACTACACCGGGGAGCTGGGAGAAACACCGGCAAAGGCCGTAGAAGTCGATATTGTGATTTCCGCAGCAGAGGCAGCAGAGGAAGAGGCGGCAGAGGAGGATGACCTGACGGTTACAGGCACCATAGAGAGTGCGGAGGACGGCAGCCTTACGTTAAAGACCGAGGACGGCGTATATACCATAAATACCCTGATTGCCCAGACTGTTACAAAGGACGGAATGAAAGCCGGAGCAGAGGCAGATATTACATATTACGGAGATCTGGATGATGAGGAAACACCTGCAGTGGCTACAAAAATCGTAACTGAGGATGCCAGAGATACAGAGGATGCCGGGATTAAAACTCTTACGGGAACAGTAGCAGAGGCAGAGAGCAATCATGTAGTTCTGGATACCAGAGACCCGGAGAACACCTTCTTCTCATTTGTGGGAGAGGATGGAATGTTTGACGGCTTAAAGACCGGAGATACTGCTACAGTGATCTATGAGGGCACCCTGACAGCCAAAACAATTGAGGCTGTAGGACTTAAAAAGTAAATAAGCTTACAGACACCCGCCTGCCGGACGGTTCCCGGTCAGGCGGGCGTCTGCGTTAAGGACATTTTAGTAACAGTTCATAAAAAATTAGCACTCGACCCTTGACACTGCTAACAACGTATGTTATAGTACGGATAGAACAAAGAAAAGAAGCACGATTCCGCAGTTAAGAAAGGGGAATGGCGTATGAATATCAATAAATTTACACAGAAATCAATGGAGGCAGTGCAGGGCTGCGAAAAGCTGGCGTATGAGTATGGAAATCAGCAGATTGACCAGCCTCACCTGCTTTACAGCCTGCTGACTCTGGACGACAGCCTGATTATGAAACTGGTTACAAAAATGGGAATCCAGGGTGATATGTTTAAAAATGAATCCAGGCAGGCCATTGAGAAGCTTACAAAGGTAAGCGGAGGCGGTCAGCTTTATATCAGCAATGATTTAAATAAGGTTCTTATCAATGCTGAGGATGAAGCCAAAGCTATGGGAGACGAATACGTTTCTGTGGAGCATTTGTTTTTGGCACTGCTTAAGCAGCCCGGCAGGGAGATGAAGGAGCTGTTTAAGACCTATGGGATTACAAGAGAACGGTTTTTGCAGGCTTTGTCCACCGTCCGGGGCAATCAGCGGGTAGTCAGCGACAATCCGGAGGCTACCTATGATACTCTGGAAAAATATGGATATGATCTGGTAGAACGGGCCAGAAATCAGAAGCTGGACCCGGTTATCGGCCGTGACAGCGAGATCCGGAATGTCGTCCGTATTTTGTCCAGAAAAACCAAAAATAATCCGGTGCTTATCGGTGAACCCGGCGTAGGCAAAACAGCAGTTGTAGAGGGACTTGCCCAGAGAATCGTCCGGGGCGATGTACCGGAAGGCTTGAAGGATAAGAAGCTTTTTGCCCTTGATATGGGAGCTCTGGTGGCAGGAGCCAAGTACAGAGGTGAATTCGAGGAGCGTTTAAAGGCAGTTCTGGAAGAAGTAAAAAAGAGCGAAGGACAGATTATTCTCTTTATTGATGAGCTTCATACCATTGTGGGAGCGGGAAAGACAGAGGGCTCTATGGATGCGGGCAATATGTTAAAGCCGATGCTGGCAAGAGGAGAGCTTCACTGTATCGGCGCAACCACTTTAAATGAGTACCGTCAGTATATTGAAAAGGATGCGGCTCTGGAGCGCCGGTTCCAGCCTGTTATGGTGGCAGAGCCTACGGTTGAGGACACCATTTCCATTCTTCGTGGACTGAAAGAGCGGTATGAGGTTTATCATGGCGTGAAGATCACAGATTCTGCTCTGGTAAGTGCCGCAGTTCTGTCTGACCGCTATATTTCCGATCGCTTTCTGCCGGATAAGGCCATTGATCTGGTAGACGAGGCCTGCGCTATGATTAAAACCGAGATGGACAGTATGCCTGCAGAGCTGGATGAGCTGTCCCGCCGGCTGATGCAGATGGAAATTGAGGAAGCGGCCTTAAAAAAGGAGACAGACCGGTTAAGTCAGGACCGTCTGGCAGATCTGCAGAAGGAGCTGGCAGAGCTGCATGATGAGTTTACCGCTAAAAAGGCCCAGTGGGAAAATGAAAAATCCAGCGTAGACCGTCTGTCCGCTCTCCGGGAGGAGATTGAGGCTGTAAACCGTCAGATTCAGGACGCCCATCAGAAATACGATCTGAATAAGGCGGCAGAACTGCAGTACGGAAAGCTGCCCCAGCTGCAAAAGGAACTGGAAGCAGAGGAGGAAAAGGTTAAAAAGGAAGATCTGAGTCTGGTTCATGAAAGCGTGACAGAGGATGAGATTGCAAGAATCGTGTCCAAATGGACAGGGATTCCGGTGGCAAAGCTGACAGAGAGCGAGCGCAGCAAGACCCTTCATCTGGATCAGGTGCTTCATAAGAGAGTGGTAGGACAGGATGAGGGCGTTGAAAAGGTGACAGAAGCCATTATCCGGTCAAAGGCCGGAATCAAGGACCCAACCAAGCCCATTGGCTCCTTCCTGTTTCTGGGTCCCACCGGCGTAGGCAAGACAGAGCTTGCAAAGGCTTTGGCAGAGTCTCTGTTTGATGATGAATCCAATATGGTGCGCATTGATATGAGCGAATATATGGAGAAACATTCGGTAGCCCGTCTGATTGGAGCGCCTCCAGGATATGTAGGCTACGACGAGGGCGGACAGCTTACAGAGGCTGTGCGCCGCAAGCCTTACAGCGTAGTGCTTTTTGACGAGGTGGAAAAGGCGCATCCGGACGTATTTAATGTGCTGCTGCAGGTATTGGATGACGGACGGATTACAGATTCTCAGGGCCGTACTGTGGACTTTAAAAATACCATTATCATTCTTACCTCTAACATCGGTTCTCAGTACCTGCTTGAAGGTATTGACGAGACGGGAGCTATCCGCCCGGAGGCTAAAGAGGCTGTGATGAACGACTTGAGAGTCCATTTCCGCCCGGAATTTCTGAACCGTCTGGATGAGATGATTCTCTTTAAGCCTCTGACAAAGGAAAATATCGGCAGTATCGTAGATCTGTGCATTGCAGATTTAAACCGCCGTCTGGCTGACAGAGAATTAAAATTGGAGCTTACAGAGGAGGCAAAGGCCTTTATCACAGAAAATGGTTATGATCCTGTATATGGCGCCCGGCCCTTAAAGCGGTATTTGCAAAAGCATGTAGAAACGCTGGCTGCAAAGCTGATTTTGGGAGACGGACTGCGGGAAGGCTCTGTGATTGTGATTGATGTATCCGAAGATAAAAACAGGCTTATTGCTTATACAGAATAAAATGAAAGGAAGAGGCAGAAGGTGAATAAGATTCCAAAGGACCCCATGATTCTTTTCAGTTTTGTAAATACACAGCTCAGGGACCGCTACCAATCACTAAAGGAGATGTGTACGGATATGGAACTGGAGCAGTCTTCAATCGAAGAGACGCTGGCAGCCGCAGGATTTTCCTATGATTCCCAGCGAAACTGCTTCCGTTGATGGTTTGGCAGTTTAGCCGGCTTTATCTGATTTCTGATCAGATAGGGCCGGCTTTTTGCGTTGGAGCTAAACGGACAAGGCTGGAAATAAATAACAGGATGTGGTAGACTGGAGAAAAGAATGGATTCCCGTAATATTGATGTATATTGCGGTCCGGGGGATGTTAAGCTATAGCAGGAAGAGCTGAATAATGAAAGAAGCAGGAGGGAATATATGGAAGCTGTACTGAATGAGGCGGAGGCTGTCTGGGGATGGCTTATGACCCATCTGGTTGTAATCAATCTTTTGTTTTCCATTATAATTATTTTTTTTCAGCGCAGAGATCCCAGGTCTGCGTGGACCTGGCTGTTTGCGCTGAATTTTATTCCGGTGTTTGGAATTATATTTTATCTGCTCTTTGGTCAGGATCTGAAAAAAAGCCGTATGTTCAGGGTAAAGGAGATCAGCGACCGCCTGAATATGCCCATTAAGAGCCAGGAGGAGATTATCCGGTCAAGCGATATGCCGGAAGAAATGATGGACCCCCTGATAAGGGATTTCCGCAGTCTGATTCTATATAATCTGGAAACCTCCGGAGCTGTGCTTACCACGGATAATCAGGTCAAAATATATACAGATGGACAGGTGAAATTTGAGGGGCTTCGTACAGCCCTGCGCCGTGCCAGACGGTTTATCCATATTCAGTATTACATCATTAAAAATGATGAAGTGTTTGATTCCATTGTCCCTATTCTGGAGGATAAGGTACGTGAAGGCGTGGAGGTGCGCATTCTTTATGACGGCATGGGAGGCCGTTTTATGCCGAAACGCCGGTGGGAGGAGCTGCGTCAGGCCGGTATTCAGGTCGGCGTATTTTTCCCGCCTATTTTAGGATGGCTGAATCTGCGTGTAAATTACAGAAATCATAGAAAAATCGTTGTGATAGACGGGACTACGGGATTTGTAGGCGGCTTTAATATTGGCCGGGAATACATTTCAAAGGACCCCGGATTCGGCTATTGGAGAGACACTCATCTGCGGATTACAGGCGAGGCGGTAGTAAGCCTGCAGATCCGCTTCGCACTGGATTGGAATTATGCCACAGGAGAGAACCTTTTTAAAAATGAGACCTATTTCCAGACAGATCTGAAAAAAAACAGGTCTGACAGGCAAAAAACGGTCTGGCCGGACCCTGCGCTGGAGGGAAGCCAGGTAGGAATGCAGATCATTGCCAGCGGTCCCGATACCAGGGAACCGCATATCCGAAACAACTATCTGGAGCTGTTTCACAAGGCAAAGCATCATATCTATATTCAGACGCCCTATTTTGTACCGGATGACGCTATTTTTTCAGCGCTTAAAATGGCTGCTCTTTCAGGCGTAGATGTGCGCCTTATGATTCCCTGCAAACCGGACCATCCTTTTGTATACCGGGCTACCTGCTCTTATGCGGGAGAGCTTCTGGATTATGGTGCAAAGGTCTACATCTATACCAACGGTTTTCTCCATTCTAAGGGAATTATGATCGACGGACGGGTTAGCTGCTACGGAACTGCCAATATGGATATCCGGAGCTTTGAGCTGAATTTTGAGGTAAATGCCACTATCTATGATGAGGCGGTTACGGCAGAGCTTGAACAGGCGTTTATGAATGACCTGCCCCACTGCCGTCAGATAACCAGAGAGGACTATAAAAAAAGAGGACTTCTGACCAGAATCAGGGAACAGGGAAGCCGCCTTTTGTCTCCTCTTTTATAGGAAGAATAATTTGACGTCCCCCAGTCCATACTGACCTTATGAAGAGACAGTATAAAACATTATTTTTTTCAATCCGTCCCCTGTTCATTCAGAATGTGAAAGGAAAGGCAGAGGCCCTGCTTCGTAATTTTTTCCGATGCGGGATAGCCGGATGGTGTCTGGAGGTAATTTTCACTTCCTCGGAATCCTGGATGCAGGGAGATATGCGGCTTATGGGAAGAACCTCCCTCTGGATGTTTCCCATCTACGGAATGGGAGTTTTTTTGCCGGGAATTGTAAATGCAGCTGACCGCTGGCTGACCGGCCTGTCAGCGTTTCCAGATGCGGGGACAGACCGGATTTCACCGGCAGCCAGACTGGTTCGCCACGGGCTTATGGATATGGTGCTGATTTTTACAGCAGAGTATGTGACAGGAATGATTTTAAAACATTTTAATGTCTGTCCCTGGGATTATTCCATGTGGCCCGACCATATCAGCGGAGTGATCCGTCTGGCTTTTGCGCCTCTGTGGTTCGGTACAGGGCTTCTTTTTGAGATGCTCCAGACGCCCCCGGCATCCTGATTTTCAGATTCCGGGGGACGTTATAAAATGCGGAAACTTAAGAGAACAAAGAGTTGTATTTCCGCTGTTTTCTGTTATATAATGGATACCAGGGGCGAAAGGCCAGAAATCCGGCGCGGGCTTTTGGGCAGGAAATTTTCTGGCTTTGGAGTTCTGTATCACAATAAAATTTAAAAAGGAGATATACATATGATACGCTTACTTCTGGCAGCGATTGTCATTGTTCTGTATTTGGTGCTTACATTTCCTGTATTGTGTTTTTTGGAGAAGAAGGAAAAGAAAGATCCCAGAGGGGCAAACTGGCAGAGCTTTTCCATGGTGCGGTGGATTTTCAGAAAGATCAGCCGGATTGCCGGGATCACCTACGAGGTTCGGGGACTGGAAAATATTCCCTCTGACCGGGCGGTGCTTTATGTGGGAAACCACAGGAGCTATTTTGATATTGTCATGGGTTATATGACGGTTCCTGGCCTGACCGGCTTTATTGCAAAGAAGGAAATGATAAAAATTCCGCTGTTAAACCGCTGGATGGACCGGATGAACTGTTTATTTTTAGACCGCTCAAATATTAAAGAAGGCTTAAAGACCATTCTGGCAGGCATTGAGAAGATCAGGGGTGGAATTTCCATGTGGATTTTCCCGGAAGGAACCAGAAATCCCGGTGAGAATCCTGCTGATCTGATGGAATTTCATGAGGGAAGCTTAAAGATTGCAGAAAAGAGCGGCTGTCCCGTGATTCCCGTAGCCATGGTGGGAACCGCTGAGGTATTTGAACGCCATTTCCCATGGATTCGTCCCAGCCATGTAATTATTGAGTATGGCAAACCTATCTATTTAAAGGAGCTTCCGGCAGAAAACCGCAAATTTCCCGGAGCTTATACAAGAGAAGTCATTTGCTCTATGATAAAGGGGATGGAGGAGCAGAGATGAGGGAACTGAACTTACAGGAGATCCGGCAGCAGCTGGATGTAATTGACGCCACCCTGACAGAGCTGTTTGAAACCCGTATGGATCTGTGCAAAGAGGTGGCTGAATATAAAATACAGACAGGAAAGCCTGTCTATGACAGAGAAAGGGAGCAGCAGAAGCTTAAGGCTGTTATGGATCTGGCCCACAGTGATTTTACACGCAAAGGTACATATGAACTGTTTTCCCAGATTATGACTATCAGCCGCAGGCTTCAGTATGGTCTTCTGGCATCTCATGGACAGGAGATGGACACCGGATTTTCCATGGTTGAGGATTTAAAAAGGGAAAATGTCCGTATCGTATATCAGGGCGTGGAGGGCTCCTATGGACACGGAGCGGCCCGCCAGTATTTCGGTGCTGAGGCGGATATGTACCATGTGCAGACCATGGAGGATGCCATGACAGAAGTGGAGGAGGGCCGGGCAGATTATGCGGTGCTTCCCATTGAAAATTCCTCCGCAGGGGCAGTAAGCGACAACTATGATCTTCTGGTAAAGCATAATGTTTATATTGTGGCGGAAACAGAGCTTCCGGTTAATCATGCCCTCTTAGGACTGGAGGGGGCCGGCATTGAGGATATCCGCACGGTTTACTCCCATCCGCAGGCTCTTATGCAGACCTCTCAGTATCTGAACGCCCACAGGGACTGGAGGCAGATCAGCACAGTAAATACGGCAGTGGCAGCTAAAAAAGTGGCAGAGGAAAAGGACCCTTCTCAGGCAGCTGTAGCCAGTGAGATTGCGGGAGAGCTTTACGGGTTAAAGGTACTGGAGCGTTCCATTAACCATAATAAAAATAACGTAACCCGGTTTATTATTCTGTCTAGGGAGCCTGTATACAGAGAGGGCGCCAATAAGGTAAGTATCTGTTTTGAGGGTGCTCATAAGAGCGGCTCTCTTTACAATATGCTTGGAAATCTGATTTACAATGACATCAATATGCTGATGATTGAATCGCGTCCCATTCCAGGAAGAAGCTGGGAATACCGGTTTTTTGTAGACGCGGAGGGTTCTCTGGCAGATGCCGGAATCCGCAACGCCCTGAAGGGAATTTCTGAGGAAGCAGTATCCCTGAGGATTCTGGGCAATTACTGATACGGTCCTCAGAGGACAGGGGAACATGGATACATACCAGAAACGAGGAAAGAGATATGGATATCAGAGAACTTGTGATTTACCGCAATTTAAAGCATCAGAAACTGTTTGAGCAGATGGCGGGCCTTATGGAAATGGCAGAAAAGAAGGAGGGAGCAGATTCCTTTTCCTGTGCAGGACAGCTGATCGAGCTGGCTGCAAAGTATGGTTTTGAGGGAAATCTGTGGCACTGCTTTCTGGCCCTTTGCCTGGCTGACAATGAAAATGCATACACCACTGCCTGCGAGGTGCGGGGGCCGGCAGGGGGTACTCTGGATTTTCTGGCAAAGGCAGATTTTTCTGTTTTTAAAGCGCTTTTTGATTTTGACCTGTCCTCCCTTGAACCGTGTGCCATGTGGCGTGCGCTCACAGATTACCACCCTGCATTTCAGGAAAGCCGGGTTTTTAACAGAAGGATCAGAGACCGGATCGTGGAGCTGGCGAAAGCTCTGGAGCAGGCGGCTGATCCGGAAGCATTTCAGCAGATTACAGTGGAATTTTACAGGGAATACGGGGCAGGAACCTTTGGGCTTAATAAGGCTTTCCGGATTTTGGAAAAAGAGGCCGGAGGATTGACGGTGATTGACCCCATTGTAAATGTGGAGCATATTTATTTTAAAGATATTGTGGGATATGAGCTTCAGAAAAATAAGCTGATTGAGAACACAGAGGCTTTTATAAATGGAAAAGAGGCCAACAATGTTCTGTTGTTCGGTGATGCGGGAACGGGAAAATCCTCCAGTGTAAAAGCGGTCCTGAATGAATATTACGGCAGGGGACTGCGTATGATCGAGGTATACAAGCATCAGTTTAAGGATCTTTCCGATGTTCTGGAGCAGATTAAGGACCGCAATTACAAGTTTATCATTTACATGGATGACCTGTCCTTTGAGGATTACGAACTGGAATACAAGTATCTGAAAGCCATTCTGGAGGGGGGACTGGGCAAGCGTCCTGATAATGTGCTGATCTATGCCACATCCAACCGCCGCCATCTGATTCGGGAGAAATTCAGCGACAAGAGAGAGCTGGATGATGATCTTCACAACAATGATACAGTTCAGGAAAAGCTGTCTCTGGCGGCCCGTTTCGGTGTTACGATCTACTATGGTTCTCCGGATAAGCGTCAGTTCCAGACCATTGTGAAAGCGCTGGCTCAGAGGCATCATCTGGATATGCCGGAGGAGGAGCTGTTTTTGGAGGCTAATAAGTGGGAATTAAGTCATGGAGGACTCTCCGGACGTACAGCCTCCCAGTTTATTACCCATCTTCTGGGACGTGATTTTACATAAATTATACATAATATTTACACGATAATGAAGTAAGAAAAGAGGCCCGGGATTATAATGGCAGTGATGCAGTCCCGGGCTTAGGCTATACAGGGGATCGGGCAGTATGCCTGGAAAAAGGAGGAAAAACGTGGCAATAAGAATGTTTGCGGCAATTGAGATCGGCTCATTTGCCTTGGAACTGGGAATCTATGAGATTTCTGAAAAGACAGGAATCCGCTGTGTGGATCACATTCGCCATGTGATTGCCCTGGGAAGCGATACCTTCAGTGAAGGAAAGATCAGCTACGGCCTGGCGGATGAGATGTGCTCTGTGCTTAAGGACTTTACGGGAATTATGAAAACCTATCGGGTTCGTGAGTACCGGGCTTACGGAACCACAGCCATGCGCGAGGCGAAAAACAGCCAGATTATACTGGATCAGATCCGTGTAAAAACAGGGCTGAAGGTGCGCATTATCAGCAATTCAGAGCAGCGCTTTATAAGCTATAAGGCAGTGGCGGCAAAGACCGGAGAGTTTAATCAGATCATCCAGAAGGGAACCGCTATTGTAGATGTAGGCTTTGGAAGCGCCCAGATCTCTCTGTTTGATAAGGATACTCTGGTGACAACCCAGAGCCTGCCCCTTGGTACCCTGCGGATACGCAGCCAGCTGGCTAAAATACCGGCCAGCGTAAAGGAGCACGGCCTTCACATTGAGGAACTGGTGGATAATGAGCTGATTACCTTTCGGAAGATGTATTTAAAGGACCGAAGGATAGACAACCTCATTGGAATTGGAACCAATATCACATATCTGATGCGCCAGCTTGGGCTTAATACAGCGTCGGATCATGCGGATGCTGAAGCCATGAAGCTTTTTTGTGATCGTCTTTCCCAGATGACGCTTGATCAGATTGAGGAGCATTTTAATGTAAACAGCGAGTATGCATCCCTGCTTCTTCCGGCGGCTGTAGTATACCGCCGTGTGATGGAGGTTACGGGAGCGGGTCAGTTCTGGATTCCGGATATCGGCCTCTGTGACGGCATTGCAGCGGAATACGCCAATGAATGCCGCCTGATCCGGTTCAGCCATAGCTTTGAAAATGATATTCTGGCAGCTGCCAGAAATATGGCAAAGCGGTATAAATGCCATGCAGACCATAACAGAATGCTGGAGCAGTATGCTTTATCCATATTTGATACTGCGAGGAAATTTCACGGAATGGGAGCCAGGGAACGGCTTCTGCTTCAGATTGCAGTGACCCTTCACGGCTGCGGGAAATTTATCAGTATCCGAAACTCCAATGAAAGCAGCTACAACCTGATTATGTCTACGGAAATTATCGGACTGAGCCATCTGGAACGGGAGATTATCGCTAATGTGGCCCGTTACAATATCCGGGATTTTGATTATGATACCATTCAGCTGGAAACACAGATCGGAGAGGACGGCAGAGACAGCTTAAACCGCAGTGCCATTACAATTCTTATCGCCAAGCTTACGGCGATTATGCGCCTTGCCAATTCCATGGACAAAACTCACAAATCCAAGCTGGCAGACTGCCGGATGGCGGTCAGAGAGGGAGAGCTGGTAATTACTACAGGATATACAGGAGATCTGGCTCTGGAGCGGGCGTCCTTTGAACAGAAAGCAGATTTCTTTGAGGAAATATTTGGAATACGGCCAGTGTTAAAGCAGAAAAGGAGGGCATGACATGGCAGAGAAAGAAAAAAAAGGTGTGGATTTTGGAGCAGATCCCTCCAATTATGTGAATCGGGAGCTGAGCTGGCTGGAATTTAACTACCGTGTTCTCAGCGAGGCCAGATATAAAAGCCTGCCCCTGTTTGAGCGGCTGAAATTTTTAAGCATTACAGCCTCCAACCTGGATGAATTTTATATGGTCCGGGTCGCTTCCCTGAAGGATATGGTTCATGCAGGATATATGAAGCCGGATATTGCGGGAATGACAGCTCAGGAGCAGTTAGATGCCATCAGCATAAAAACTCACCAGCTGGTGGAGCTTCAGTATTCTACCTATATCCGTTCCCTGGTGCCTGCTCTGAGGCAGAACGGCCTGCGGATCATCATGGAGCATGAGGAGCTTACAAAGAAGGAAGCAGCCTGTGCAGACGCCTATTTCCAGACGAACGTATATCCGGTGCTGACGCCCATGGCCTTTGATTCCTCCCGGCCCTTTCCTCTGATCCGCAACAAGACCTTAAATATTGCAGCTCTGTTAAAGAAAAAGAATGGGGATGGGGAGCTGGAATTTGCCATGGTGCAGGTTCCCTCTGTGATTCCCAGGATTGTGGAGCTTCCAAGAGAGGTTAAGGAGGACGGCACAGAGCAGAGAGTAGTGATCCTTTTGGAGGAGATCATTGAACGGAATATGCCCGCTCTGTTCTTAAATTATGATATTGTGGCCTCCCATCCTTTCCGCATTATGCGCAACGCAGATCTTTCCATTGACGAGGAGGAGGCAGTGGATCTGCTGGAGGAGATCCAGAAGCAGCTGAAAAAGCGCCAGTGGGGTGAAGCCATTCGGCTGGAGATTGAATCCAATGTAGATAAGAGACTCCTTAAAATTCTGAAAAGGGAGCTTTCCATCAGCAGTCAGGATATCTTTCGTATTCCCGGACCTTTAGATTTAACCTTCCTTATGAAGATGTACGGTCTGGAGGGCTTTGAATATTTTAAGACGCCTGGATATGTTCCTCAGCCTGTTCCGGCCCTGATGAATGAGGATGACATTTTTACTAATATCCGAAAGGGTGATATTCTGCTTCATCATCCGTATCAGAGCTTTGATCCGGTGGTGAATTTTGTGCGCAGTGCAGCCAGAGACCCGGAGGTTTTAGCCATTAAGCAGACTCTGTACCGTGTCAGCGGAAATTCTCCTATTATTGCGGCTCTGGCGGAAGCAGCGGACAATGGCAAACAGGTATCTGTACTGGTGGAATTAAAGGCACGTTTTGATGAGGAAAATAATATCAACTGGGCGAAAATGCTGGAAAAGGCAGGCTGTCATGTAATATATGGTCTGGTGGGCCTTAAAACTCACAGCAAAATCACTCTGGCAGTCCGCATGGAAGAGGACGGAATCCGCCGCTACGTCCATCTGGGTACGGGAAATTATAATGATTCCACGGCAAAGCTTTATACGGACTGCGGTATTTTAACCTGTGATCCTCAGATTGGTGAGGACGCCACGGCAGTCTTTAATATGCTGTCCGGATATTCGGAGCCCAAGGCATGGAATAAGCTTTCTGTAGCGCCGCTTTGGCTGAGAAATCGTTTCCTGCGCATGATCCGCCGGGAGACGGCTCACGCAAAGGAGGGGCGCAGAGGGCATATTATGGCAAAGATGAACTCCCTCTGCGATAAGGAAATCATCACAGCCCTCTATGAAGCCTCCTGCGCCGGAGTGGAAATCCAGCTTGTGATCCGCGGAATCTGCTGCCTGCGGGCCGGAGTGCCGGGATTAAGCGAGCATATTTCCGTGCGTTCCATTGTGGGAAATTTCCTGGAGCACAGCCGGATTTTCTATTTCCTCAATGACGGAAGTCCTGAGGTCTATATGGGCAGTGCGGACTGGATGCCCCGCAATCTGGACCGGCGGGTGGAGATTATGTTCCCGGTAGAGGATGAAGATTTAAAGGAGCAGGTGATCCACATTCTCAAGGTAGAGCTGGAGGACAATGTAAAGGCCCATATCCTGCAGCCGGACGGAACCTATGAAAAGGAGGACAAGAGGGGAAAGGTTTTAGTAAACTCTCAGGATCAGTTCTGCTGTGAGGCCGTGCAGCTGGCAAAGGAACACAGGGAGAAGGATGACCCGGCAGTGACTCGGATCTTCCAGCCCATAGAAAGCGGAAATATATAAATACACCAAAAAGAGCGGTTCTGCGGATGCAGGGCCGTTTTTTTGTGCCCGTAACATATTTTCCCATAATTTTTCAAGAAAAAAGTAAGGAAAACCATTTGCTAATATGGTATGATAATCATAAATACATTTTTAAAGAAATGATAACGTATGAGGAGGGGAATCAAATGCCCGATATCAATATTCTGGTAGTAGACGATGAAAAGGAAATCGCAGATCTTATAGAGATTTATCTGGTAAGTGATGGTTATAAGGTTTTTAAGGCGGAGAATGCCCTGAAGGGTCTTGATATTTTGGAAAAGGAGGAGATCCATCTGGTTCTTCTTGATATTATGATGCCCGGAATGAATGGCCTTGAGATGTGCAAAAAGATCCGTGAAACCAACAATATTCCTATTATTATGCTCAGTGCCAAATCAACGGATCTTGACAAGATTCTGGGACTGGGAACGGGAGCGGATGATTATGTGGTAAAGCCCTTTAATCCCCTGGAGCTGACTGCACGGGTAAAATCCCAGCTTCGCCGGTATACCCAGTTAAACCCTAACAGTATGGCAAAGGAAGCGGTAAGCAGCGAGATCACTATAAAGGGTATGAGCATCAACAAAGATAATCATAAGGTAGTGGTAGACGGTGAGGAAATCAAGCTGACGCCGATTGAATTTGACATTCTTTATCTTCTGGCCTCCAACCCGGGAAAGGTATTCAGTACAGATGAGATTTTTGAGCGGGTATGGAATGAAAAGGTATATGAGGCCAATAATACGGTTATGGTACATATCAGACGTTTAAGAGGAAAGATGAAGGAAGATACCAGGCAGAGCAAGATTATTACAACCGTATGGGGCGTAGGCTACAAGATTGAAAAATAATATGGGAAGCAGTTACCGGTTCCGTGTGCTGACCCATATTGTATACAGCGCCATCATTACCTGCCTGGTAGAAGTATTTCTTATTACAAATCTTTCCATGGTGGCGCGCTATATACAGCAGAGCGGGAAGGTATCGGCTCTGGTTCATTTTATTTTAGAGCAGCATCTGGCAGTGGTGATCCTTTATGTGCTGGTGGGAATTGTGATCTTTTCGGTGACCTTTATGATTTTGGAGGAGCCGGGTATTCGCTATCTGGGACGTATTT
>CAUCBQ010000004.1 GCA_958441075.1 uncultured Clostridiaceae bacterium | reverse complement strand
GAGCCTCTTTTGGCAAGGCTGACACTCCGGTCTATGAAACAGGCAAAGTATACAACAGAGTGCTCCGGTCATTTTGGCCTGGCAGCCCGATTTTATACCCATTTTACCTCTCCTATCCGGCGATATCCGGATCTTCAGATCCATCGTATTATCAAAGAAACCATTTGCGGAGGACTGAAGGAAAGGAGACGGGAGCATTATGAGCATATTCTTCCCCAGATAGCAGTCCAGACTTCTGCTCTGGAACGCCGTGCAGAGGAAGCAGAGCGGGAAACAGAGAAATTAAAGAAATGTGAGTATATGGCAAAGCATATAGGAGAAACCTTTGAGGGAGTGATTTCCGGCGTTTCTAACTGGGGTTTTTATGTAGAGCTTCCCAATACGGTAGAGGGGCTGGTTCATATCAGCGAGCTTAGGGATGATTACTATATTTTTGATGAGAGCCGTTATGAGCTTACAGGGGAACTGACAAAGAAAACATACAGTTTGGGACAATCGGTGCGTGTGATTGTGGCAGGTACGGACCGGATGCTTCGGACTGTAGATTTTGTACTGGATCGTGATCTGGCAATGGAAGAAGAGAATGGGGTGCTGTAAAATTTAAAGGTGCAACAATTTCTTTACTTCACTGCAGGCCTGTGGTATTATAATGTCATCTGTCTGAGCAGAAAAGGGCAGAGGGAGGTAAACGGTGAAAGATCGGATCAAGCTGGTAGCGAATAATAAAAAAGCATATCATGATTATTTTATTGATGATAAATATGAGGCGGGAATTGAACTTTTTGGTACAGAGGTCAAATCCATCCGTATGGGAAAATGCAGTGTGAAGGAAGCCTTTGTAAAAATCGAAAAGGGACAGGTTTATATTTACGGAATGCATATCAGCCCTTATGAAAAGGGGAATATTTTTAATAAGGACCCTTTGCGGACCCGCCGTCTCCTTCTTCATAAATCAGAAATTATGAAGCTGAATGGAAAGATATCCGAAAAGGGATATACTCTGATGCCGCTTCAGGTTTACTTTAAGGGAAGCCTGGTAAAGGTGGAGATCGGACTGGCAAGAGGAAAGAAGCTTTACGATAAGAGGGCGGATATTGCTAAAAAAGATCAGCGCAGAGAACTGGAAAAGGAGTTCAAGGTGCGGAATCTGTATTAAACAGACAAGAAGCGCCATGCAGATAAAACCGTACAGCCCCGGAATTTTATGTTTCGGATAGCTGTACGGTTTTGTATTTTACAGATGTTTTAAATTTTTTTTGTATACCCACAGAGATAAGGCAACGGTGAGTACATCCGCTGTGATTTGGGACCAGACAATTCCGTACATGCCAAAGAAAACATTTAACAGGAATAACATAGGAATGTTAAAGGCACACCAGCGCATCACGCCCAGAAACAGAGCTTTGTCTCCCTGGCCGAATGCCTGGAAAAGATGGACTGTGAAAAAACTTATAAACATAAAAGGAGTAGCCAGACAACGGATTCGCAGAAAATCTGTGCCGAGAGCAACGGTCTGGGGATCGTTTATAAAAAGTTTTAAAATATTCGTGGCCGACAGCTCATACATAAAAATGCTGGCTGCCGCTGTGATCAGTCCTGTAATTGCAGAGTAGCGGATGGTATCGTGCATCCTTTTGTGATTTCCAGAGGAATAGTTGTAAGCCACGATGGGAAGCATGCCCTGACAAATTCCGATGCCTATATTTAGAGGAAGACGTTCTGCTTTGAGGACAATTCCAATGGCTGCCAGAGAGATATCGCCATATGCCACCATGAGTTTGTCAATGACCACATAATCAAGATCAAAAAGAAGCGTTGTAATGGCAGAAGGGATTCCTACATTAAAAACAGCGCTGATGCTTTTGGATTCCGGAAGGCCTTCGTTGAAGCTGAAGGTAATTACACTGTGGCTGCGGAGTTTGAATATAATCCGGAAAAAATAAATGCAAGATAAAATATTGGACAGGCAGGTAGCGATTCCTGCTCCCAGAAGTTCAAAGCCCTCAGGAAGCAGAAGAAACATAAAAACAGGGTCCAGGATAATATTGAGCAGCCCGCCCATCATTATGCCAAAGCCCGCTTCTTTTGATACACCGATGCTGCGCAGCAGATTGCTCAGTACATTAGAGAGCACGGTAGGGATTCCTCCGATAATGATCACGCAGAAGGAATATTGCATCGCATACCGATAGGTGTTTTCGCCTGCGCCCAAAAGCATAAGGATGGGATGCATAAAGACTGCCATACCCAGAGAGAAAAGAGCAGCAACTAATACAGAGAGCCAGATGCTGAAGGAACTGACCTTTTTGGCCTCATCGATTCTGTTTTCTCCTAAAAGTCTGGAAATGAGAGTTCCGCCTCCGATTCCTGCCAGTCCTGCAAGGGCCAGACAGATATTAAAAACCGGGAGAATCAGGGAAGCTCCGGCTACCATATAGGGGTTATTGGCACGTCCTACATAAAAGGTATCGGCCATATTGTAAATCAGGACAATAATCTGGCTCATAACCGTTGGAATGGCCATGATCCGGAGAGCCTTTAATACCGGCAGATGTTCAAATATTTCCTGGCTGTTATATTTTCTTTTTTTACAGTTTATCATCGTATTCTCCTCTCGGCACAAAAAAACAAGCAGCGGATACCACTGCTTGCTTAAATGACCTGACCGGGAATCGAACCCGGGTTTACGCCGTGAGAGGGCGTCGTCTTGACCGCTTGACCATCAGGCCGTTCTTTTTGCTCATCGCTGAGAACTCGTATAGTCTATCATGAGTTTTTTGATTTGTCCAGTGTTTTTTTATAAAAAAATAAAGATGTTTAATTTGAAATAAAATAGATGAATAATCAGACAATTAAAAACGGACAGATATTCATTAAAAAGGAGGAGGCCGACGGAAGTTCATTCCAGTCGGCCGAGTATTATGAAAAAAAGTTTAATAGCATTAACTCTTTACAACATTCAGTATAGAAATCAAACGTGAAGAGAGTTTGATCAATCTGTAACAGAATTATGAACAGAGTGTAAGAAGTTTATGAATGGGCTTCCTGTCCTTACCCCATCAAACCACGAAAAAACCGCATAAACACTGGCTTTTCCAGCATTTACGCGGTTTTTAAAAAGTGGAGCTGAGGGGAATCGAACCCCTGTCCGAAAATCAATTCCCTGTTCTTCTACTATCATAGTCCTTTATTTGACATTCCCTCTGCCATCAGAGAAAGGACACCCGGATGGTTTCAGTAGCTTCATCATACGCCCATATGCTCAAAGCTTTGCATACGTCGTTTCCCACATAGTCGATGCCAGGGTCTTAAAGTGCGGGTGCTCTAAGTCTGACAGCTGCCATTAGGCAGCGATTGCTAATTCGTCGTTAGCGTTTATATTTATTTTTGCCATTTAACCCATCGCATGGGGATAGCTTCACCAGCTGCATGACCCCCGTCGAAACCAGTACAACCCCTGAAAATTCAGATTGGATTCTGGTATGCCAACGAAGCAATTCGCTGTTTATTATCTTAGCAGGTCAAAACCAGACTGTCAAGGCCGGAAATTCAAAGGAACCAAAAAACATTAAGAAATTTGTAAATATAAATATTTTGCCTGTAATATGAAAATATGGTACACTTATCACAAGATGGCGACAGATAAAATGTTGAAAGTGCACAAAAACAGCCGTATGAAAGTGAAAAAGGGAGGAAAAGAATGCTGGAGGCATCAGGAATCTGTAAATCATATGGAAAGCGCCGGATTATTGAACAGGCAGAACTTTTTGCCAAAGAGGGAACCTGCGTGGGAATTGTAGGGGCAAATGGCTGTGGAAAAACAACGTTTTTGTCAATTCTGGCAGGAGCCAGGAGAGCCGACGGGGGAAGTATTCGGATTGACGGCGAGGAAGCTCTCGGACATCCGGCAGTATTTGCCGGCAAAGTGGCCTATGTTCCTCAGGAAAATCCTCTTATGGAGGAGCTTACGGTGAGAGATAACCTGCTTTTGTGGCATAAAGGAAGCAAAAAGCAGATGAAGGAGGACCTTGAAACAGGTTCTGCCGCCCTGTTGGGAATTCCTGATATGCTGGATATGAGAGCGGGTAAGCTGTCCGGGGGAATGAAAAAACGCCTCAGTATTGCCTGTGCCCTGTCAGGCAGAGCGCCTGTTCTGATCATGGATGAGCCGGGAGCAGCGCTGGATTTGGAATGTAAGGAGTCTATACGGCGGTATCTGGAAGGATATGTAAAAGCTGGAGGGACGGTGATTCTTACTTCCCATGAGATGGAAGAGCTGTCTCTCTGCCAACGTCTGTATGTGATGAAGGATCGGCGGCTCTTGGAGATTCCGACCGGTTTAAGCTCCAAAGAGCTGATTGCCAGCTTCTGAAGCATTTACAATCGATAGCGTGAGTAGATAAGGGGACAACGATTGGGGTTCAAAGGAATTCTGTCCCGCGGATTTGTGATACAAAACCGTGAGGTTCCTTATTTGCTGACGGCAAAATGGTTTGTAAAAACATAAAGGCACACCCCAGTGTGCTGTTAATATGGAGGAAGAGTATATGGAAATGACAAAACAGATGAAAATGGCAGTGGCCGGAGCGGCGTCAGTGGTGGCAGTTGGCGGAGGTATATTTGCGTATACGCAGCTGGCAGGCGGCGATCCAAAGGAAACGGTGATTCAGGCATTTGAAAATGTTTATACAGAGGGACAGACAGCTCCCATGGAGGAACTGTTTGGCCTGTCAGAGTTTGCCGGAACGGGAACTCCTTCCAGCCGGAATGCAGGGCTTACCTTAAAGCTGGACAGCTGTTCAGATTCTGCCATTAATGCCTATGCAGGAAGCGGACTGAGGCTTGACGCAAAAAATGATGTGGAGAATAATAAGAGCAGCGCCAATATGGGAATCATTTACAATGGAATGGATCTGGTAAATCTGGATTTCTATTATGGAGATGATACGTTTATGGCAGCTGTGCCTGAATTGAGTTCAAGAGTATTTACTCTGGATCTTGGCGAAGGCCTGGAAGAACGGCTGAAAAATTCTCCTGTATTCGGGCCGGCTCTTGAACAGAATGGAGTAGATGTGTCAGTTCTGACGGAGTATATGGATCTTTTGGAAGCCCAGGTCAGGCAGACCGGGGAGGGACAGACAGCTCCCTTTGATCTGGAAGCTCTTATGAAACGGTACCGTGAGGGCTGTAAGGCGGAGGAAGACTTTAAGGCGGCCCTTACTGTGGAAAAGGGAGAGAACGCATCTTTTACCATAGACGGAAAGGAGGAGACCTGCAAGGGCTATGAGGTTACTGTCAGCAAGGAGGCTATGATTCATTTTCTGAGGACATCTTCTGATTTCTTCCTTCAGGATGAGGTACTGAAGAAGGATTTCCTGAACAATCTGGAGCTGAGTGTGAAATTAAGTCAGTTGGCAGGTTCAGAGCTGGGAGGACAGGATTTCCCTACGGCTCAGGAGATGCAGGAGCAGACCTATGAGGAGGCCAGAGCGGAAATTGACCGGATGATCGCAATTTTGGACAGCTCCCTAAATGATGTGAATATGACGGTTCATGTAGATAAAAAAGGGCGTCTGGCATCGGTAAAGGGAACTACAGCCTTTAACAGCACTGAGGAGGCAGCGGCTCCGGTTCGGCTACAGTTTAACTGTGAATTAAAGGGCGGAGCCTATCTGACACAGAATATGAATGCTCAGGCAGTACTGGAAAATGGAGACGCTTCCATACAGATCATGGCAGTGAAAGAGGGCTTTTATGACGGTAAACAGCTGACAGCCGGTCTGGATCTCTCTATAGAGAATCAGGGAGAGATTGCTGAGAAATGGGATATTACCTTTGACAGCTCCTATAACAGTGAGGGAGGTGCATTTGATGTCCAGGCGGCAGCGGCTCAGGATGGGCTGGAGCTTTTGGGATTTTCCGCCCAGGGGGTTGTGGATGAGCTTGAAAAGGGAAAAAATATTCATATGACCTTTGATTCATTGGATTTTTCCGCAATGGGAGATACGGGAAATGCTGTTTTAAGCGGAGAATACTACGTAAGACCGCTGACAGGAGAGATTGTTCCCCCGGAGGGTGATGCGATGGATGTGCTGGCAGCGGGAGAGGAAGAGTGGAACGGTGTGTTCATGGAGATACTCTTTGGCGCCATAGGCCTCAGCGGTGAGCTGGATACAGGGAATTAAGGGACAGAATATTATGCGAGGATGTCTGTGTTATGCGGGACTGGAAGTAAAACGGGCGTTAAAACGGCTCCCTCATATCCTGACAGGGGCGGCAGTGCTTATGATACTCATGGGCGCAGCCGCCCTTCTGGCAGGAAGACTGCTTTACGGCGGTCAGGCGTCGGGACGGATACCGGTGGGAGTGGTGATGCCCGGAGAAGATATGCTGGCAAAACAGGCCATGCGTATGGTCAGCTCTCTGGAAAGCGTAAAAAGCCTCTGTGATTTTACTTATCTGGAGGAAGAGGAGGCAAAAGACAGGCTTGATAAAGGAGAACTGTTTGCAGTGCTTCAGATCCCGGAGGGGGTTGTACAGGATATTATGAGCGGTGAGAATACACCTGTAACAGTAATTCTGCCTGAAAATGCAGGAGTGGAAAGCCGCATTTTCAGGGAATTGACCGATGCGGGGGCAGAGATTTTAGGGGCCAGTCAGTCGGGAATCTACAGCGGAGACGAGCTTTTATACAGATATGGTCTTACAGACGGGATTGCCGGGTTTGAACGTGAGATGAATCAAATTTATTTAAGCTATAGTCTTCCCAGAATGGATTATTTCAGAAAAATTATGGTAAGCGGGACGGGAGAGGTTACGGTTTCTGTATTTTACGGGATAAGCGCCTTTGTGCTGGTATTGCTTTTTTCTGTGATTCCGGTATCGGATCTCTTAAAGAGGGAGTCAGCTGTTATGAGACAGAAGCTGTCCCTGTTGGGAATCGGCCCCTTATCTCTGGCAGGAAGCCGGATTCTGGCAGTATCAGTGCTATTTGGGGTGGTATCTCTTTTTGCTGCCGCCGCCGCTGTCTGGGCAGGAGTGCTTTCTCCCGGAATTTATACGGTTTTTACAGGTGTACTTGTGTGTCTGGGGGCTGCGTCCTTCAGCGTGTGCCTTTTTCTGGCTGCAGGAAGCCGGATAGGCGGTATTTTTCTGCTGTTTTTTATGGTGACTGTATTTCATTTTCTTTCAGGAGGCTTTCTTCCGGAAGTATTTTTGCCGGAGAGCATACAAAGCGCTGCGCCCTTTCTTCCAAATTATATTTTGATGGAAGGTGTGAAAATGGCAGTGACAGAGGATTGGAGTCTGATTACAGCGGCAAAGCTGGCGGCCCTTGGGGTGGGAGGCTGGCTGATTGCAGCTGCAGCGGAGGTGACAGAACTATGAGCAGAGTGGTTCTCTGGTTTATTCTTTCCTGCAAACGCTGTCTGAAAAAGGGGATATTTCCGCTCCTTTTGATTCTGATGCCCGCAGCAGCCTTTGCGGCAGGAAGAATCTCAGATAAGAAACAGGAGAAGATTCCGGTTGCCGTCAGCGTATCAGGGGATGAGGAAATCTCTGAATTATCGCTGGCCTGGAAGCTTGCAGATCGTCTGGCAGAGCGGGAAAATGGGATGTTTGACTTTTATATCTGTTCGGATGAAGCCAAGGTGCAGGATGAGGTAGCATCCAGAAGGGCTGAGTGCGGATATGTGATTGATTCCGAACTGGAAGAAAAGCTGGATAAAAAACAGTGGAAGCGGGTGATACGTCTGTATACAGCTCCTTCTACAGTGGCTGGTCCTGTTTCTACAGAAACAGTATTTTCAGCTCTGGCAGCTCTTTATAACAGGGATCTGCTTATGGAATATGTGAAAGAGGGAAATGCCTTTGGAGAGCTGGGGCCTGAAAACGGCAGTATCAGGACGAAAGCGGCAGAAGAGGCGGGAGAGAGTTATGACCGGTGGAATGAAGGGGAGGGCCTGTTTCATTTTCAATATGTATATGAAAAGAACAGGGATACAGATGCAAAAGACAGGGATGACGGACAGAATATGAGGAATGATACATCAAGCTCTGTTTTTCCGGTTCGGGGACTGGCAGCCATAATGATTTTTGTTCTGTCTCTTTATGGAGGCGTGATGGCAGAAGAAGACGAGAGAAAGGGATTATTTGTACCTTTAAGCGCCGGCCTGCGCCTGCCCTGCTGTCTGGCAGTTATGGCAGCTCCCGGAGCCTTAGCCTGTCTGTCTGCCTTTGGTGCGCTTTTGCTGGGCAATGCGGCGGATACAGGAACGGTTTGGGGAGTGGGAAGAGAACTGGGAATTTTATTTTTATATGGCTGCGGCTGTGTGGTATTTACCTTTGGTTTAAAGCTTCTGGTGCGTTCTCCGGAGATACTTTGCTGCCTGATCCCTTTTTTCATCACAGGAAGTCTTTTGTTCTGTCCGGTTTTTGTTGATGCAGGGAGATGGATTCCGGGGCTGGATCAGGCAGGAAGGCTGTTTTTACCCTTTTATTATCTCAGGTGTTTTTAGGGATAAAATGTCCTTTGAAAATATTTTTGAAAAAATTTGAAAAATTTGAAAAAAAGGTATTGCCAAATTCCAAAGTCTGTGCTATATTATAACACGTGCTGCGGGAGTGCTGGAATTGGCAGACAGGCAAGACTAAGGATCTTGTGGGTGTATGCTCGTGTGGGTTCAAGTCCCATCTCCCGCATATGCAGAAGTGGCGGAATTGGCAGACGCGCACGGTTCAGGTCCGTGTGGTAGTAATACCTTGAGGGTTCGACTCCCTTCTTCTGCATTGGATGATGATCCGGAATTTAAGAAAACTTAAGTTCCGGATTTTTTTATTGCAATTTTGCTGCAAAAAGCTTGACATTATACCTGGTATAAGCCTTATAGTTACTGTGTAAGCAGGGAATGCTTTCCCAGATAACAGAGATTAAGGAGGCGTGTGTATGTCGCGGACCATAAAGGAAGCGGAGGAGCTGACAAAGGTTACCAGCCAGAATATCCGGTATTATGAAAAGCAGGGACTGCTGGCTCCCAAAAGAGATAAGGAAAATTCATATCGTTTATATTCAGAGGAAGAGATCAGCCGTCTGAAACTCATACGGCTGTTTCGGAAGCTGGGAATGCCCATAGGGGAAATCCGCCGGATGTTTGAGGGGGACATTTCACTGGAAGAGGCCATTGGAGCTCAGATCAGCCGTCTGCAGTCCCAGAAGGAAGAGGTGACAGCTGCGCTGGAATTTTGCACAAGGATAAAGGAAGATCAGCTTGCAAATGTAGATCCTGACAGCTATCTGGAAGAAATGGAGCAGGAGGAAAAACAGGGATCTGTCTTTGTGGATTTTGTCAGCGATTATGCCAGAGTGGTAAAGTCAGAAGCAATCCGGGAGTTTTCCTTTATGCCTGATGACCGGTGCGATGATCCGGAAGCCTTTTGCCGGGAGCTTTTAAAGTATGGGAAAGAAAATCAGAAAACGATTATTATAACAAAGAAAAGCAGGTCCCCTCATTTTATGATGGATGGAAAGGAGTACGGGGCTTACAGAACCTCCTCGCGGTTTGGAATTGTGGTACACTGCGAACTGATTCATCCTGAAGACTATATGCCTGAGGGGATGAATACCGGAAGATACCGTCTGCTTCGATGTATTTCCATCGCTGCACTTCCGCTGATTTTATGTATCTGCTCCAGTCTGTGGATTTTCACGCAGCTGGATCTGCAATCGCCGTCCTCTTGGCTTGCGCTTTTTGTTTTGGCAGTGGTATTTTTGGCGGATCTGTGCTTTTTATACTACAGCTATGGGAAAAATTTCAGGGGATAGCTTAAAGCTTTGGCACAGATCCGGTAAAACAAATAATGATACAGCTGCGGAGCTTATTAAAGGAACACCGGATGGGCAGGAATGCGTACTGTAACCTCTGTGCCCTGCCCAAGGGTACTGGTAAAGGAAAGGCCGTATTTTTCACCGTAAAGACTCTTTAAACGGAGATTAGTGTTGGATACGCCGATGTGCCGCAGAGAGGTCAGTCCATTGCCTCCGGAAGGGCTGTCAAGAAGGGTATCCAGCTTTTCCGGAGGAATTCCTGCTCCGTCGTCACTGATAACAAGGACTGCATCCTCTCCTTCAAGCCAGCCGGTGAGGAGAATACAGCCCTTTTTTTCTTCTTTCATTAAAATACCGTGAAGAAGGGCGTTTTCCACAATGGGCTGAAGGGTCAGCTTGGGAACAGGAAGGCTGAACAGCTCCGGCGGAATATCTGCCACAAAGGATGCACAGTTGCTGTAACGCATATTCTGCAGCTGCATATAGAGCGACGCATGGGTAATTTCGTCCTCAATCGTACCGATGAGCTCTTTTTGTCCGAGGGTCAGACGGTAAAAACGGGTAAGGGCCTGAACGGCCTGGCTTACCTGGCTGATCTGGCCGGACTGGGCCAGCCAGTTGATCATATCCAGAGTATTGTAGAGAAAGTGTGGATTGATCTGGGCCTGCAGGGCACGGAATTCAGCCCTTTGCAGTTCTTTTGCAGCCAGCTCTTTCTGGTCCAGAAGCTCGTTGATTTCCGCTGTCATAAAATTATAGGCTCCTGATAGAATACCGATTTCATCATTTCCCGCATTTTTCAGTAAAAGAGGCCTGGGGCGTCCGGAGCGGATGCTTTCCATCTGCAGGGCTACATGAATGATGCGGTCCGCAAAGGATTTTGAAAGCCGGTAAGCCAGAAACAGGGCCAAAAGGGATATGACTCCATAGATTGCAATGAATTGGAGAATCGTGGAGGCGCCCAGAGCCGTTAAATTTTGTATGGGAATTACAGATATAAGGTACCAGTCAGAGCCATTTACAGGAAAAGCTGCCGCGTATACGGGGGAATTATTTAACTCAGCTGGTATAAAATGTTCCTTTTGCTTTAATGTTTCAAATAGCGAACGGGGAATTTCCGGAATAGCTGCTGAAAGCAGCTTGTCCTTCATATCAACGGGCTGACCGGAGACATCCATAAAAAAACTGTACTCTCCCTGAATCAAGTGAGTGTGTGCGGTCAGTTTCTGAAGAGGGCTGCGGGAAAAATAGACTGCCACATAAGCGGCGGCTTCTTTTTCAGATGCCCCGTTTTCCGGAATATAATTAAGCCGTACAAGATAGGCCAGATTTCCGCAATGTTTTTTTTCGGTTTCAGAAAGCTCGGTGGCAGTGCATAAAAGCCGGTCTTCTGCGGAAGCCTGAAAGCGTTCAATCCATTGGCTGTCCATAGAGGAGAGGGGGACGAAGAGACGTTGACGGCCATTATTTAAAATATCCAGCTGAGGATAGGTACTGTCGTCATAATAAATCCGTACAGTGCGGATCAGGGATGGATCTGCAGCCATGTCTGCCAGCTGGTACAGATTGTTCAGATGAGTACGGGACAGGGCTGCCCCCGGCGCCTGTTCCTTTGTGACAGAGAATAGGCGCTGAACAGGCAGAGAATGAGTGAGGGTATCGGAGGCATGGGCCACATGGATCATAAGATTTTCGGCGGCAAGGGCAGACTGGCGGTGAAAGGCTTCTTCCGACCGCAGCGTATCATTTAACACAATGCGGAAAATCCGTGTAAATAAAAAGAAGGTCACTGTCAGCATGGGAAGCATAAAAAGGATGGCAAAGGACACTGCCAGCTTTTTTTTCAGCTTCATATCATAAATATAGTAATGCAGAAATTGTTTTATGGGACGTTTCATCAGAGCATTTTCTCCCTGTATTCAGATGGTGACAGGCCTACGATTTTGCGGAAGGCCTTGCTGTAATAATTGCCGTCGCTGTAACCGGCTTTTGCAGAAATATCTGCGATCCTGTATCTGGGATCACTTAAGAACTGTTTGGACATTTTAATCCGGTAGTCAGTCAGATACTGATTGATCGTCTGACCGGTTTCAGTTTTAAAGAGAGTACAGATATAGCTGGAGGATCGGTTTACATACTGGCTGATATCCGGCACAGAAAGGGTGGAAACCGCAAAATTCTGGTGGATATATTCCTTAATCTGAAAGACAACCGGGTGTTCGGACTGATTGAGAATCAGATTTTGGAAATAAAGCTTTATGCGGAGGCAGAGAAATTCATGGAGCTCCCTTAATGTGGCACAGCCCATTACATCCTCCCATATGGATTCTGATTCCATCCCTTCTCTTTTCCACAGGGAAATGTGGTTGGACAGACTGATTTCATCCAGCTTGTTCAGATATCGGAAATATCGGTCACGAACCTGGGCTTCCGGCAGAGGGGAGCTGTTTTTTAAGCCATAGTAAAAATGTTCAGCCGCGTTCAGGGCGTCTTCCTCCTTCTGAGCGGTAAGGGAAGCTGTAAATTCGGAAAAGGGATCTTCGGCAGGCTGCAGAGAGACGGCAGGGGGTTCCTGAATTAAGATGGAATTGTAATCATGGTAAAAGCTTTCGCCTAAAAGGTTCATGGCGCTTTTGTATGACAATACAGCCTGATTCATACCCTGTATGGAGGGGCCAACGGCAATAAAAAAACGGCAGTAGGGCGTGATGTGCTCTTTGAGGAGGCGGGCCAGGAAGAGGACGGCTTCCGGCTCCAGCCGGCTGGGACTGCACAGGAAGCTTATGATATAGCGGTCTGCCTTCGGCACCAGAATCCGTATGATGCCCTGTTTTTTCAGCTGTGAAGAAAAATCCCGGTTTTCCCGGATCAGATCCTCTGCGGGAAGCTCGGAAAGAGGTGAGAGGCAGCTTGTGATTACGGATGTAAACCAGAAGTCAGTTCCAATATGGGGAGAAACACGGGCCGCCAGATCCAGAGCCTCGTCCTCTTTGTCTGAATCGGTCAGAGCTAAAGCCAGATGACCGCGCAGGTCCTGTTCCTCCAGCATAGCGCCGGTTCTGGCAGCTCTCAGAGTACGGCAGCGGTCAGCGGCTTCCTTTATGGCATCCTCAAGCTCCTTTTTTTCTACAGGTTTGTCAATGTAGTTTACCGCCTTCAGTTTAATGGCTGCTTTCAGATATTCGCGGTCAGAATAGGCGCTCATAAAGATTACGGATGTATCCGGTGCTTCTTCCAGATACAGGGAGGCCATCTCTACCCCGGTCATTCGGGGCATCCGTACATCGGTAAGCAAAATATCCGGGCGGTGCTTTCTGGCCTCCGTAAGGGCGTGGACTCCGTCATCAGCCAGAATCACCTCGGTAATACCATATTTTTTCAGATCCAGCAGGCCGCATATTCCTTCACGGGTGAGTTTTTCATCATCAGCAATCAGTAATTTCATAGAATGTTAATTCTCCATTTTTTGTAATTAAATAACAGATCTACCCTTATTTTATTTGAAAGACTGCGGCTGCGCAATGGAAATCAAACAATTTTACAGGGAATGAAAGGATTTTACCATGTTTTTTTGGGGCAGCAGGTGATACTATATAAAATATAAAATGACAGCAGGCATTGCCGGGTACTGCTTACTGTAAGCGCTATCCCCGTGTATCCGGCAGTGAACTTTTATAAACAGCTGCTCTCCATGATGAGAGCGTCATGCAAATGATGGAGGTAATGGACATGAAGCGCGTTGCGGTTAAATTCGATCAGCCGGATCAGATTATTGATTTTGTGCGGATTATGAATCGGTATGAATATGAGGCAGATGTAAAATGCGGAAGCAGAATTGTGGATGCAAAATCCATTGTCGGCGTTCTGGCTCTGGCAAAATCCAGAACCGTTGAGGTAATTGTTCATACAGATGAGTCCTGCGAGGCTTTAATGGAAGAAATTTCCAGATATGCAGCATAAAAGAAGGCTTCGGCCTGTTTTGTAAAATATTGCCAAAGAGCGCCCGTTCTGTTTTATACATAAGCAGAGCGGGTGCATTTTCTTTTTTGTGAGGTTTTATGATTAAAAAATACTTGCATATCTTCTAAAAACGTGTATAGTTATGTTTGAAAAAACAAATAAGCAGAGTAGGCTTATGCGCGTTAAGTGCCGGCTGGACAGGGAGTTGCCAGCCAGACGAAAGAAAGGAGCGGCTTTAGTGCCGGACCTTCTGCGGTGCATGGGCCGCATCCCACTGCATCAGAGAAGATCATTGGGGTTTGATTATCTCCGATTGTAGTTTGAGAGGTCTGCAAAGGAGGTAATTTTTTTATGACGAGATTAGCAACTTTGTTTACCTGTTCCTTCCGCCGGTTAAAAGAGGCAAAGACGGTTACAGTCTGCGCTATGCTGGGCGCCATAGCCATTGTGCTGGGATCATTAAGTATTGAACTGGGGCCGTCTGTCCGCATTGGTTTTTCAAGTATTCCCAATGAACTGGTTCACTATCTGTTTGGTCCTGCGGCAGGGAGCCTGTTTGCAGGAGCTCTTGATATTTTAAAGTATATGGTCAGGCCTGTAGGCGGATTTTTCCCGGGATTTACCCTGGTGGCTATGCTTGCAGGAGTGATCTACGGTTCTTTCTATTACAGAAAGCCCTTAAGTCTGGGGCGTGTATTTGCCGCTCATCTTGTTGTGAGCCTGGTTTGTAATGTACTGCTTAATACGCTGTGCCTGTCCCTGCTTTATGGAAAGGCGTTTATGGTTCTTCTGCCGCCAAGGGTGATTAAGAATCTTATCATGTGGCCCATTGATTCTCTGATTTTTTTTAATATTGCTAAGCTTCTGGAAGCTGCGGGAATTTTCCGGTTCCTGGGCGGAAGGGATTAGAACCGCTTATAAAAAGGAGGAGTTACCATGAAACTGAATACCGGTATGCGCTGCCATGATCTGTGCGAAAAAATGGAGATGGAAAAGGTGTTTGAGCTGGCAAAGGAAAACGGAGTGAGCCAGATCCAGCTGGCATTTGCCAAATCCATCAGCAATTATGATTTTACCACGGGTCATTACAATCCCGGATTTGCCCGATATATCAAGGAGCAGCTTGATAAAAATGATATCCATGTGGCTGTTCTTGGCTGTTATATTAACCCCACCAATCCGGTAGAGGAGCTGCGTAAAAAAGAGGTGGCCCGTTTTATTGAGCACTTAAAATATGCCCGCGTCATCGGAGCGGATATGGTGGGAACGGAAACAGGCCGTCTGTCATCGGATTTCCGTGTAACTCCTGAAACCTATTCTGAGGATGGTTATCAGCTTTTGTTAAAGAGTATGAGAGAGATCGTTTCTGCTGCTGAAAAGCTGGGAGTAATCGTAGGAGTGGAGGGTGTGTTCGACCATACCCTTTACAGTCCGGCACGGATGAAACGGTTTTTGGACGACATTGATTCTCCTAATGTGGAAGTGATCCTGGACAGTGTGAATCTGATCCATCCTGACGAGGTGGCTCCCGAGGCTCAGGAAAGGGTGATCCGCCAGGCATTTGAGTATTACGGAGACCGCATCAGCGCCCTTCATGTGAAGGATTTTGTGTTTGAAGGCCAGAATCAGATATTTAAGCACGTTGGCGAGGGCCTGTCCTGCTATGAGCCTTTGATGAAGCTCATTAAGGAGAAAAAACCTCATATTCCCGTGCTGCTTGAAAACTCCAGCAGAGAACGTTTCCACAGCGACGTGGCTTTTCTGCAGGAGATTTATGATAGGGTATAATACTGCCGGTATATCGGCAGCATGAAACATATGAGTAATCCCGGACAATTTTGTACCATGGAAATGGGCAGAGTTGTCTGGGATTTTTTGTTTATAATAAATAGATAATCGGGATGTAAGATTTAAAATATGTAAACTTTCTGCAAAGGATATGTAAATTATGCATAATAAAAAAGAAAACTGTGCTGATTTTCACACAAAAGTACTGAATTGACGCATGGTAAAGAATAAAGATTTGAGCTATAGTGAGTGTGTACAAAAATTATAATTACTGATGCAAAAAAGGAGGATTATATGAAAAAGATTGCAAAAAATTTAGCAATGGTAAGTTTGGCAGCAATGATGGGACTTGCAGGCTGCAGTACACAGCAGGCAGCAGAGAAACCGGCAGAAGGAGACTCTGTAGAAGTGAAGGAGCCAGTGGAAATTACCTTTTGGCATGTATATTCGGAAAACTTTGGTGCTCCGGTTATCAAAGCTATGGTGGATGAATTTAACAGCTCCCAAGATGATATCAGGGTAAAAGAAGTTTATAATCCGGATATGTATCCGGGGCTTATGCAGAATCTTCAGGCAGAGGTTGCTGCTGGAAATCCGCCTTCAGTTTGTATGATTGGATATAATTATATTAAATATTTTGCTGCAAATTTTAATTATATCAGTCCTCAGGATTTAATTGAACAATATGTTCCGGAGGATAAGGATTATTTAAGCAATACATTTTTAGATAATGTGTTAAGTCTGGGACAGGTAGATGGAGAACAGATTGGTATGCCGTATTGTATCAGTGCTCCTATTTTGTGCTATAATCCAGAACTGTTTGAGCAGGCCGGTTTAAATCCGGAGGAAGGACCAAAGAGCTGGAAAGAGGTTCAGGAATTTGCAAAGCAGATTACAGAAAAGACCGGAGAATATGGATTCTATATGCAGGAATATGCAGATAACTGGGCTGTGCAGGGGCTTTTAGAGAGCAACGGCGCTAGCATGCTTGAAGATAACAGAGCTGCATTCGCTACGCAGGAAGGAATAGATGCATATCAGATTTTAGCTGACATGGTATTAAAAGATAAGAGTGCTCTTCATATTACAGCAGATGAAGGAATTCAGGCGTTTTGTAATGGTAAAGTCGGCATTGCATGTATTTCAAGTGCAAAGATTGGAACGGTTACCCAGGCGGCACAGTTTGATGTAAAGGGAGCTGAATTCCCAGGCTTTGACGGAAAGGAAAGAAAGCTGCCCACCGGCGGAAATTTCCTTCCAATTACAGCACAGACAGAAGAGGAGCAGAAGGCAGCCTGGGAGTTTATCAAGTTTGTTATGCAGCCCGAATGGCTGGCAAAATGGACAGAAAATACAGGATATCTGCCGCCAAGACAGGAAGTTGTAGATGAAGAGGGATTGAAAAATTATATTGAGGAAAATCAGATGTTAAGAGTCGCATTTGATGAGATGGATGACCTGTATTCATGGGCGGCTTATCCGGGAGATATGGGAACCCAGGCAGAACAGCTTCTGGCAGACACAAGAGACAAAATTCTGGATGGAAGCCAGACACCGGAAGAGGCATTAAAGGAGGCGGAAACTACGCTGAATGAGATGTTGGAAGAACAGTAAATAAAGCAGAAGGCGCTGTAAAAATAAATAGTTCCATGGATCATGGAAGCTGATTTTACAGCGCCTGTTTTTAGAAAGGGTTAGATATGGGAAAATGGAGTCAAAAAAAACGTGATACCATTCTGGCATGGGCTTTTGTATTTCCGGCTACGTTTGCTTTTGTGATTTTTATGTTCTGGCCGCTGGCTTATACAGTATATTTGAGCTTTTTAAAATGGAATATGGTAGCACCTGTAAAAAAATATGTGGGAATCAAAAATTACGTGGATATTATCAAAGACAAGGACACCATTCAAATTGTGGTAAACACACTTTTGTACATATTTATTCTGGTGATCATAAATTTTGTAATTCCCTATATATTATCATTTGTTAATACGTTTGTAATGAAGCGGGGAAAATCGATCTATAAGTCGCTGCTGTTTATTCCAAGTCTGATTTCATTAGTGGTAGGAGCAATTGTACTGCAGTGGATTTTTAACCCCATATCAGGACCTATTTCAAGCTTTTTGGGTAATTTTGGAATTTCAATGCCTACCTGGTCTAAAACCAAAGGACTGGTGATTTTTGTGATTTCACTGGCGGCGGTTTTGAAGAGCTTTGGATATAATTTTCTGGTACTTTTGTCAGGTATGGGGAGCGTATCAGAGGAACTGATAGAAGCGGCAAGACTGGAAAAAACTCCGGATCATACAATTTTCAGAAAAATTGTAATGCCGCTTACCTCATCTACGGCTATTTATGTGCTTATTATCAGTATTGTACAGGGAATGCAGTATGTATTTACTCCCATTAAGGTGCTGACACAGGGCGGCCCTAATAATGCCAGTTCCAATATTATTTACGGCGTATATCAGGAAGCGTTCGGATTTTATAATACAGGAAAGGCGTCAGCTCTGTCTATTATGACAATGTTTATTTTTCTGGTGCTGTTGTTTCTTGAATTTAAATATGTAGAAAGAGGTGTGTACTATGAAAACTAAACATGGAAAAGAGTTTTTCTGGCATCTGCTTTTTATTGTTTTTGTAGTGCTGTCGCTGTATCCGATTTTATTTGCTGTTTCAACCTCCTTTAAAAGCCTGACGGAAGCTTTTAACAGTTCTTCTCTGATTCCAAGAGAGTTTACCATGAATGCCTACAGGAATATTCTGGAAAAAATTCCGTTTGTTAAAATTACAGTGAATACATTTGTAATTGCCACGGTTGTAACCGTTTTTAAATTAATCACAGGAGTGCTGGCAGCCTACAGTTTTGTGTTTTTTGATTATAAAGGAAAAAATATAATGTACTTTATTTTGGTAAGTACTATCTTTATTCCCTTTACAGTAACTATGATTCCCAATTTTATCACAATTTCCAGAATTGGTTTAAGGGACAATATATTTGGTGTGGCTCTTCCTCAGCTCGCAGATGCTACAGGTATTTTTTTGCTGAGACAGCATATGAGAGGAATACCGAGATCTCTGGTAGAGGTGGCAAAATTAGAGAAAGCTTCCCATAGAAATATACTGAGAACAATCGTAGTTCCCATGGTTAAGCCGGCTATTTTGTCAATTGGAATCATCTTTTTTATTAATTCATGGAATGAGTTCGTGTGGCCGTCCCTTATTTTGAAGTCAGAGGAAAATTATACTCTGTCTCTGGCTCTTCAGATGTTTGTCAGCGCAGAGGGTGGTACGGATATTCCTATCGCTATGGCAATTTCTGTACTCACAATGATTTTGCCTTTGGGTATTTATTCAATCTGTCAGAAGTATATCATTAATACATTTGCTCAGTCCGGCATTAAAGGGTAGAAGGAGAACGGAATATGGATAGCATCCGCTTTGAAAATGTAAGTAAATCGTTTGGAAAAACAAAGGTAATCAACAATTTGAATCTGTCTATTGAAAAAGGGGAGCGCCTGATTCTCCTGGGGCCTTCAGGCTGTGGTAAATCTACGATTCTCCGTATGATTAGCGGACTTGAGAGCGTTAGTGAAGGAAAGCTTTATCTGAATGGAAAGCTGGCTAATGATATTGACAGCGGAGATCGTGATATTGCAATGGTATTTCAGAACTATGCTCTTTTTCCTCATATGACGATTGAAGAAAATGTAGGATATGGATTAAAAATCCATAAGGAAAAGAAAGATATAATAAAATCCAGAGTTGCGGAAGCGGTAGGGATTTTAGGATTGTCAGGCTTGGAGGGACGGTATCCAAGAGAACTGTCAGGAGGACAGAGGCAGAGAGTGGCATTGGCAAGAGCCATAGTGAAAAGATCGGATTTTTTCCTTTTGGATGAACCATTATCAAATCTGGATGCTCAGCTAAGAGGCCAGGCCAGAAAAGAATTGGTAAAACTGCATGAAATGTATGGGCAGACATTTATTTATGTAACCCATGATCAGATTGAGGCAATGACAGTGGGGCAGAGAATTGCGCTTTTAAATGGGGGCGATTTACAGATGCTTGATACGCCTCATAATGTATACCACAGGCCTGCTAATATTTTTGTGGCAAAATTTATTGGTTCTCCATCAATGAATATTATAAATGTTCATCTGGATGGAAGAGAACTGGTTTTAGGACATCAGAGGACGGAACTTCCGGATATGTGGCTTAAACAGATTCATCAGAAGGAGCATATGGGTCTGAAATTAGGAATACGGCCCGAAAATATGCTTCTTACCAGGGAGAAAAGTCAGTATTGTATTGAAATAGATATAAAATATATAGAAAATTATGGAAACCGGGTTGGTTTTTATACAGAAATAGAAGATGAAGAAATGATTTCGATTATGCCGGAAAATGAGTTTTCAGTAGGCGAAAAGGTTTACTGGAATATATTGCCGAATAAACTTCACTTTTTTGATGCAGAAACAACCCAATCCATCGGTTATCCCATGGAATTATAATTATCAGGAGGCAATATGAAATTGTTTATAAGTTCTCTGATTAAAGGAATGGAGCAAATGGAAGAGATTGCTCTCTGGGTTAATCAAAAGCAGGAAGATGGCCTGGGGGTAGAACTGATTGCATTTACTCACGATGAGGTATACTGGGATCGTTTAAAGAAGCTGCTTTCCAGGCTTTCATGTCCCATGACCTTTCATGGGCCATATATAAACGTAGAGGCTACAAGTCAAAAAGGAACCTGGGAATACAGTCATCTGATTGACAGCTACAGCCGCGTATGCAATCTGGCAGCAGAACACCATGTAAACCATATTGTATTTCATTATACACAAAAAGGTGTTTTGGAAGCAGAAAAACCATACATAAAAGAAAGAATGATGGAAAATTTAAGAACTGTACTGGATATAGGAAAAAGAGAAGGAGCAGAAATTCTGGTAGAAAATCTTCCTTTTCCATCATCAGGGCTTCCTCTGTGTACCAATGAAGAATATCAGGAGCTGTATGACCAGTTTCCAGATATGTTTGGTCTGATTGATATGGGACATGCACATTTGACACAGCTTCCGATGGATGAGTTTCTGGAGAAATATGGAGAAAAAATCCGTGCGTATCATTTTCATAACAATGACGGCTTGAGAGATTGTCATAATTCCATTACGAACGGAACGATTGATTATGAAGCCTTTGCCCGCTTATTTCAAAGGTATACACCTGATGCACGAATTGTTTTGGAATATGAACCTCATGCATGGGTTTCAGAGGAACAGCTGGAAAGAGATATAGAATATGTGAATAAATTGTACTTTTTATAGAAGTCTGGTACAATAAATCAGGGTGATATTTTAAGTGAAACGTAAATATTTCAGACGGCTGTTTTTTGCATTTTTATTTGCTGCAGTTTGTCCTATCTGTATCTGTGTACTGGCAATTTCCGTTGGAAATTATCGTATGACAAAGGAAAAATACAGACGAAGAGCAGAAGAACTGGCGGTTGTCTGTTCTTATAATACAGAGGAACTCCTCTGCGAATATAATGAAGTACTGAGCAGTCTTTGTGATGATCCGATGATGGAGGCTTATCTTTCTGGAAAAATGGCAATTGATCCGGAAGAGTTAATACGTCCCATGCAGGCGGGACGAGACGGACGTGTACGAATTCATGTAATTCATCTTGAAAATATGTCAATATATCCAGATGGGCAGGAGACAGCTCTTTATGATCCTGCCCTTTGTTTTAACTGGGGATTATTGGATAAGATGAGACGTTTTCCGAAAGAAATGGCTGTTTTTCCAAATCATGTTCAGGCAGATAATGGTCAGATGGTCTGCCTGAATTTAGGTAAAGCGGTTGTTTCGGAAGATGGCTGTATCATTGGATTTATAGTGATAGATGTATACAGGGATACATTTCTGAATGCCGTACGAAATGTAAGCGACGATGAAATGGCATTTTGTGTTGCAGACCGTTCGGGTGTTGTTCTTCTGGATACTACGGGCAGATTTGAGGAAGGCAGAAAGAAAGAAGCGGAAGAAACGCTGAAGGGGGATATTCTGGAGCAGCGTACCAATGCGTATGGTATTCGCTTAAATGCTTATTATAATATTTCTGATTTTTATGAGAATTCCCGATTGCTTTTAGCGGTATCTGTAGTTGTTTTTATTTTTACTTTGATGATCAGCTTTGTGCTTGCACGCCTGTTTGCAAACCGGATGTATCGTCCTATCAGTACTCTGGTGGATTCTATGAATGATGTGACAGAAGGAAAGCTGGATATTCAGATTGACATAGGGGAAAACGATACAGATGAAATGAAGTGGGTCAGTTCGGTATTTAACTGGATGATCAACCGTATACATATTTTGATTGAGGATGCAAAGGAAGAAAGTGAACGCAAGAAAAATGCAGAATTGAAAGCTTTGCAGGCCCAGATCAGTCCTCATTTTCTTTATAATATGCTGAATGAAATTAAAGCTCTGGCAAAACTGGGTCGTACAGAGGATATTGCAGAATTTGTTATCCATCTGGGAAAACTTCTGCGCAGGAGCATTAACTTTCAGGATGATTTTGTGAGGCTGCGAGATGATTTGAAATTCGTTGACGATTATGTGCGTCTGCAGCAGATTCGTTATGACCAGTTGTTTTCTGTAGATATTTCTGTGGATGAAGAGGTAATGGATTGCAGAATCCCTAATCTTATTATACAGCCTTTGGCGGAAAATGCGATTGTTCACGGATTTACTGCGGGAAAGGACCACTACATTCTAAATATCAGAGGGTACAGGGATGGTGAAAAGCTGTGCATCGAAATTTATGACAACGGTATTGGTGTAGAAAAGGAGTATTTAAAATATATCAATAACGTGGAAAAAGGAGTAAGTATTTATGGCGGCCTGGGTGTGGAAAATGTACAGAAACGTCTGGTTTTAATTTATGGTATACAGTATGGGCTAAAGATGGAAAGTGAAAAGGGCAGATATACAAAAGTAATTATTTTAATGCCCTTTTGTACAGAAGAACAATGATGAAAAAGAAAATTTGTATCAGCTTGGCAGTATTATTAGGATTTATATGTTTTATTATAGCAGACAATATCATAGAACGTGAAAGTCAGGAGAAGATTCGGCAGACAGAGATTGATTTGTTGATCTCTACAGGCGGCGATCCACTTAGAAAAACATATATTCAGGAAGCAGTCAATCGTTTTCAGAAGAAAAACAGCAGTTATCAGCTTCACACTACATTTGTGGAATCTGATACACTGGCATTTCTGAAATTACTGTATTCGGAAGGGGAACAAAAGTACGATATCGTAGGGCTGGGAGAAGAATCCGTGGTGTCTGCTTCCGAGCAGGGACTGGTATATCCTCTGGACGATTTTGTCCTGGAGGATTTTGGATTTTCATGGCTGAATGAAACGCTATCAGCCGATATGACAAATACGGTAAGCCGGGGAAATATGTATTCGCTGCCCTTTATTAAAAGTGATTTGTATTATTACACCAGGGCAGGAGAAATACAGGGAGATAAAATAACTATTAGGGAGGTTTTGGAAGAATCGTCGGAGAAGGGGAAAATAGGAATTCCTGCATATGTAATTTTAAAGGATATGCTGCTTTCCAGAGAACCGGGCCCATGGGAAATGGAGAATGAAAAAATTCCGTATAAGGTAAATACCCGTTCCAACCAGGAGCTTCTTCAGCTATTGGATAGAGGAAGATATGGTCATGTTGTTTTTGAGGAAAATTATGAAAGTGCAATAGATGACTACCTGAAAGGAAGAACAGACGGGATAGTCTTAGATGAAAGCTATGAAAATATGCTGATCGATGAGACGGGAGCTGTTCCTGATAAGGGAAGGTTGTTTCTTACAAATTCTTCACCCTGGTTTCTTCAGGGGTGCAATCTTTTTTTGGTGAAAAAACAGAATTCACAGGGATACGAAGAGCCATGGTATGTGCTGAAAGGACTTGTGGAAGAGTATATGGACAGGAGGCAGGATAGCAGGGAAGGTGAAAAAATGGCTTATAAGCGGATAAGCTCCCGGTATAATCCTAAAATTCAGCTTATTGTAGACAGAATGATTTCAGAATTTCTTCATGGAGATCACGATGTTAGTAAGCTTCTGGAAAATTTAGAGAATCAGGTTCAGAATATACAGGAAACCAGATGGCAGGAATAGGAGACATTAGATGTATCAGGTATATATTGTAGATGATGCGGTTCTTACCAGAAAAGCTCTCGTAATGACAATTCCCTGGAATCAATGGGGATGTGAGGTGGTAGGAGCGGCAGATGACGGAGAGAAGGCGCTAAAAGAAATTATAAATCTGGTTCCGGATATTGTAATTACAGATATTCGCATGATCCGCATGAATGGGCTTGAGATGATTGAAAAATGCAGAGAGGCAGGCAACAATTCACAGTTTATTGTGATATCGGGATATAATGAATTTGAGTATGCAAAAAAGGCTATTAAAATGGATGTGCTGGATTATATTTTAAAGCCGATTGATGATGATGAACTTCATGATGCAGTGCAGAAAGCAATTGAAAGGCTGAAGGAACAGGAAAAAAGGATAAAAGAAAATATATCTGATACGAACAGTAAAAAATTGCTTGTTGAGTACAGTGAAAATAATCTGAATGCTCATCTGCGTCAGGCCATGCAGTATGTACAGATGTATTACAGTACAGATCTGTCTGTGCGGAGTGTTGCACGGTATTTGAATATCAGTGAAAGCTATCTGACAAAACTGTTCAAGGTGGAAATCAACGTTACATTCGTTGAATATCTTACCAGAGTAAGGCTGCGCAGCTCAATTGAACTTATGAAGGATAAGAATATGCCTATCTATGAGATTGCCGAAAGGGTTGGGTACAGGGATTACAGATATTTCAGTTCTACATTTAAAAAATATATGGGGATAGGTCCGAAAGATTATCAGATGTATTGTTTGCCTTCTGACTACCGAAAGTGAAAAAGGAGATGTAAAAATATGGAAATTATTTGTCTGTACCGGCTTTTAATATCCGGGGTGTGCGGGGGAATTATCGGATATGAAAGGCAGAGCAGAAGGAAAATTGCAGGATTAAGAACGCATGTAATTGTAGCGGTATCTTCAGCACTAATGATACTTTTGTCAAAATATGGTTTTCAGGATGTGGTCGGGCAATATGTAAATGTAGATCCGTCCAGAGTGGCATCCGGTGTTGTGACTGCTATTGGTTTTTTGGGTTCTGGAATGATTTTTATGAGGAACAATAATGTAAGCGGATTGACAACATCTGCCGGAATGTGGGCTACAGTAGGGGTTGGAATGGCTGTAGGGGCAGGTATGTATCTGCTGGGATTTTCTGCTACCGTGATTGTGCTGCTGGTAGAACTGTTTCTGGGAAGAAGGGGCATCCTGTTAGGAAAGGGAATGGAGATGCGCCAGATTACTGTGGAGTATAAAAACGATGTGAGTGAACGGACATATACGGTTTCTGAACTGAAAAGGGAGATAGAAAGCCGCGGAGGGAAGGTGAAGGGAGTTACAGTTAAGAAAAAAGAGGATGGAGGTATGAAGGTATTATTTCAGGCAGAGGCCGTCTCTGGCTGGGATTTGATGGATTTTATAGAAAACGTAACTTCCAGAAGCGAGGTTGTGAAAGTGACTGCCTGATGGGAAGAAAAGTAAGGTGCACACAAAATCAATGAGTTTTGCGGCACCTTTTTTATCTTTTTTTGTGAAACAGCATCAGAAGCCCTCCATAGGAAAGACTGATAAACGCAGTCCGCACCGCTGTATTAAAAAAAGGAGAAATGATGAGGCTGAATGGAGGAAGAGAGTGGAGTGCCAGATCCATTCCAAGGGCAGTAAGCAGAAGGAATACCGGCTTCACAACCATAGAAAACACATCCCAGTACACAGGAGCCAGCCGGCTAAGACTGCGAAAACACATAAACGCCAAAAACAATTCGCTTGCCAGAAGCCCCCACAGATATCCGCGGATGCCAAAGGAAGGAATGGCAAAGAGGACAAAGAGCAGGCGCAGGATCATGGCAGCCACATTCTGGAGAAAGGTGGATGAAGTTTTTCCGAGTCCGTTCTGGATGCTTCCCAGAGTAGTAGTAAGATACATAAAGGGGCAGAGCCAGCAGAGGGTGGTGATGAAGTCTCCGGCCTGCTTATTGTGAAACAGGCTGATTCCCAGGGTGTGGCCGAAACGGGTAAATATACCGATGCACAGGATTCCCATATAGCAGCTAAAGCGTATGGAAACGGTCAGCATGGAGGAAATACGTTCTCTGTTTTCCTGGGCCTGGGCTTCTGCCGCTGAGGGGAGCAGAAGAACTGCCATGGAATTTGTGATGGCAGAGGGAAAAAAGATAAATGGCATGGCCATGCTGGTCAGAACGCCGTAAAGAGACAGGGCCTGGGAATCTGTAAGCCCTGAGGCATTTAAGCGGTCAGGAATCCATATGGCCTCAGCGCTTCCCAGAATATTTAACACGAGTCGGTTCCCCATCAGAGGCAGAGCCAGGCTCAGAAGAGAGGAAAGAACCTGAAAAAAGGAATCTTCAGATTCGGGGGATGCAGGGGGGATATTCCGGGGCGGGAAAGCTCCCAGACACATAAGAGTAAAGAGAGCGGAAGCCATTTCGCCTGCCAGATGACCGTAAAAGGCCAGCTCCACTGTAATGGGACTGCCTTTTTCTGTCCATACACATACGATCATCCATACAGCTCCCATACGTATCATCTGTTCTGCTACCTGAGACAGGGCGGGCACTTTTGTTTTCTGCATTCCGTAGTAATATCCGTTAATACAGGCATGGAGGGCGCAGAAAGGTACCGAAAGGGCAATAACCGGCAGAAAAGGGGCGCACCGGGGCTCCAAAAGCACATACCGGGCCAGAGGAAGGCGCAGGGAAGCGATGCCCCAGGCCAGGAGGATGGAAAGGCTCATGGAGACGGACAGGGCGGCAGCAAGGGCTTTTTTTCCCTGTGCCTGACGGGCGGCAACATACTGGCTTAATGCAGTCTGGAGGGAACCGGCACAAAGCGCAAAGCAGATACCGAAAAGAGGATGTACCATCTGATAAAGGCCCAGTCCCTCTGCTCCGATAGTTCGGGAGAGATAGATCCGGTAGAAGAAGCCAAGAATCCGGCAGATCAGGCCGGTAAAGGTCAGAAGAAGGGTACCGGTGAGAAAGGCTTTTTTGCGTGGGGTCAGCTGGAGCATGGTCAGGGCCTCCAAAACCGGAAAATTATTATTACTATATGAGAGGAATAAGAGTATCAGAACCGGATTATTTTATAGTATTCCTATTGAAATTGTAGGAATACTATGTTATAGTAAGGACAGAATAAATGAAACAGAAAGGCGGAGCGTTTTAATATGGAAAAAATGATATATCTTGACAATGCGGCAACCACAAAGACCCGTCCTGAAGCAGTGGAGGCCATGCTTCCCTATTTTACAGAATTCTATGGAAATCCTTCCTCTGTATATACATTTTCAACGAAGAGCAAAGAGGCTGTAACAAGGGCCAGAGAGATCATAGCAGACTCTCTGGGGGTTAAGAGCAATGAGATCTATTTTACAGCAGGAGGAAGCGAGGCGGATAACTGGGCTCTGGTGGCTGCGGCAGAGGCCTATGAATCAAAGGGAAAGCACATTATTACAAGCAAAATTGAACATCATGCGATCCTTCACACTTGTGAATATCTGGAAAAAAGAGGTTACGAAGTTACGTATCTGGATGTAGATGAAAATGGTGTGGTAAAGCTGGATGAGCTTAAAAAGGCCATTCGCCCGGATACCATTCTTATTTCCATCATGTTTGCAAACAATGAGATCGGAACCATTGAACCGATTAAGGAGATCGGAGCCATTGCCAGAGAGCACGGGATTTTATTCCACACGGATGCGGTACAGGCATACGGTCATGTGCCGATTTCGGCGGACGAGTACAACATTGATATGCTCAGTGCCAGCGGTCATAAGATCAACGGTCCCAAGGGTATCGGCTTCCTTTATATCAGAAAGGGCGTGAAGATCCGTTCCTTTATCCACGGCGGAGCCCAGGAGCGCAGACGCAGGGCTGGAACGGAAAATGTTCCGGGCATTGTGGGCTTTGGAAAAGCTGTTCAGCTTGCCATGGAGGAGATGGAGGAACGGGCCGAAAAGGAAATAAGGATGCGGGATTATCTCATGGAAAAGGTATTAAAAGAGGTACCCTTCACCCGGATTAATGGCTCCCGCACCAATCGTCTGCCAAACAATATTAATTTTGCTTTCCAGTTTATTGAGGGCGAATCCCTTTTGATTAAGCTGGATATGGCCGGTATCTGCGGCTCCAGCGGATCTGCCTGTACCTCAGGCTCCTTAGACCCCTCCCATGTGCTCCTTGCCATCGGCCTTCCTCACGAGATTGCCCACGGCTCTCTCCGTCTGACATTAAGTGAAGAAAATACGATGGAGGAGATGGACATTACTGCGGCAAAAATTAAGGAAATCGTAGCATATTTAAGAGAACTTTCCCCTCTGTACGAGGATTATATGAAAAAACACAGCCGGTAAAGGCCGGGAATGATGAAAAAGGAGAAGAAACTATGTATACAGAGAAAGTAATGGATCATTTTGAACATCCCAGAAATGTGGGAGAGCTTGAGAATCCAAGCGGCGTAGGAACAGTGGGAAACCCCAAGTGCGGCGACATTATGCGGATCTATCTGGATATTGATGAAAATCAGGTAATCCGTGATGTGAAATTTAAAACCTTTGGCTGTGGAGCCGCTGTGGCTACCAGCAGTATGGCAACTGAGCTTGTAAAGGGAAAAACTGTGCAGGAAGCCATGCAGGTTACAAACAAAGCAGTGATGGAAGCACTTGACGGACTGCCTCCGGTTAAGGTACACTGTTCATTGTTAGCAGAGGAGGCCATTCATGCCGCCCTCTGGGATTATGCACAGAAAAACGGTATTACCATTGAGGGTCTGGAAAAGCCTAAGGATAATATCGAAGAAGAGGAAGAAGAGGAAGACTATTGAGTAAAAAAGTTGTAGTAGGCATGTCCGGAGGAGTTGACTCCTCCGTGGCAGCCTGGCTGTTAAAGGAGCAGGGTTATGATGTGATTGGAGTAACCATGCAGATATGGCAGGATGAGGATACCGAGGTCCAGGAGGCAGAGGGAGGCTGCTGTGGTTTGAGCGCAGTAGATGACGCCCGCAGAGTTGCCATGGAACTGGGTATCCCTTATTATGTCATGAATTTTAAAGAGGAATTTAAGCGCAGGGTAATGGATTATTTTGCACAGGAATATCTGGCAGGCCGTACTCCAAACCCCTGCATTGCCTGCAACCGTTATGTGAAATGGGAGTCGCTGCTGCAGAGAAGCCTGGCGATTGGGGCAGACTGTATTGCCACAGGCCATTACGCAAGGATCGCAAAGCTGGAAAACGGCCGTTTTGCCCTTGAGACCTCTGTAACGGCGGCAAAGGACCAGACCTATGCCCTTTATAATCTGACCCAGGATCAGCTGTCAAAGACATTGATGCCGGTGGGAGCTTATACAAAGGATGAAATCCGGCAGATGGCAGAAAAGCTGGGGCTTCCTGTGGCGTCAAAGCCGGACAGCCAGGAGATCTGCTTTATTCCGGATCACAACCATGCAGCCTTTATTGAAAACTATACGGGGAAAGAATCTCTGCCCGGAAATTTTGTGGATTTAAAGGGAAATGTGATTGGCCGTCATAAGGGAATTACCCATTATACGGTGGGACAGAGAAAGGGCTTAAATCTGGCTATGGGGCATCCGGTCTTTGTTACTGCCCTGCGTCCTGAGACAAATGAGGTTGTGATTGGAGAAGGTCAGGATGTATTTACGGATATTGTGCGCTGCAATGGGGTAAACTGGATGGCAGTTGACGGTCTTCACGGCAGGGTGATGAGAGTTAAGGCCAAGATCCGCTATAATCATGGCGGAGCCATGTGTACCATTCGGGAAATTGAAAACGGACAGGTGGAATGCAGGTTTGATGAGCCTGTGCGCGCTGCGGCTCCGGGACAGGCAGTGGTATTCTATGAAAATGGATACGTAGTGGGAGGAGGAACGATCCTATGAGGCAAAGGGAAGGGGAAGAATGCGGGAAAACAGGGCGGAAGTTCCCTGTAAGGACTGTTTTTCTGGCTGCGTTGACAACGATTGTTTTGTCAGGCTGCTCAGAGTATGCCCCCAGCGAAGAGCTGCGGGCGCAGGCAGCTGAACAGACAGAAGCCAGGGCGGATATCGCAGTTCGTTCCCAGTCCGGAATCCTCACTGCGGCGCCTGAATTTGAATCGGCATCAGATACGGTTTATGTAAATACAAGGGGAGGATCGGTGCGGGTCCGCAGTGCCTGTGATACGTCGGATGATTCCAATATTCTGACAAGCCTTCCCGATGGTGCGTCTCTTTCCCGAACCGGTAAAAATGCAGACTGGACAAGGATTTTGTGGGAGGGGAAAACAGGATACATTTCCACTGCATATATTTCAGAAACATCAAAGCAGAAGGAGGATAAGACTTCTGCTCAGAGCAGTTCTCAGGCCCAGGAAGGCACTCGGGCTCAAAGCGGCGGGGAGGTTTCACTGAATCCGGGCTGGAAATATGCAGATTTTGCAAAGATTACCTCAGGAAAGGCAGTTCTCTATCAGAGTGAAGTAACGGAGAGAAAAAATCTCACCATCTGTGTCAATGCGGGCCATGGCACCAAAGGGGGAGCAGCTGTGAAGACCCAGTGCCATCCGGACGGAAGCCCCAAGGTAACAGGCGGGACTACGGGAGCGGGAGCGGTGACGGCTGCGGCTGTCTCCGGCGGCATGACCTTTGCCGACGGTACTCCTGAGAGCAGTGTTACACTCTCCATGGCGCTCATTTTAAAGGATAAGCTGCTGTCAAAGGGATACGACGTGCTGATGATCCGTGAAAGCGAGGATGTTCAGCTGGATAATATTGCCAGAACAGTGATTGCCAACAATGCCAGCGACTGCCATATTGCCCTTCACTGGGATTCTACCTCCAGCAATAAGGGCGCCTTTTATATGAGTGTTCCCAGTCATTCCTCTTATCGGAATATGGAGCCGGTAAAATCTAACTGGCAGAAGCACAATGCGTTGGGCGAAAGCCTGATTGCAGGTCTTAAGGGAAAGGGCGTGAAGATCTTTTCCGGCGGTTCTATGGAGATGGATCTGACGCAGACCTCCTATTCTACTGTTCCCTCTGTAGATATTGAACTGGGAGATAAGGCGTCGGATCATTCCAAAGCCACATTGAATCAGCTGGCAGATGGGCTGACAGATGGGGTTAATCAATATTTTGGCAGATAGAGGCTGTGTGGATTAGATGTCAGAAATTTTTGAGAAAAGATACAAAATCGTAAGAAATATATGCGTATTCTATATGGACATAAGAGGCGTTTTTGAGTACAATAGCAGTATCATATTTGACAGTTTGAACGGAATTTTTTTGATTAAGGAGGTTACGCTATGAGAAAACTGAAACGTTTCTTTGCTGTTCTTTTATCAGCTGCCCTGCTTTGTCCCATGACAGCCTATGCAGATAATTCCGAGGATGCAAAAGCTCTGTACCGTCAGGTCAATGAGCAGCAGAAAAGCATTACGGATATGAATGCTTTTGCGGATTTTAAGATTTCCATCGGAGGCAGTATTCTGAAGGATACAGGCATGGATGCCATGAATATGCGTATGGAAATGAACATGAAGATGAATCATATGACGGAGCCTCAGCAGATGCGTTATATGATGTATTCACGCACCACTATGGAGGGACTGGAAGAGCCCATGATCATTTCCGCATACTATCAGGATGGCTGCTATTATCAGGATTCCATGGGACAGAAGGTAAGGATGCCTATGGATATGGGAACCATGATGGAGCAGAGTATGGCGTCTGCCATGGCCTTTGAAGATGATTTTGAAGAGTATTTATCCAATTTCCGTCTCTGGGATGAGGGGGAAAATAAGGTAGTTGGTTTTGTTATGGAAGCAGACCAGATGGATGAGTATTTCCAGATGGTTTTAGGCTCAACAGGTATGAGCGGGCTTCTGGATACCACGGGCCTTACCATGGGTGATGTGATTTATGAATATGTGGTAGATCCGGCAGGAAACTGCATTAAGATTCGTATGAAGATGGATATGGCTATGGAAGCAGAGGGCGAAACCATTACCATGAAGCTGGACGGCGATATCGGTATTGCAGATCCGGGCCAGCCAGTGGAGGTTCCCGCTGTCCCCGATCCCCAGGCATATCAGGATTTTGAGGCTTTGATGGCAGAGGCAGCCGAACAGGCAGAACAGCAGTAAACAGACAGATGATGAGGGACCGGCGCAGTCGCATAGCGCCGGTCTTTTTTTCTGAACTAATTGCACCCTTTTGCGGAATGTGGTACAATTTCACAAGAATGTATTGATAAGGAGAAAATGAAAATGAGTGATACGCAAAACACCGTGGCAGCTGTAAAGAAGGAGCTTCTTACCCGCCTGGGACATGACGCTGATATTTTTGTACTGATCTCCCTGTGCACAAGGGAGCCATATGTGGTATGTGATCCGGAAACCTTTGATGATGAGGTGTTTTTATACTTGAAGGAAGAAGAGGCAAAGGCAGCCGCAGTTCGTCTTACGGAGCAGAAAATTCCTGTTTCTGTTGCTAAGGTAAACGGCAAAGAAATGCTGGTGTTCTTTACCAGTCTCTATGCTATGGGCGTTAATGCCCTGATTGTGGAAATGGATGGGGAAAAGGCTGCCATGCAGGTAGGAGATATTGTAAAACGCAAGTCTCCTGAGGATATGCCTCAGGGAACCGTATGGGTGGAAAATCCATCCCTTCACCTGACAGCCATTTATCTGGCTCAGGAGATGAGACGGCCTGCTGACCAGTCCTCAGTGCAGGAAAGGGCAGAACGGATCAGGGAGCTGAATGAGGAGCTTACAGCTGATTTCAGAAAGGGCAGTTATATTTTTGCCATTCAGAAAGAAGAGAAGGGGATTCCCCTTGTAAAGATGAAGGACGGACAGCTGTTCCAGCCGGCCTTTACGGATATTTTGGAGTTTCAGAAGTTTAACCGGGACAATAAACTGCGCCCGGTTGTGGTAGAGGCAGAAAAGGTGCCTACTGTACTGGCAGCTGAGGCAGGAGGTATTATTTTAAATGTTCTGGGTGTAAATCTTCCGCTGACTGTAAACCGTCCGGGTGCTCCGGCGCCGGCGGCTTCCCAGACAGAGACAGCACCTGAGGCAGAGTAAGATGAAAAAGACAGATATAGGGCGGCTTTTGGGCCGCCCTGTATTTGTAAGAGGGAAAAGCAGAGGTCCAAGGGTGATTTTGAAAGTTTTAAAAAATATTGAATTGTGCACAGCATCTCGACCAACGCTTCTTTTTATGGTATAATTCGGAATTATGCAGTCACGAAGGGAGGCGCCTTTTATGGGCGAACAGAAGCCTGAAAAAGTAAAAAAACATATTTGTATGGGGCTGTTGGCCCATGTAGACGCCGGAAAAACCACTCTGTCGGAGGCTATTCTTTACGGCGCTGGAGCCATCCGCAGGCTGGGACGGGTGGATGACAGAGATGCGTTTCTGGATACCTATGAGTTAGAGCGGGCCAGAGGGATTACCATTTTCTCCAAACAGGCTGTATTTTCCATGGGGGATATGGAGGTAACTCTTATGGATACGCCGGGCCATGTGGATTTTTCAGCAGAAATGGAGAGAACCCTTCAAATTTTGGATTATGCAGTTCTGGTAATTAACGGAGCGGACGGGATTCAGGGCCATACGGAGACGCTGTGGAGACTGTTAAAGCGTTATGGGATTCCCACGGTCCTGTTTGTCAATAAAATGGATCAGCCGGGTACGGACAGAAAAAGCCTGCTGAAAGAACTGAAAGGCCGTCTGGACGAGGCCTGTGTGGATTTTGGGGGCTGGCATGCAGAGGGCGGAGAATGGAATCCCAGAACAGACGAAGGGGAAGGGTTTGCCGAGAATCTGGCTGTCTGTGATGAGGCGGTTCTGGAGTCATATCTGGAAACGGGAACTGTGGGACAGGAGGAGATCATCCGTCTGACAGCCGGACGGAAGCTGTTTCCCGTCTTTTTTGGATCAGCCCTTAGGCTTAAGGGAATCGAGAGCTTTTTAAGGGGGCTTTTTGAAATTATCCAGGCTCCTGAACGGAGCTCTTCTTTTGGTGCCAAAGTCTATAAAATATCCAGAGACAGCCAGGGAAACCGTCTGACCCACCTTAAGATTACAGGGGGAACCCTGCATGTGAAGGACATGCTGACAGGAGAGGAAAAGGTCAATCAGATCAGGATCTATTCAGGCTCAAAGTATGAGACCGTTCAGGAGGCACTGGCAGGTACGGTTTGTGCAGTGACAGGCCTGATATCTTCTGCTCCGGGTCAGGGACTGGGAGCAGAGGCGGCTTCCGAGCTTCCCGTACTGGAGCCGGTTTTGACGTATCAGATTCTTCTTCCTGAGGGGGCCGATGTGCACAAAAGCCTGCGGGATCTGCGCCAGTTAGAGGAGGAGGAGCCGGAGCTTCACATTCTCTGGGAAGAGGCTACAGGAGAGATTAAGGCTCAGGTAATGGGAGAGGTGCAGATTGAGATTTTAAAGACACTGATCCGTGATCGTTTTGGCTTTGATGCAGAGTTTGGTACAGGAAATATTGTGTATAAAGAAACCATTTTAGAGCCTGTAGAGGGAGTGGGACATTTTGAGCCTCTTCGTCATTATGCGGAGGTTCATCTTCTGCTGGAGCCGGGAGAGGCGGGAAGCGGGCTGCAGTTTGACACAGTCTGCAGCGAAGATGTGCTGGACCGAAACTGGCAGAGACTGGTTCTGACCCATCTGGAGGAGAAACGCCATAAAGGCGTTCTTACGGGGGCTGAGATTACGGATATGCGGATCACCCTTCTGACCGGACGGGCCCATATAAAGCATACAGAGGGGGGCGATTTCCGTCAGGCGACTTACCGGGCTCTGCGGCAGGGACTGAGGGCAGGAAAATGCCGCCTTCTGGAGCCGTATTATGGATTCCGTATGGAGCTTCCTGCGGAAAATCTGGGACGGGCCATGGCGGATATAGAACGGAAAAACGGTGTATTTGATCCGCCGGAGACGGAAGGCGATATGGCGGTTCTTACGGGAAAAGGGCCTGTGGTGAACCTGAGAGATTATCAGAGGGAGGTGACTGCCTATACAAAGGGAAGAGGCCGTCTGTCTCTGTGGTATAAGGATTATGAGCCCTGTCATAATGAGGAGGAGGTAATCCTCCAGGCGGGATATGATCCGGAGGCGGATCTGGAAAATCCCACCGGCTCCGTCTTCTGTTCTCATGGAGCCGGGTTTGTTGTACCCTGGGATCAGGTAGAGGATTATATGCATCTGGAAAGCCCTTTAAAAAAGAACCGGGAAGAAAAGGATATGGAGCAGGCAGGAGAGAAATTCCCTGCCGCACCGGGAGGCGGATCTGACGCTGCTTTGGGCCGCACATCTGGCTATGCAGGAGGCTCCTGGACAGATGACAGGGAGCTGGAAGCTATATTTGAACGCACCTTTGGCCCGCTGCGCCGGAAAAATTTCGGACAGGAAGGGCCGCAAAGCAGGGTCTATACCAGTGAAAAGAAAAAAAGGCCGGAGGAGAAAAAAGAGGAAGAAACAGAGTATCTTCTGGTGGACGGCTACAATATTATTTTTGCCTGGGAAGAGTTAAGAGAGCTGTCAAAGACAACCATTGAAGGCGCCCGCCACAAGCTTATGGATATACTGTGCAATTATCAGGGGTATAAGAAATGTACGCTGATACTTGTGTTTGACGCCTACAAGGTTCAGGGAAATACAGGAGAAGCGCTGGACTACCACAACATCCATGTGGTATATACCAAAGAGGCGGAAACAGCAGATCAGTATATTGAAAAGCTGGCCCACCGTATTGGACGAAAGTACAGTGTGACGGTGGCTACCTCCGATGGACTGGAGCAGCTGATTATCTACGGACAGGGCTGCCGTTTGATGTCGGCAAAGGATTTAAAGGAGGACATTGAGTGGACGAATCATCTGATCCGCGAGGAGAAGGCGCGTCTGGGGACTTCCGGCAAACATTATCTGTTTCAGGGGGCAGATCAGGAGCTGAACGATTATCTGGAAGAGGTCCGGCTGGGACGTAAGGAAATAAAAACAAAGGAATGATGTACGCCGTAGACGCACAAATTTGAAAAAGAGAGAGAAGAAGATGCTGTATATTTATCCTCATTATTACAAGAAGTTTCAATGTATCGGGTCAGAATGTCCCGATACCTGCTGCGCCGGCTGGGCGATTATGATTGATGATAAAGCCTTAAAACAGTACAAAAAGATTGAGGGTCCCTTTGGAAACCGCCTGAAAAATTCCATTGACTGGAAGGAGGGCTCTTTTCTGCGCTATCAGGGCCGCTGTGCCTTTTTAAATGAGGAAAATCTCTGTGATCTTTATATTGAACAGGGGAAGGAGAGCCTGTGCCGCACCTGCAGGCGATATCCCCGCCATACAGAGGAATTTGAGGGATGCAGGGAAATTTCCCTGTGCCTTTCCTGCCCTGTGGCTGCAAGGCTGATTCTTGGCTGCAAGGAGCCGGTTCGTTTTTTGGAAAAGGAGGATGACAGGGAAGAGACCTATGAGGACTTTGACTTCTTCCTGTATACAAAGCTTACAGACGCCAGAAGTCTGATTTTTGGGCTGCTTCAGGATCGGCAGATCCCTGTTTCCCTGCGGCTTTCCATGGCGCTGGCTCTGGGCCATGACCTTCAGGGGAGAATTCGGAGGGACAGGCTTTACGAGGCAGATGCTCTCTTTGCCAGATATGAACGG
>CAUCBQ010000003.1 GCA_958441075.1 uncultured Clostridiaceae bacterium | reverse complement strand
AGAAAACTCCTGTACCTTATAAAATATATCATGGCGCAGATTCTTCGCATATCCCGCCGCAGCTACAGCCGCCGTCCTTCCGGCAGTTACGCCGAAATACAGGGCCAGCATAGCCATTACCACCAGAATGACGCCTCTCTGTATGATGTAGGGCAGATTGCCCCCTGAAATGCCTATATCAATGATTTTCGCCATTTCCATAGGAATCATAACTTCCAGCAATACCTCCAGAAATACAAATATGGGGGTCAGCACAGACTGACGTTTGTATTCCCGGACCGATTTTAAAAGTAATTTATTCATCCTTTTCCTCCTTCTTCTTCCGCCTTTACAAGATTGCCGAACATCCGTCCCATCACGCTGCGCCAGATCCGCAGCTCCTCCTCCGGAATTTCCTCCATAAGAAGGGCTTCCGTTCTCTCAAGCTGCTCTAAAATCCGCGGGCGCAGCGCTTCTGCCCTGACAGTAGGCACAATGCGCTTTAATCTGGCGTCCTGGGGAACGCTTTCCCTTCGGATAAATCCATTTTTTTCCAAAAGCTTCAGGATTCCTGTTACCGTTGATTTACGGATATGAAATTCCTCCTCGATATCCTTCTGATAGACCTCCGTATGCATGGTCCGCAGAAGGATGAACTTCATAATATGCCGCTGAGAGCCGGTCAGGCCCTCTTCCGCCAGCTCCTCATGAATGTTTCTGCGCTTTAATTGACGGGAAAGCATATGAATCATCCTTCCCATATGCATTGTTTCCATTCTGCATTCCATATCCTGCATCATTCCACCTCTTTATATACACTTCTCCCAAATAGTTAGCGTCCTAACTTTTGGTATTATACAGACTTAATAATTTAATGTCAAGGGATTTGAGACAGGGGAAAATGTGAAAAATATGTGAAAAAAATAATGCCCACCCCGTCAGAAGGCGGAATGGGCAGCTCTCAGCGCAAAGCAAATATGTTATTTTCCGGGAACGGGGCTATTTCCCCTCATAAACAATCGCAGAATCCACAGCATAATCCTTTAACCGCTCTCTTCCCTTTAATCCGGCCAGTTCCATTACAAAACAGATCTTTACCACCTGTCCTCCAAGCTGCTCGATCAGCTTAATAATCGCCTCTGTAGTTCCTCCGGTAGCAATCAGATCATCTACGATTACAACCCTCTGACCCGGACGGATGGCATCCTTATGGATTTCGATCTCAGCAGTGCCGTACTCCAGCTCATACTCTGCGGAAATCGTCTCACAGGGAAGCTTTCCCTTTTTGCGCACCGGAACAAAGCTCTTATGCTCTGCATAAGCCACCGGTACGCCGAAGATAAAGCCCCTGGACTCCGGCCCGACTACTACGTCATAATCCAGATCCTTTACCATGGAGCGCAGGCTGTCAATTGAAAGCTGCAGTCCGTCTGCATCCTGTAAAATAGAAGTTACATCTCTGAAAATAATTCCCGGCTCCGGGAAATCGGGAATGCTTCTTACATACTCTTCCAGTTTTTTCATCATTAGCTTCTCCTTTTGATTTGATTTACAGCATTCTGCCGTGTATTATTCATTCAGATTCCGCACTGTATTCCGTATGATGAGTTTATTATTCAGATAAATCCTCCGGTTATCTACAATTCCCTCATCCAGACGGCGCAGAAGCACTCTGGCTCCCTCTTTGGCGATCTCTCCCATATTTCGCTCCACAGTAGTCAGATGCATATCGGAATAACCTGACAAATCCCAGTTGTCAAAACCAATCAACGAAACGTCCTCCGGCACAGACAGGCCGGCCTCTGCAATCGCTGTCCTTGCTCCAAATGCCATCTCATCGTTAAAACACAGAATAGCTGTAGGCTCATAAGCAAGAAGCTGCTTTGCAGCGCTGTAGCCGCTTCCGTAGCGGTAATTTCCATGAATCATGGGAACCTTATCCGGGTCCAGGCCATGGTTTCTCATGGAAGTCCTCCAGCCTCTGTGACGCAGGCGGGTAGAGTCCAGCTCCGGTTTTCCCTCGATTACCGCCAGCTTCCGGTGGCCATTTTCCAACAGATAATCCATAGCCCGTTCCATAGCTCTGGCCTCATCCGTAGTTATATTAGGGGCGTCGATATCCACCGACCGGCAGATGACTGCCATAGGAATCTTCTTTGCCATAACCTCATTCATAAATTCCATATCTTCATTTTTCTGTGAAAGAACAATTACCCCGTCAAAATAGCTGGGATTTAAGGTTCCCGGCTCATGCATATCAATACCTTTTACCACTACATTATACTTGCTTCCCGCTATGCTGTAAACCCCCGTCAGAACATCATGAAGTACATAGGGAGAGGTCATCTTGCTGATGGTAGAAAAATACAGGCCGATCACATAGGAACGCGATTTTTTCAAATGGATGGCTGCCTGATTTGGCACATAGCCCATTTCCGACGCCAGACGGCGGATTCTTGCTCTTGCCTCCGAATCTCCTGCCCCTACCCCATTTAAGGCCCTGGAAACCGTTGAATAGGAAACTCCTGCCTTTTTAGCGATATCCTTGATCGTTACTGCCATCTTATCCCTCCGTTTTATATATTTCCAATATTTTCTGTGATAACCGCAGGCCCCTCCTGACCGCTTATCTCCACATCCTTTAATATCAGTTCCTCAATATTATTTGCATAGATACCCTGGCGGCAGGTTGTCTCACTGCAGCCCTCCATCATGGCAGGCTGACCGCACATAGGCTCATCTGCGTACGTTACCCGCACATGCTCCATCTCCACCCGCCTGATTTTCTTTTCCGGCAGGCCATACATATAGGCAGCAGCCACATGGCAGTTTCTGGCCTCAATATTCCTGAAGGTAAGGGTGGCAATCTCCGGCAGACGCTCATCTGCCGGCCCTGCTTCCTTGCTTCGCACATATTCTGAATGGCCGTCCGGATCACAGAAATAGAAACAGTTAATCACAAAAGGAGTCATCACATGATCCATAGTGATATTTTCAAATAAAATACCCTGAACCACCGCGTCCTTTCCCCGTCCTCTTCTGGTCTTAATCCGCAGTCCCCGGTCTGTATGAAGGAACATACAGTCTCTTACGGTCAGATTTTTTACGCCTCCTGCCATCTCGCTTCCGATGGTAATGGAGCCATGACCATCCCGCATACAGCACTGACGGATGGTTATGTTCTCACAGGGACGCTTATAGGTTGATCCCATATAAATCTTTCCGGATTTCAAAGCAATGCAGTCGTCTCCCAGAGAGAAATATACGCCTGTTATTTCCACATTTTTACAGGATTCAGGATCAAGGCCGTCTGTGTTGGGTGAATCCTTTGGATTTAATACCTTCATATCCAGAAAACGAAGGTTATCGGAAAAATATGGATGAAGATTCCAGCTTGGGCTGTTCTGTACCGTAATACCCTGGAGAACCACATTTTCACACCGCTCCAAAAATACCATCCGCGGACGAAAAGCGCCATTCATAACCTTGGGATTCTTCCACCAGTTTTCTGCATCTGCATTTCCCTCAATGGTTCCCTGACCGTAGACAGTCACATTTTTTACATTTACACCCGTAATAATGGCAGTAAACATAGGAAGGGGATTTCCCTCCCAGGTACCCAGATTATACTCATCCTTTTCATTATAACTCTGAATCATTCCCTTGAATACAGGAAAATGGCTCCGGTCCGTAAATGCGGACAGCACGGCGCCCTCATCCAGCTCAATGGAAACATCATCCCTCAAAAACAGAGAGGAAACCCGGTAGGTTCCTGCGGGAATCAGCACGCGGCTTTCTTTTGGGCAGGCCATAATAGCTGCCTGAATAAAAATTGTATCATCATTCTCGCCGTCGCCCTTTGCGCCGAAGTCACGGACATTTAAGGTGACAAATTCATAGTCTGTGGAAAAATAAGACATAATCCTCTCTCCGGCCTCATTCACCGCTTCCACCTCATACTGGGTATCCGGCGTCAGATGATACAGGCTGGTGATTGCCTTATCTGTCTTTAACACTTCCTTCTGGTTTAAGTAAACCGTCCAGACAGAAGCTGTATGGTACCGTCCTCCGTCTGCAATTTCAATCACAGCGCATCTTGCATTTTTATAAATCACTTTTAATTCCATAGCTTTTGTCTCCTTTAACAAAAATAGGGGAATCTCCCGAAAGAGACTCCCCCGTTTTTAATGTACAATGTAAAATTTAGCCCTTTACGCCTCCGGCTGCGATACCGTCGATGAAGGAATCCTGAGCACAGAAGAATACTACCAGAGAAGGAATGATGGAAATTAAGGACATTGCCAGAATTCGGTTCCACTGGAAGCCTACGTCGCCGTCCATGGACATACGCAGGTATACAGAGTTGGTATACTTCTGCATATCAGCAATATAAATCAACGGACCCTGGAAGTCATTGTTGGTCCACATGAACTGGAACAGCGCACAGGATACCAGTGATGGCTTTAACATGGGAACAATTACATACCACAGTGTCTTTAAGGTGTTGCAGCCGTCGATCTTAGCCGCTTCCTCCAGCTCCTTGGGTACGCCTCTTAAGAACTGGATCAGCATAAATACAAAATATGTATCAGCTGCAAATAAGGACGGAATTACCAGAGGAAGATAGGTATTAACCCATTTCCACTTATTAAACATGATATACTGAGGAGCGTTTAATACTACCTGAGGCAGGAACAGGGTGGACATAAGCAATGCAAAGAAGATGCCCTTTCCCTTGAAATTAAAGCGTCCAAAGCCATATGCTGTAATCGTTGCAGAAATTACTGTAAAAATAACCTTTGGAATTACGATCTTGTAGGTATTGATTAATGACTTAATCAGGTCGATCTTTCCTCCGTAGCTCTTAAATGCATTGTCATAGCCGTCAAATACCGGATTCTTCGGAATAAACCATGCGCTGGTGAAAATCTCGGAGTTGGTCTTAAAGGTTGCGCCCACCATCCAGATCAGGGGATACACCATAATAAAACCTACCAGGATCAGAAGGGTGTAGCGGATCACAGTACTGATTTTTCTTTTTGTCTCTCTTGTCATCTGATTCTACCTCCCATCCTCATCTGAATAGTAAACCCACTTCTTCTGGCTGACGAATGCAACAACGGTCATAGTCATAGTGATTAAGAACAGAATCCACGCCTGGGCACTTGCCATACCCATCTTGTGGCGGAGGAATGCGTTGTTGTAAATCAGCATGGAAATCAGGGTGGTTGCTCCGTTTGGTCCGCCCTTGGTTACAAGGAATGGTCCGTTGAACTCCTGGAATGCCTGACATAACTGAGTAACCAGGTTGTAGAAAATAACCGGTGTAATGAGAGGAACCGTAATCTTAAAGAACTGGGTCCACTTGCCCGCTCCGTCGATAGAAGCTGCCTCGTAAAGATCCTCAGACACACCCTTTAAGGCTGCCAGGAAGATAACCATGGCAGAACCAAACTGCCATACGCGCAGGAGCACAATTACCATCAGGGCGCTCATGTCTCCGGCCATCCAGTTAATCTCAGGAATACCGAATACGCCCAAAACCGTGTTAATCAGGCCGTCTGTATTAAATACTGCCCTCCACAGAATGGCGATAGCGATGGAGCCGCCCAGAATGGACGGAATATAGTAAGCGGTTCTGAAGAAGTTTACGCCCTTTAACTTAAAGTTTAAGATGTAGGCAATAAACAGGGCGAACATCAGCTTTAAGGGAACGTCAAAAACAGCGTATTTAAACGTTACCATAAAGGCGCGGATAATATCAGGATCTGTAAAGATCTTCTCGTAATTCATCACGCCGTATTTTGTTATGCCATTGAAAAGGTCATAGTTGGTAAAGCTGTAAAAAAGGGATGAGAGGAAGGGATATACCTTAAACAGGATAAAACCAACCAGCCAGGGCAGGATGTACAGAAGGCCGATATTCAGCGCCCAGAATCCTTTCTTATTTTTCATACGGTTACCTCCATAATATTTCGTACTTTTATACGCGATCCGCATACTTTTCCGCCAGGAGCGTCCCCAGGACACAGCCTTTCTTTACGGCGTATGCGAGCTGCTTACCGGAAGCTTCCGCGGAAGTTTCCAGATGTTTTCTTATGCCTTCGCGGAAAATGTCCTGGAGAGCTCTGTAATGCTCATAAATCTCCGGGGACATCTCCTCTATGATGTCGATCAGCAGGGCCAGATCTGCCTCGCTGAGAGTTTTCTTTGTTTTGAAATAAGTAACAATGCTGCTGTAATTTTCTTTATTTTTAACTGCTTTTCTGATTTCTGATTCTGTCATACTCTGTTTCCCCTCAAAGGGGGGGCAGCGCCTCTTTCAGACGCTGCCGTTTATTTTACGGATTAGTAGTTGCTGTAGCACTCGTCAATACCCTTAAGAAGCTCTTCTGCAGCCTCTGCGGATGTCTCATTGCCTGCGGACAGTTTACCGAATACCTTGTAGTATACGCCGTCAGGATTAGCCTTTAAGTCATTATGCTCGAAATAAGGGTCCAGAGGGAACTTGCTGTATGCAGTTACCTTGGAGTTTGCTTCCTTAACCATATCGTCGCCGATACCCTTCTCGTTCAGAGCCTCGATGGCCTTCTTGGAGCAGGGGATACCTCTCTCAGTACCGGAAATTTCGATACCCTCATCCTCATTTAACAGGAAGTTAATCAGCATAGCTGCTTCCTTTGGATGCTGGGAATTTGCCGCAACTGCAAATGCCATAGATACCTTGGTGAATCCTCCGTTATGATCGCCAAACTTGATAAAATCACCGATTACCATTTCCTGGTTCGGCTTGTCGGTACTCTCTACGATTGCCTTCTGGAATTTGCTTACAGAGGAATCCCACTCAAAAATACCTGCATACTTGCCGTTGATCCATTTTGCATTCTTGTCAAGAGAATCTGCCATATCGCCCTGGATGGTTGCCAGTGTAGGAATTACATGATTCTCCTCCAGCTTTGTGATGAAATCCATACCGTCCTGGATCTCTTCCTTTGTATACTGGACAGCGCCATCCTCTACCCATGCTTTTCCGTACTTGCTCTCCAGATAATATACCAGGAAAATTGCACGGTCATACTCGGCCATCGCCAGTGGATAGTAGTCCTCGCCAAATGCCTTAAATGCCTCGCCTGCTGCCATCAGAGACGCCTCGTCAGTAGGGATCTCACAGCCAACCTCATCAAAGGTTGTCTTATTCCAATAGAACAGACGGCCTGTCAGGGAAATCGGAACTGCCATCAGCTTGCCGTCTGCCTTACACTGATCCAGAACGTCCTGATCAAACTGTGTCAGATCGATTACATCGCTGTACTCGTCCAGATTTACGAAGTTCTTGCCATTACCGCTGTAGGAGGTAATCCAGTTCCAGTTGATCTGCATTACGTCTGCCGCATTTCCGCCCTGAATTGCCAGAGCCTGCTTCTCCTCCCAGCCATTCCATGCGCCGTACTCTGCCTCTACCTTAATATTAGGATATTTTTCCATAAAAGCTGCGATTGCCTTTTCAGTCGCCTCATGACGGGCATCTCCACCCCACCAGGAAAACTTTAAGGTAACTTCCTCGCCGCTTGCCGCGCTGTCTCCGCCCTCTGCCTTAGCGGCTGTCGTAGCGTCAGCAGATGCGCCTGTTCCGCCGCAGGCTGCCAGAGATAAGGTCATGGCAGATGTCAGAGCCAGAGATACTGCTTTCTTGAAATTTCTCTTCATTTTATTCCTCCCTTTCTTTTCTCCCCTTTGCGCACACATCTTGCAAAGGTTTGCAACATAGGTTAAAAAATTGTGCACATCCGCTAGGTAAGCAATTACATTTTTGTATGCTTTTAAGCAAACGTGCTTATTTCCTTAAGTGATTTCATAATAACATTAACCCTTTCAGTTGTCAATTATGTATTGTGTATATTTTTATACTTTCTTTTTGTACAATGTGTCCAGTTTTATTATTTTTACTTTTATGATAAGATGGTTTTAAAGCAGAATATAATGATTTTGGCTATAATACAGGTATTTTTTACTAAAGTTATTCCTGCCAAACCCAGAGATAAATGGCATATATTACCCGTTTTTCTCTTGCAAACGTTTACAAGTCATTTCACGCCTGCTGTCTTTGAAAACACTTTCATTTGTGTTACTATTTCTATAAGGATAAAAGGAGAACCCAAACTATGATACGGATTTTGGACAACTACATTAATCAGCTGTTAGAAAAAAGCACACCCCATGCCCCTGTCTGGAATATTGAAAAAATAAAAAGCGGCGAGCCCTCTACCTGGAACTATGTGGATGGATGCATGATCAAAGCCATCATCGAGCTGTACCACATTACAAAAAATGAAAAATATCTGGAGTTTGCCGACGCCTTTATCGACTACTTTGTACAGGAGGACGGCTCCATTACTTCCTATGACCCAAAGGAATACAACCTGGACAATGTAAATGCGGGAAAAACCCTTTTTGACCTCTACGAGCTCACAGGCCGCGAGAAATACCGCCGGGCCATTGACACCGTATACAGCCAGCTGAAGGGCCAACCCAGAACCTCCACCGGAAACTTCTGGCACAAGATGATTTACCCCAACCAGATCTGGCTGGACGGCCTGTATATGGCCCAGCCCTTCTATATGCAGTACGAAGTAACCTATAATAACGGAATTAACTGCCGCGATTCCTTTGAGCAGTTTCTTCATGTATATGACCTGATGAAGGATACACGCAACGGCCTCTACTACCATGCCTATGACGATTCCAGAGAATCCTTCTGGTGCGACCCCGTTACCGGCCTGTCAGACAACTTCTGGCTGCGGGCATTGGGCTGGTATGCCATGGCCCTGATCGACACCATGGAGGTTATGCCGGAAACCATGGCACAGGAAAGGGAAAAACTGGGTTCTATCTATAAAGAACTGATTGACGCCATGCTGCCTTATCAGGATAAGGAAACCGGAATGTGGTATCAGGTGGTAAACAGAGGCGGTATTAAGCCAAACTATCTGGAAACCTCCGGTTCCGCTATTTTTGCCTATGCCATCATGAAGAGCGTGCGTCTGGGCTATCTGGACGAAGCTTACTTTGCGTTCGGTGAGAAAGCATTTACGGGCATCTGCGAAAAATATCTCTCCGAAGAAAACGGAGAGCTGCAGTTAGACGGTATCTGTCTGGTTGCGGGACTTGGAAATAAGGATATGCGGGAAGGCACCTTTGACTACTACATGAGAGAACCCATTGTAAAAAACGAGGCAAAGGGCGTAGCTCCGCTGATTCTTGCTTACATTGAAATCCTGATCCGTGAAAAGGCAGGTAAACAGGAGTAATTATCCATGCTGAAAGAAGAAAGACAGGCACAGATTTTAAATAAGCTTCATACATCCGGAAAGGTTGTGGTAAGCCAGTTGGCTGCCGACCTTAAGGTTTCCGAGGATACGGTCCGAAGGGATCTTCTGGACCTGGACCAGAAGGGGCTGTTAAAGCGGGTGTTCGGAGGCGCGATTCCCCTGGAGCGTCCGGTGATCGGATTCTTTGACCGTGAGGAGGCCGATGTGGAGCTGAAGCAGAAGCTTTCCGAAAGGGCTCTGGGATTTTTGGAGCCTGACCAGCTGGTTGCCATTGACGGCAGCAGCACCAATCTTCAGTTTGCCAAAAATATCCCTTCTGATATGAAGCTTACTGTTTTAACAAACAGCTACAGCATCGCCCATGTGTGCTCTATAAAAGAGCAGATAAAGGTGATTGTCCTTGGCGGAGATCTTCTGAAGGATTCCATGACAACGGTAGGTGAAACTGCAGCCGCCCAGGCGGCTGCCTATCATCCGGATCTGTGCTTTATGGGCGTTTATGCCGTGCATCCTGAATACGGCATGACTATCCCCTATCCGGAAGAGGTAAGCATCAAGCGCCAGCTGATCCGTTCCTCCAGACGGGTCATCGCCCTGATAGATCCAGTGAAGCTGAACACAGTATCCCGATACCATGTGTGTGGAATTGAGGCCTTTACTGCCCTCATTACCGATGGGTCTGTGGAAGGCGAGATGGCTCTGGGATATCGGAACAGAGGACTGGACTTTATATAGAGGTACATCCAAAGCCTCTCCTCCCGTTCTTTCTGCGTTAGTTTGCGTTGTTTTTCATTTGCTTTGTGCGTTAGTTTGCGTTTTTATAAATCTATTCCCTCACCAGATTTTATTATTACGCAAATTAACGCATTTTTTTGCGATATTATGCTTGACATTACAGCGAATAGAGCTATAATAAGGGTATAAACCAGTATGAAACATCTAATTTGAGGAGGTTTTTGTTTATGAGGTTTTTCGTTGATACTGCTAATGTAGAGGACATCCGCAAGGCAAATGATATGGGAATCATCTGCGGGGTTACAACCAATCCATCTCTGATTGCCAAGGAAGGCCGTGATTTTAAAGAGGTAATCTCCGAGATTACATCCATCGTAGACGGCCCCATCAGCGGCGAGGTAAAGGCTACTACCACAGATGCAGAAGGCATGATCGCAGAAGGCCGGGAGATCGCTGCCATCCATCCAAACATGGTTGTAAAAATACCCATGACCATAGAAGGCTTAAAGGCTGTTAAGGTTCTGTCAGCAGAAGGCGTTAAGACAAACGTTACCCTGATATTCTCTGCCGCTCAGGCACTTCTGGCTGCCAGAGCAGGCGCTGCCTACGTATCTCCATTCTTAGGCCGTCTGGATGATATCTCCATGCCGGGTATTGACCTGATCTACGATATCACAGAGATTTTCCAGATGCACAACATTGAAACTGAAATTATTGCCGCCAGCGTGCGCAACCCCATCCATGTGATTGACTGCGCTAAGGCCGGAGCAGATATCGCTACTGTTCCTTACGGCGTTCTGGAGCAGATGACAAAGCATCCTCTTACCGACCAGGGAATTGCCAAATTCCAGGCAGATTATAAGGCTGTGTTTGGGGAGTAAGGCATAAAAACAACGCCCGCTCCGTTTTTACTGACGGGGCGGGCGTTTTTCTTTTATGGATACCGCTGTATCAAAACAGCCTTTATTTCGAGTATACTGAATCATTTCTGGAAAGAAGATATACGCAATACTGGTTCATGCTGATTCCTTCCCTGCGGGAATGTTCTGCCAGTGACCTGTGCAGGCTTCGTGGAATTCTCAATTTAAACTGCCCGGAATAATCCTCCAGGCTATCCGGCTCATAAATTTCTGCACCATCCTCCAACGCAGCTTCAAGCCATGCTTTTTTCGCATCTAATGCATTTGCTGCCGCGCGTTCAATCGTTTCTCCACAGGTAATACAGCCGGGCAAATCCGGATAAGAAACTACAAATCCGCCTTCATCCTTATCTTCTACAATTTCCATACGATAGGACATTGCCATATAATCATTCAGCGTCTTCATCATCCCTCGCCTCGCTTTCTACAATCTGCCTTACCATTTCCACATATACTTTCCTGATCGGTTCATGCTTCGGTATCGTGATTGGCATACACCCCGGTTTTCTGAAAGTGTAATGGCTGCTCCCACCTCTTGGTGCATTCATTTCATATCCGCAGCTCTCCAATACTTTCCGCAGCTCATCAAATCGGAGGTCTTTCGATAAATTGCAAATCCGCGCTATCAGTTTATCCCATTTTGACATTCCCTATACCTCCTTCTTATACTATATCTGGTATCGTATATGGTGTCAATTATTTTTTTGCAATTATCTGATCTGTCACATAATCCTCACATGCTTCAAAGCCCCTGTTTTTGAAAACTCGGTCCACTCGCACACATTTACGGCGTGATCTCCGATCCGCTCCAGATATTTGGCAATCATCAGAAAATCAATTCCCTGGTCCGCCTGATCCGGAGATGTTTTTAACAGGCCGATCACATCTGTCTTCACCTGATTAAACAGGCCGTCTACCTGATCATCCATACGGATAATCCTGGCCGTTTCTTCCAGATCCTGAGAAATAAATGCCTCCACTGCATCGTGAACCATTTTTCTGGCCTCCTCTGCCATCAAAGGAAGGTGCTTTACAATGTGATAGGCATGTTCGCTTTTAATTCTTAAAATCAGCTCTGCTATATCGGAAGCGTGATCTCCGATGCGCTCTAAATCCGTGACTACCTTCAGCGCAGTGGAAATCTGGCGCAGGTCGCAGGCAACCGGCTGCTGGCGCAGGATCAGAGACAGACAGCGGGACTCAATGGCCCGCTCCATATCATTTACCGTCCGGTCCCCCTTGATTACATCTTCTGCCAGTGTGTAATTCTGATCCTCAAAGGCCACAAAGGTCTGTTCAATGGCCTTTTCCACCATCAACGCCATTTCTCTTAAATCCTTATTTAATTCCTCTAACTCATGTTCATAGGTAATGCGAACCGTCATATTCTTTCCTTTCCGTCGCAGTTTTGCTGTCCGTCAGCCGAACCGTCCTGTAATATAGTCCTCTGTGCGCTTGTCCTTTGGCATGGTAAACAGTTCATCTGTAGCGGCATATTCCACCACCTCGCCTACCAGGAAAAATGCCGTGTAGTCTGCAATACGGGCAGCCTGCTGCATATTGTGGGTTACAATGGCAACTGTATACCTGCTCTTTAAATCGTCCATCAGATCCTCAATCTTCAGCGTAGAAATAGGGTCAAGGGCGGAGGTAGGTTCATCCATAAGAAGAATCTCCGGCTCCACAGCCAATGCCCTTGCGATACACAGCCGCTGCTGCTGACCGCCGGAAAGTCCCAGAGCGGACTTTTTTAACCGGTCTGAAACCTCATCCCAGAGAGCCGCTCCCCGCAGGCTTCTCTCCACAATCTCATCCAGCTGTGCCTTGCTTTTAATCCCATGAATCCTTGGTCCATAGGCAATGTTGTCATAGATACTCATAGGAAACGGATTTGGCTGCTGAAATACCATTCCCACCTTCTTGCGCAAAAGGGTTGTATCTACCTGAGGATCATAGATATTTTCATTGTCCAGAAGAACCGTTCCCTCAATCTTTACATTGGGAACCAGATCATTCATCCGGTTCAGGGTTTTTAAAAAGGTGGATTTACCGCAGCCGGAAGGGCCGATAAAGGCTGTAATCTTATTTTCGTATAAATCCAGATTAATATTTTTTAAAGCATGGTTTTCTCCATAGTACAGATTCAGGTTCTGTGCGGAGATCTTTACCTTATTTTCCACTTTTTTTCTCCTTTTGACTGCCTCCGGCGCTTATCTGGTTTCCACATTAAAGCGATGAGACAAATATTTTGCAAGGCCGTTAATACCAAGAACGATCACCAGAAGGACCACGGCTACTCCAAATGCCTCATTGTACTTTGCCTTCTGCATAAACAGATACAGCTGAATGGTAAGTGTTCCGCCGGACTCAAAAACCTTTGCAAGAAGGTCTTTCGGCAGGTAATAACCGCTTCCTGCGGTAAACAGGAGAGCCGCCGATTCTCCTACGATGCGTCCGATAGCCAGAATAACGCCTGTAACGATGCCCGGCATGGCGCTGGGCAAAAGAATGGTCCGGATCATATACCATTTGGTGGCCCCGATTCCCAGCGCGCCGTGGCGGTAGCTGTCAGGGACCGTCTTTAACGCCTCCTGAGTGGTTCTTGTAATCAGAGGCAGAATCATCAGGGTCAGGGTCAGGGCTCCGGTGAGAATGGAATATCCCAGACCAATTGTATTTCCAAAAAATACCATCCCAAAAAGTCCGAAGATAATGGATGGAATACCGGAAAGGGTTTCTGTGGTAAATTCAATCATCCGGACAATCTTTCCCGGCTTTGCATATTCATTTAAGTAAATGGCTGAACCTACGCCAATGGGAGTGGCGATTAACAGAGTAATCACTACGATGTAAATTGTGTTAATAATATTTCCCAGAATACCGAAGGTTCCCTTGACAGCGCTTGAAGCGGTGCTTAAAAAGGACCAGGTCACATGGGGAATCCCTCTTACAAAGGTATATCCCAGAATCCCCACAAGAATGAGCAGGGAAACAGCTGTACAGCCGTAGATCAGGCCTGTAAGGAGCATATCGGACGAACGGACCCGCTTTCCGTAAATACTTTCCCTGATTTCAGAACATTCATTGAGCCTGACGGCTGCTTCACCTGTCATTTTTCTTATCTCCCTTCTTGAGGATTCCTGTAAGGCTGATGTTAATCAGCATGATAAATGCAAAAAGTACAAGACCAATAGTAAAAAGCACCTGTCTGTGGAGGCCGGAGGCGTATCCCATCTCAGCTACAATGGCTGTTGTCAGAAAGCGGACAGAATTAAAAGGCAGCGGAAGGTTGACGGAGCTTCCCGATACCAGGCTGATAGCCATAGCCTCCCCGATGGCACGTCCCGTCCCCAGCACAATGGCTGTGATGATGCCGGACTTTGCTGCCGGAAGCACCACATGGAAGATGGTCTGGATTCTGGTAGCCCCCATTGCCAGAGATGCGCTTCGAAAATGCAGCGGCACCGCCCTCAAAGCGGATTCACTGATATTAATTACCGTAGGCAGAATCATCAGAGCCAGCACAAGCACTGCGGAAATCAGGTTTGCCCCTCCGGTAAACTGATGATCCGTTCCCTTAAAAATCAGCAGCTCCAGCTTATACATCAGAGGATTTAAAAGCAGAATACCCAGAAGTCCATAGATGACGGATGGGATTCCCGCCAGAAGCTCTACTGCCGGACGGACTGCGGATGCAACCCTTTTCGGCGCAATCTCCGCCAGAAATACAGCAGTCATTACCCCAATGGGAACTCCGATGAGAATGGCAAGAAAGGTTCCCACGATGGAGGTCAGAATAACGTATAAAATACCAAAGCTGGCATCTGCGGCATCGGGCTTCCACACAGATCCGAACAGGATATCTGTAAGTCCTACCTGAAACAGAGCCGGAGTACCGCTGATGATCATATACAGCGTGATGGACGCAACAGCCAGAACAGCGAAAAAGCCGCAGGCGGTGAAAATCACCTGTGCAGCTTTTTCTACGCCGGACTTGCTGCCATGATGGGAACGTATGGAACAGGTTTCCGTTGTCATTGCAGATCGTCTCCTTTCCTGCTCCGGATTATTTCTCTATAGAAATCAGTCCTACGGATTTTACAAGCTCAGCGCCCTCCTCAGAGTAGATGAAGTCAAACAGAGCCTTTACCAGATCATTCTGCTCAGAAATCTCTCCCTTGGTAGCCATTACAAAGGGACGGCTTAAGAAGTAAGCTCCTGCCTTGATATTTTCCTCTGCAGGCTCAGAGCCCTCCAGCTTTAATGCCTTTACCGTATCGTCCAGAACATCCAAAGACACATATCCTACAGCGCCGGGAGTGGAAGCCACCTTTGCCATTACAGCGCCTGTGCTGTCCAGCTCATTTGCATATTTGCACTTGTCCTCCAGCTCTAAAAGCTCTTCAAAAGCAGTTCTGGTACCGGAACCGGACTCACGTCCCACTACTACGATAGGGGCGTCATTTCCGCCCACATCCTTCCAGTTGGTTACCGTTCCGTCATAAATGCCGGCCAGCTGATCCTTTGTCAGATCCTCTACTGTATTAGAAGGATCTACAACCACCGCTATACCGTCGATTGCCACAACATTCTCTGCAATTCCCTTTGCCTTTTCTTCATCCTTTAAGTTTCTGGAAGCATTTCCGATATCTGCCGTTCCGTTTGCAGCTGCCTCAACGCCTGCGCCGGAGCCTACAAACTCGGCTGTCACAGTAACCTTGGGATATTTCTCCATAAATGTTTCACTGAGAGCATTTGCGAACTTCTCCATGGACGTAGATCCTACCATGCTGATGGTTCCGCTTAAATCAGCAGCAGCCTCTGTTTTCTCCTCTGTCTTTGCTTCTGTGGTATCCGCAGCCTTGCTGTCTGCTGTCGTTGTCTGCGCTGCTGTTGTTGTCTGTGCTGCCGTTGTCTCTTTGGATGAACTTTTGCAGCCTGCAAGCATACCTGCTGCCATTACTGCTGTACCAACTGCCGCCAGAATCATTTTGCTGTTCTTTCTCATAATATTCTTTCCTCCGCTTTGCGCTGTGCGCTTTATTTTCATTATTTGTGTCCCTCGTTACATTGTGGAGTATACAAAAGTTTTACATTCAGAGAAAGCAAAGAAAGGTATAAGTTTTGTAAATTCTGTGTAAACTGGCAAAAAAATACCGGCTCGGGCAGTTTTTGTGCCTTTCCGGTATCTGAAATTTCATCTCATAAATAAAGTTATTTTTTCGTACCTGTATTCCGTATAAAATCATGGCTGCACTTTGGACAGTGAATACTGACCCTGCCGTGATTTCTCGGAATACGGATCTTCTGTCCGCATTCCGGACAGCTGAAAATTTTGTACTTACGTCTCTCATCCAACTGGAAACGCCATTTTTTCAGCCTCTCTGCCGCATGAAAATGCAGACGGAGATAGGCGTTATTTTCCTGACTGCGCCTGGTTATATTTTTGGAAAAAATGCGGAAATAGAGGATCGCCAGCAGGACAAGGAGCACACTGCGGATCAGTGAACCCAGCCAGTAGGAGCGGATAAAAAAGCTTACTGCCGCCAGGATAACCACTGTCAGAGACAGAAATCTTCCCAACTGGTCCGCACCGTACCGGCCAATCATGAAGCGTTGAAATTTTTCTTTTAGGGTTTGCATGGATTGTGTCCTTTCTTGTAAATGAATCTTCTGCTTTGGGGTTGACTTTTCACAGTTAACGCTTACTATATTACTATAAGCACCTCTGTTTTCCGTGCTGCTATAGATACTCATTCAGGAGGTCAATCATGAAAAAAATCATTCTGACCGGCGGCGGTACCGCCGGTCATGTTACTCCAAATCTGGCCCTGCTTCCTTCTCTCAGGGAAGCGGGATACGAGATACGTTATATCGGTTCTTATCAGGGTATAGAACGAAAGCTCATTGAAAATGCAGGCATTCCCTATGACGGTATTTCCTCCGGAAAGCTGCGCCGGTATTTTGACCTGAAAAATTTCTCAGATCCCTTCCGTGTAATCAAGGGCTATGGGGAAGCAAAACGCATTTTAAAACGCTATAAACCGGATGTTGTATTTTCAAAAGGCGGCTTTGTAGCTGTTCCCGTTGTACTGGCTGCAAAGCACTATAAGATTCCCACCATTATCCATGAATCTGACATGACTCCCGGACTGGCAAATAAAATCTGCATTCCCTCTGCTGCAAGGGTCTGCTGCAATTTTCCTGAAACCATGAAATATCTCCCTGCAGACAAAGCCGTTCTCACCGGATCTCCCATCCGGGCAGAGCTTTTAAAGGGAGACCGGGCTTCCGGCCTGTCCTACGCCCACTTAAAAGAGGGAAAGCCGGTTCTTCTGATTATCGGCGGCAGCCTTGGATCTGTGGCTGTCAATACCGCTGTGCGCCGCATACTGCCCCGCCTTCTGCCTTCCTTCCAGATCATACATATCTGCGGAAAAGGCAATCTGGACGAATCACTGATCGGCACAGAGGGATATGTACAGTATGAATATGTAGATGCTCCGTTAAAGCACCTGTTTGCCGCGGCAGACATCGTTATCTCCCGGGCAGGAGCCAATTCTATCTGCGAGCTTTTAGCCCTTCGCAAGCCCAACCTTCTGATTCCGCTGTCCGCAGCTGCCAGCCGGGGCGATCAGATTTTAAATGCAAATTCCTTTGCAAAGCAGGGCTTCAGCAAGGTTTTAGAGGAGGAGGCCATCACAGACGATACCCTCCAGGATACGGTGACTGAGCTCTACGCCAACCGCTCCTCCTATATCAGCGCCATGGAAACGAGTAAGTTAAACCATGCGGTGGAAACCATCATGACGCTGATTAAAGAATGTTCCGAGGGAAAATAATCCCTTCTACGGCCACCTTTCATTTCTCAGGAGCATTTCCATATGTTTTCTGATGCGGCTCACTCTGGAGTAGCATGCCTTTTCCGAAATATTCAGAATCCGGCATACCTCCTCTGTGGGCCGTCCCTGTATCAGCTTCAGATGCGCTACCTTCTGCCAGCCCTCAGGCATACTCTCAATGGCATCCAGCATGGCAATGCACCGCTCCTTACCGGCTACATAATCCGGAATACTCTGCTTTCTGTTCTGTATTCTGAAATCTTCTGTTATAAAATCATCATTATCTACATTTTCCCAGGCTTTGTTTCCAAGTCTTCTGTGGTAATCCATACAGCGGCTTTTAAGAATCCGGCCAAGAAGAAGCTTCTTTCCCGTTTCCGGCTGTTCCAGAGGATAGTTATATTGAACATACGAAACAAATGTATCCTGAACAATGTCGTCTATGTAATCTGCAGGAATATTATAGCCATAAGCAAGTCTGCGAATGGTATCCTCATACTCCAGATACATCCGTTCAAACCGTTTTCTGGCTTCTACATCCATTATTCTGCTCATTACTGTTTCTAAAAACTGCCCTTTATCTTTTCTGCCAGCTCTGTAAGATCCTCTCCCAAAGCAGCTCCAGGCGTCCAGCTGACTATATCGGGTCCTCCCTCATAGCGGGGAATTACATGCATATGAAAATGCATCACAGTCTGTCCGGCTGCCTCTCCGTTATTCTGAACCAGGTTAAAGCCTGCGCAGCCTAAGCTTTTTTTCATCGCTGCTCCGACCTTTGCTCCTATAGAAAGCACCTTCGCAGCAGTTTCTTCATCCAGTCCGCATACGTCGGCGAAATGATTCTTGGGCAGAATCAGGGCATGGCCTCTGGTCGCCGGCCCTAAATCCAGAATAACCCGGAACATATCATCCTCATATACTGTTGCGGACGGTATTTCTCCATTTGCAATTTTGCAGAAAATACACTTATCATCTGTCATTTTAATACTCCTCCCTCCTGCGGCCCAAGCCGCTTTTCGTATAATACAATAAAAGCATATCCGGAATGATGATCCATTTTTCAATGTGTTTACAATCATTTCCAGATATGCTTAATATTAACATAATTTTTTCATCTTGTTAAGTAGGTTACTTTTCCATTACGGAAAATTCTCCCCTTACCCTGTAAAAACCGCCCAAAGCGTAAAGAATTATGTAAATTTTTCACAGGATAAATTCACAGACAATCAGGAAAAATAAACTTCCCTGGCATTTTCATAAAGGATCTTCTCTTTCTCTTCCTCTGTAAGCTCTTCACTTTGAGATATCCATCCGATCAGATGTCCATAGGACTCTTTTGTCAAAACGGACGGAACGTCCGAACCAAACATGATCCTGTCCATCCCTATGACTTCAATTGCAATGCGCAGATATCGCGTCGCACAGGGGAAGGGATATGGGTCCGGACGGCAATTGTTAGGAACTGCTGCCAGATCAAACCATACATTGGGAAGTGCCAGAGCCTGTAATCCTTCCCGAAGCTTTTCTTCATGTCCTGCTGCCACTGCCAGCAAATGACAGACTACAAACTTCATTTGGGGATATCTCAGGATTACATTGCGAAGGGCTTCAATCTGCCAGCTTTCACTTCCGCATTTGCCGATATCTACCACACAGACCAGGCCGTGCTCTGCCGCATATCCAAATTCCTCTATCATCATAGGATCATCCAGAGGCAGCGTAAAATGGTTGCTCATAAGGCCGGAACCGGTGCTCATCTCGAATTTCACAATTGGAAATCCCTGTTCTTCAAACAAATGCCTGCGTATCTGTTCCCTGTTCCTGCAAAACGGATCATAGGATGCTGCCGCCCGGAACCGGTCCGGATATTTCTTTACTGCCTCCAGAGAATACAGGTTTTGGAACCCAATATAGTTTCCCTGCAGCAGCACCATCTTATCTACACCATTATCGTCCATTAGCTTCAGCATATCCTCCGCAGTCACAACGCCGCTGTTAAACTGCTCCGGAAGAATACGGAACCTCTCTCCGGATGCATATTCTGCCATCCCGTTTCCCACAAAACGTAATTCTCCTCCGGCGCCGGTTCCGGCAATATACTGTACCAAATGCCCGTGGGCATCAATGATCCTTCTGTTTTTATCTGCCATATTCAGACCCCCGATCTCAATTTTCCCAAATGCAGGAACTCTCCGGCCCTGTTATTATCTCTTTCCCTGCTATTATCCCTTCAGGCCGGATGTGCTGATTCCCTCTACCAGATATTTCTGGAAGAACAGGAAAATCATAATTGCCGGCAAAACTGACAGAGTAGCCATTGCAAACATTGCGCCATAGTCAGAGGTAGAGCCCGGATCGCAGAACAGCTTCAATGCAAGCGCTACCGGATACTTGCTGGATTTACTGACATACAAAAGCGGTGACAGGAAATCATCCCAGCGCCAGATAAATGAGAAAATACAGGACGTAACCAGCGCGGGTTTAATAAGCGGCAGCATGATATTGACAAAAATGCCCCAATAAGAACAGCCGTCGATTTTAGCCGCCTCATCCAGTTCCTTGGGAATTCCCCCGATAAAATTAGATATCATATACACGAAGAAACCCTGTGTTGCAAAGAAGTAGGGTACGATCAGCGGAAGATATGTCCCTACCCAGCCTAATTTCTGGTACCACAGATACTGAGGTATCATAAGTACCTGGGCCGGAAGCATCATGGTAACCAGCATGGCTGCAAACAGAACATTGTGTCCAAAAAATTTAAAGCGGGCAAAACCATATGCCACAAGCGCAGAGGACATAATTGTTCCCAAAGTAGCCAGAACCGAAATAAACATGGAGTTCTTAAAAAAAGTGGCGAATGGCACTTTTGCAAATCCCTTCCATCCATTTGCATAATTTTCCATAGTAAATGTTTCGGGGATCAGACTGCTGGCCGTAGTAAAGATCGTGCCGGTTTCCTTAAAAGAGCTCATAACCATCCACAGCAGCGGATAGATCATAATAACCCCTATGATAAAAACAATAATATGATAGATAATGGCCTTTCCAAGTCTTTTTGCTTTCACTTTTACAGACCTCCTTCATATACCCAGAATTTCTTGGTTGCAAAGAGTCCCAGAGTGATCAGTCCGATAATCAAAAGCATTACCCAGGCCATTGCAGCGCCATATCCTGTATTATAGAACTGGAATGACTGCTGATACATATATACTGTATAAAGCAGGGTTGAGTTCATCGGCTTTCCCTGAGTGATGATATAGCTCTGTGTAAACGCTAAAAAGCCATTGATCATCTGCATAACCAGATTGAAGAAAATAGTCGGCGTCAGCAGCGGAAGCGTAATACGGAAGAACTTGGAAACAGGAGTAGCTCCGTCTACCTCAGCCGCTTCATACAGTGTAACGGGAATCTGCTTTAAAGCTGAAAGAAAGATCAGCATAGATGAACCAAACTGCCATACTACAAGGATAATCAGTACCCATAACGCGGTTTTCGTATCTCCCAGCCAGGAAAAATTTGTCTCAATTCCGATCATTCCCAGAAGCTTATTGATAACGCCGTCCATAGCAAACATTCTCTTCCACAGGATCGACACTGCTACAGAACCGCCGATAATCGAGGGAAGATAATACGCTGCACGGTAAAAACCGGACATTCTGGAATTTTTCAGAAGCAGCAGGGCAACAATAAGTGCAAACAGCAGCTTCAGTGGAACAGATACAAATGCAAAATAAAAGGTTACCTTAATACTCTGAATTAAAATATCATCCTTCAGCATTTCCTTAAAATTGTTCAACCCGGAAAAAACCGGCGGTGATAAAATATCATAATCACAGAAGGAATAGTATAACGAAATTCCCATAGGAACAATCATAAAAAGGATAAAGCCTATGATAAACGGAAGCGTAAAAAGGACTCCGCTGACGCTCTCCTTTCCCAACTGCTTTCGCAATGATTTCATGATATTCGCCTCTCTTTCATCATAATATGACAGCTTTGAAGTCAAAGAGAGGGAGTCGGCATCCCCGCCTCCCCCTCTGACAATTTTGTCTTATGCTGCATTCAGTTTTTCTGCCTGTTACTGATTTTTGGCTGCAAGAGCTGCATTTGCCTCTTCATAGAAGACCTTTCCAGCCTCTTCCGGAGTCAGTTCTCCATACGCAACCTTCTCTTCCATTCTGTTTAAGACCTCGTTAGCCTCTGCATAGCCATCCGGCTGCGGCGGGTTAACCTGAGAACACTTCGGAGATACTACTTCATTGATAAATTTGATAATCTCCTGGCTGGTCTCGTCCATCTGAGGAGAAATTGCATTTGCGACCTCAGAAGACAGTGGGATACCTCTCTCACCCAGAAGGATATTGTTTGCATCTACAGAATTGGTAATAAAATCAAGCACCTTTGCACACTCATCCGGATTAGAGCCCTGGGTTGTGATTGCAAAGAACTGGCTTGGCTTCAGGTAATTGGATTTTTCAAGATCCGGCGTCGGCCATGTGCTGAGTGCAATCTCGTCTCCCTCCGGAGCTGCATTTCTGGCTGCTGTTAACTGATTGGTATACTGGAACATACACCAGGAACGTGTATCAGGGCTGGAACCGTATACAAGCGGGTCCTGCTCAACCGAACCGATGGTGCGCTCTGCAAATACAGCCGGCTCGCAAAGCCATCCTTCATCAAGCCCCTGTCTGTACAGTGCAAAATAATCTGCATAGTCTTCAGCAGTGCCGCCCAACGCTCCCTCACCGTACATTACAATTCCTTTTGCACGGAGCAGATATTCACAGAAAATCTCATTCTGAGTATACAGGAAATTGGTCTTATAGCCTGTTTTCTCATGAATCGTACGACAGATATCAATAAATTCATCTACTGTCATGCCGTCCTTAATCGTAACGCCTGCTGCATCTGTTACGGTCTTGTTATAGAGAAGGCCCGGTGCATTGATTCCGTTACAGATCGCATAAATTCCGTCCCCGACCTTTCCCGCATTCAGAACGCTCTCATTACAGTTGGAAACGTCAATTGTTCCGTCCTCAATATAAGGAGTCAGATCAACCAGCAGGCCATTCGTTACATACTGGTTAATATACTTCATATCCATCTGAACGATGTCCGGCAAAGAATTTCCTGCCGCTGCTGTTGAAAGCTTTTTCCAGTAATCATTCCACTCAGAGAACTGTCCGTCAAAGGTTACGCCCGGATTCTGCTCAGAATAAAGCTCCAGCATCTGCTGGGTTCTCTCATTTCTTACCTGATTGCCCCACCATGCAAATACCAGCTCGCTGCCGTCTCCGGATGCCTCTGTTTCTGTACCTGCCGCTGTTCCATCCGCAGCAGGAGCCTCTGTTTTAGAGCCTCCGCATCCTGTCAGGCTTGCTGCCAGAATAGATGCCGCCATCAGAATCGCTAATTTCTTTTTCATAAAGTATGCCTCCCATCTTTATGCACTTTTACTTGTTGATTTAATTATACATCATTTTATTTGTTAAAAAAATCAACAAAACCGGGGTTCTTTGTCAAAAATCCGACTTTTTCATAATTTTCACATCTATCTCCGTCTTACATCCGGCCTTCTATTGTTAATTTTTCATTTTATGGTACAATAATTATACTTACAGAAAAGAGGTCTTCCTATGAAACATCTGAAACAGTGGGGTAATCTGCCCCTAAAGCAAAAACTATCCGGCATCATTCTGTCCGTAGTGATTCTGATGCTGCTGTTCTTTTTCCTCGCTTTTCAGATCAGCAGGTACTCCTATAATGAGCAGCTTTATAAAGCCACTGCCGGAAACCTGAGCTTCTCCGCAAATACCATTTCCAAAAATCTGAAAAATATTGAAGCCCTTTCCTCTGTTATCATTTCCCAAAAAGAAATACAGGAAAGTCTGGACGCCATCAACTCCGACGATGATGTTCTGACGCTCTCTAAAGGCTACTCCCTTTTGAATGAGATTGTATCCACCTATCAGCAAACATACAAGCGAAACAATTTGTCCTGTATAGCCCTGGTCAATCCCCACTTCACTAACTGCAGCAGCTATCCGGTTCTGAATAGAATCTCCCCGGAACTCAGGGAAACTTTTCTGCAAAAAGCCAGTCAGGCCTCCGGTTCTGCTGTATGGATCTCTGACAGTTCAAATCAGCAGCTGATCCTGAGCCGTCAAATTCGCAAAATTGAAAATCTGAGCTTAAAACCCCTGGGATATCTGCTTCTATTTATAGATTTAAAAGATATGGTAGAATCAGCCAACCAGGCAGTCAATACCTATGAAAACGGAAATTACCTGATTTATGACAACGGACAGCCGATTTATCATTCCGCCGGAATTTCCGGTAATTCAGCCCCATTGCTGTACGAAAAGCTTCAACGCCCTTACGGGATCATTGAACAGAATGGACACAGTTATTTCGCAGTGCGGAGCCGCATTCCTTCCTATAATTGGACTTACATAAATCTGATTCCCTATGATGATATCAGCCGTTCTACTGCTGCAGTTTTTCAGCTGATACTTGTCATTTTTTTAACCGGACTTCTCTTATCAGTGTTCGTTGCCCATATCATGATGCGGTATGTAATTCGGGATTTCGAGCTTCTTCTGCACAAAATGGAAAGCTTCAGCCAGACTGAACTGCAGCTTCCGGAAAGCAAAGTGGATTACAGCCAGAGAAGTGACGAGATCGGAAAACTGCATCAAAGCTTTGACTCTATGGCAGAACACATTCAGCATCTGGTAAAAACCAACTACCTGTATCAGATCTTAAATCGGGACGCCCGCCTGAAAGCCCTAGAAGCGCAGATCAATCCCCATTTCCTGTATAATACGCTGGAAACTGTTAACTGGCGCGCCAAAGCTTTAAAAGATGACACCATCTCCAGTATTGTTCAGTCCCTGGCTGCATTGCTGCGCGCCACACTCAGCAATAAAAAATCCCTGGTACCTCTAAATTATGAACTGAATCTCGTAAATAACTACATTACTATACAAAAAATACGTTTTGAGGAGCGCCTTCAATTTCATCTTTATGAGGAAGCCTGCACAGATGAACTGAAAAATGCGCTGGTTCTCCCCCTGACCCTGCAGCCGCTGTTGGAAAATGCCATACGCTATGGTATGGAAGAGATGACTGAAACCTGTGAAATCTCCATCTATCCCTACCGAAAAGAGGAGCTTCTTATCATAGAAGTGGCAAATCAGGGGTCTTCCTTTGAAGAAAATCTGTTGGAAAAGCTTCAAAACGGAAGCAAAAATTCTCACGGCTTTGGCATTGGCCTGCTAAATATCAACCAACGTATTCAAATGCTGTTTGGTGAAGCCTACGGCCTGTCCTTCCGTAACGAGGAGGATAAAGCCATTGCAATTATAACCCTGCCATTTACACTGGAGGAGCCTGTCCCATGTTAAAACTGATCATTGCTGATGATGAGCGTATCATCCGCGAAACTATTTCCACAATCATTGACTGGAAGCAATACGATATCGAACTGGTAGGTCTTTGCAAAAACGGCCTGGAAGCCTACGATATGATACTGGATGAAACACCGGATATCGTACTTACCGATATCCGGATGCCGGGAATGGATGGGTTGGAGCTGATCCGGCGGATCTCTGAAACAGATCTGAACACCCAGTTTATCCTTCTCTCCGGTTACGGGGAATTTGAATATGCAAAAACAGCCATGAAATATGGGGTTCGTCATTATCTTCTCAAACCCAGCAGCGAGGTACAGATTCTTGAAAGCATACAGGAAATCGCCCAGGACTGCTACAAAAAGAACATCTCGGATCACTCCTACCCCGCTATGAACAGCATCCGGCACAATGTTATTTTTACTATCCTGAATAATGCCATCTGCCAGAAACGTCCTTATGATGAAATTATGCGCGCATATGATCCATATATGGACTTCTATTTCTCTTCCTATCATCTTTTTTATATTTATTTTCTGGAACAGAAGGATCTGGAGGAATTTTTACAGCAGCTCAAATTCTATGCAGAAAACCATTTCCCGGAAGTTACCATTCACGGTATCTATGTAAACTGTACGCTGTTGCTGTTTTTTAAAGAATTCGCAGGAAATTATCAGGATCTGTCGCAGTTTTTTGCCAGCATAAAATTCCCCGGGCGCAGCCCTTCTCTGGAAACGGAGGATCTGTCCTTTAAAAATCTACAGAGTCTTCTGGAAACCGTTCTGGATAAGGTAAAACGGTTCAGCATGATTTACTACATCAATGACTTCCGCATCCTGTCCAGCTGCAACTACAGCTTTATTATGGACGAGGCGGAAAAGCAGCTGACAGAAGCTTTGCAGAACGGGCAGACAGAGGCCATTGACAGCCTGATCGACCTGCTTTCAGAGGTAACAGACCTGTCATTTCTCAAACAGCTGTCCAATTCCCTGATGCTGAAAATCACCGCAGCCGACAGCCGTCTTTCCACTGTAGACCTGACAGAATGGCTTTTAAATGTAACTCAGGAAATCAATCTGGAACAGCTTAAGCTTACCCTGGCTGAAAAGCTGAGAAAGCTTTTATCCGCCAAGCCCCAGACCTCTTCCATCAGCACTATGACCAGACAGATATTCGACTATGTAAATGAACACCTTTCCGATCCCAACCTGACGCTGAAGCGGATTGCAGAACAGCATCTGTTTATGAATACGGATTATGTAAGCAAGAAATTTCAGAAAGAAACCGGAACACGGTTCTCCAATTATCTTACAGAGGTTCGAATCGAACGTGCCAAAAAACTGCTTGTCTCTGCGGCAAGCGACAGAATCCAAACCATAGCGGAGCAGGTGGGCTGCGGAAATAATCCCCAGTATTTCTCTCAGCTTTTCAAAAAGAAAACCGGCATGACTCCCAGCACCTACATTGCCCGTCTTCACGGTGAGGGATGATCCTTTTTATACTGCATAGGCGTCTGGGCTGTGGCCCGGCGAAATACCCTTTCAAAATACGGAAGACTTCCAAACCCTGTTTCCATGGCTATCTCCGTCATAGTCATGGAAGTCTCCCTGAGAAGGATCTGGGCTTTTTTTATCCGGCATATATTCTGATATTCATTCACTGTAAAACCGGTAACTGTGCGGAAAATCCGGGTCAGATAGGAACGGCTGATAAAAAAATGGGCCGCCAGATCATCCAGGCAGAGTTTTCTGGCAGAGTTATTCTGCAGATAAATCGCAATCTCATGAACCTTCTGATACATTCCGGTATGAACCAGATTCGTCTGTCCCGGCTCTTTCCAGCCTTCCGCTTCCTCCCTGCTTCTGGCCCGTATCAGCAGCAGAAGAAGCTGGGCCGTATACAGCTGTATCAGTCCTGCCGCTGTTCTCTTTTCCGTATCCGACCGACCGGGCATACTGCGGGCCATATTCATTTCCTTTTTAATCCTCTCCAGCTGCTCCAGCACCTGTTTCCATTCCCCGTCCGAAAAACAGGTAATCCCCCGATACTGTTCTCCAAACTCCAACAGCCCCCTAAAACCACACAGCTTTAAAAGGCTGTTTAGAGCCTCTCCCTCCAGCTGCAGCAAAAACCGGTGATGGCTTTTTTTCGTTCCCGCAGGACAGGTTTTATGGATCTGATTCTGATCAACCAGAATAGCCATCTGTTCCTTCATATGATATGTATCCTGCTCCACAAAATAAAACCGTTCTCCCTCTAAGAGAAAGTATAATTCCAGGCTCTGATGAAAATGACGGCTTACCATAGAAAAGCTTTGTTTTCGTACTGCCTCTTCTCCAAAAATCCCTAAAGCCTCTCCCTGAAATAATATTTCCTTTTTGTCTTCCAGCTGTCCGGCTGTAAGATAAACCGAATCCTTTACCCAAACATCTTCCATTATCTGCTTCGCCTCTTTTTCACATTTACGCTAACTACTCTGTATTATACTCCTTTTTCTGTTCCTATTCCATAATTTTTGTATCCGATTAGATAATAATATTAAAAAATTATCTGATTTTATTAGCATTAACCACATTTTTCCGCTAAAATAGGAAACAGAAAACCTACAAAGGCCGGTAAAATATTATCAGGAGGACCTAACTATGAAATACAGCAATAACAAAGTATCTGATATTCAAATTGCCTATATCGGAGGCGGTTCCAGAGGCTGGGCATGGACCTTTATGACGGATCTTGCACTGGATAACCAGATCAGCGGTACCATCCGTCTCTACGACATTGACCGTCAGGCAGCTGAAAACAACGCAGTAATCGGAAATCACCTTATGAGCCGCGAGGAGGCAAAGGGTGACTGGAAATTTGAAGTAAAAGACAGCTTACAGGATGTTCTGACCGGCTGTGATTTTGCTGTTATCTCTATTCTTCCCGGTACCTTTGATGAGATGGCATCTGATGTTCATCTTCCCGAGCGCCTTGGCATCTATCAGTCTGTAGGCGATACATCAGGCCCCGGCGGAATGATCCGCGCTCTGCGCACCATTCCCATGTTTGTAGAAATTGCAGAAGCGATCCGCGATTATGCACCGGACTGTTGGGTCATCAACTACACTAACCCCATGTCCCTGTGTGTAAAAACCCTTTATCATGTATTCCCTGAAATTAAGGCTTTTGGCTGCTGCCATGAGGTATTCGGTACACAGAAGGTATTAAAAGGCATCTATGAAGAAGAAACAGGTGATACCATTGAAGATTGGCATGATGTTCATGTGAATGTAGTGGGCATCAACCACTTTACCTGGTTTACAGAGGCAAATTATAAGGGCGTAGATCTCTTCCCTGTATACAAAGACTATATCTCCAAGCACTTTGAGGAAGGCTATCAGCTTGAAGGTGAAAACTGGATGAACTCTTCTTTCAAGTGTGCACACCGGGTAAAAATGGATCTCTTCAACCGTTTTGGCCTGATCGCTGCTGCAGGCGACCGCCATCTGGCTGAATTTATGCCCGGAAACGAGTACCTGAATGATCCCGAAACTGTACGTTCCTGGAAATTCGGCCTGACTACTGTGGACTGGAGAAAAGAAGATTTAAATAAGCGTCTGGAAAGAAGCCACAGACTGGCTAACGCTGAGGAAGAGGTAACTCTGGAGCCTACAGGAGAGGAAGGAATCCTCTTAATCAAGGCACTCTGCGGACTGGACCGTTTTGTAAGCAATGTAAATATCCCCAATACCTCCCTTCAGATTCCCAACCTGCCAGCAGATGCTCTGGTAGAAACCAATGCGCTCTTTGACCGCGACAGCATTCATCCAGTCGCAGCAGGCGCACTCTGCGAGGACGTAAAGGCCCTGATTATGCCGCATGTTGAAAATCATGAGCTGATCTTAAAGGCAGCCCTTACCTGTGATGAAGAGCTGGTAGTATCGGCCTTCATGAACGATCCGGTAGTAAAGGGTAAAAATCCTTCTGAACAGGAAATTCGTGAACTGGTACACGATATGCTTGTAAATACAAAGGCTTATCTGCCGGAGGGCTGGAAGCTGTAAATACGGATTTATTTCCATATGAACCGCAGATCTGCAATCAGGACTTCATCTCCTGACTGCAGGTCTGCGGTTTCATTTGCCGCCAGAAGAACACCTGCCACAGCAGTTCCGTTGGTAGAGTTTAAATCTGTAACTGTAATTCGGTCTTCTATGCGGTCAAGCCGAAGATGGAAGCGGCTGACTGTTCTGTAATCCAAAACATAGTCCGCCAGTTCTCTGTGTTTTCCTATTACGAAAGGATAGTAGGGAATTTCTATGGAGGGGATATCCTGATGAACCGCTGTAAGACAGTGGAGCGCCTCTGCTTCCTGACGGCCTGATAAGACAGTGGTCTGAAATTCCTCCGGAGGGGATGAAACCGGGGAACCAGGATGAATCACCGTGGAAGCGTCCATTCCGTGAAAAATATCTGTATCCCAGACTTCTGTTTCTTCATCTGTTCCCTCTTCATCTTCATACAGAATACGCCAGGGATCATCCTCATCTCTGGCCTGTTTTATCTGTTCCCCTGCATTGACCGTTTCTTTTCTCTTTCCCTCCCGGAAAAAAACTGCCAGAAGCGTTAAAGCCTCTGACACAGCGGCCCCTGCAGCCAAATAAATACCAAGCTCTAAAAGCGTTTCCATTCCCCTGAAAAGCCAGATTCCCAGAGCAGCCAGAACGAATATTCCTGCCACCGCTGCTATAGCTTTTAAAGGGAAACGCATACGCCTGCTCTCTTTTTCAGGCAAAGCCTCCCTGCTGTTTTCCTGATATTGTCCAACAGCTTCCTGTTTAATCCCGTCAGGCTTTTCCGGCTTTTGTCCCGCCTCCCGCTGTGTTTTTCCTATCTCTCCGTTTTCCACGGATTTCCCCATGATTTTTTCAGACTTATTTTTTCCTTCATCAGCTACAATTTTTACCAGATCTTCAATTCCATAATTTTCCTTTAAGCTCTCCTGATACAGACTATAAGCCAGGACTACGCAGTCTCTGTCCCTGTGATCTATATGCTTTAAAAGATATTGAAGAAAACAGCTGAGTTCTGCGGCAAAATCTCCTTTTCTTCCGGGTACTGCACACAAACCGATCTGAAAGCGCTCCGGCTCTGTATAAATCAGTTCCGGTTTCAGAATAATTCCTCCGCTGTCTAAAAGATACAGCTCCATCTCCTCTAAAGCCCGATACAGCTGCCAGAACAGACTTCTGACCTGTTCTCCCGTGACTGCATGATTTTCCAATATCCGCTCCAACGGCTGCCGGGATGTGATATCGTAACAGTAAGTCTCCCTCCCATCCTCATAGCGTACCCTTATGGGAAGAAGGCCCTGAATCCTGTTTTCCTCCAGCATTTTAGCCTCCCAGGCGCCCTGCCCCTGCTGCTCCCCTTCTTCTGTTTCTATGGTAAGATAGCTGCGCTTCATCTCACGGATATAGCTGATCTTCATCCCGTTCCCCCAGTTCCTCTACCAATGTGATCTTTCGCAGAAATGTCTCAGGCCGGAAGCGCCGTATCCGGATCGCCTTTTCCCAGTTTTCAGCCCTTCCGGCAGCACAAATCCATTTTCCTTCCTCCCGCAGAGAACATCTGTCATCCTCAATATGAAGCCTTAACCCCTTATTTCTCTGAAAAAAAGCCTCTGCCTCCCCTAAATCCATATTTTTCTCATGGCGTACCTTTTCTGCCGCCTCATGGACAGCCATTGCCCCTGATACCTGATCATGGATTCTTCCGGCTTCTGCAATGATTGTTCCAATTCCAAATAAAATCACCGCCATCACGCCTGCCGCCTCCAGAGTAAAACTGCCCTTTAAATACATTCCCATTCCCCCTCTCCTGTCACCACAGCAGCACAAGCACAGCTGCCAGCAAAACAAAAGGTAAAAAAGGAAGGCGCTCTCCCCCTGAAGCCACGGTCCCATTTCCTGCCCAAATCCGGCGCAGCATAAAAAAGGAACTTACCGGAAAGCAGAGGAGGAGACTGGCTGCAAACAGAAATGCTGTCTTTATAAACCCCAGATAACAGCCTGCAACCAGAAAGAAAAGACCATCCCCCTGCCCTATGGCCTCCTGAGTGGCATAGGACAGAGCAAGCAGAAAAACACCCACGCAGGCCGCTCCCAGCACCTGCAATACAGCATAGGCCGGGGTACAAACTGCTCTCCAGCTTCCCAAAATACCGGATACAGCCGCAAATCTTCCTGCCTGTAAAAAAATACCCACAGCTCCCCCTGCAATAAAGGTTCCAATATGGATCGATCCCCATTTCAGATCCTGCCAGGCCGCAAGAGCCGTAAAAGCCCAGAAAGCCGCTAAAATTGCCGTTTCAAACCACTGTTCCATCAATTTGTTCCACCTCCGCAATAACTGCATTCCCCCAGGTGCTCCACCTGGCTTAAAGGCACAGTCTGTACATAAGCGCGAATTGCCCCGCACTGTCCTGTGCTGTGATATCTGGTTCCCCAGGGCATAACAAAAAATGGCCCTTCCGAGACAGACGCCTCACAGGATGGACAGGGATAGTATCGTTTTCCTTCCTGATTACGCAGTCCGTCAAGCTCTCCTGCCCCTGCCTGCTTCAGATCATTAAACAGATAGTGGCAGCTCCTGCTTCTGTGATACCGTACAGAATTCCGTCCAATATAGACCATATCCTCCTTTTCTTCTCCTTCCGGCAAAGGACCTCCTTCCCTCTTCCCCTCTGCCCCTGTCCATAACCGTCTGCTGCACACAGTTTCTGCCTTTATGCCGTCCACTCGGAATACGGAAAATGGAAGGGGCATCCTGTATGTCATTGCAATCCGAACCATATCACCGTCCACAGCCGTTCCCGAAAATGAAACATCCTGAATCCATTTCCTGTCAATCCGGTCCAGAACCATTGCTGCAATTCCGGCTCTGGAAACTCCTTTGAAAATACCCCTCAGACCATCTCTGACAGAATTATCCCTGCTCTCATCCATCTCCTCCCCCCTTCCTTCTTCCAGAAGACAGGCGGCATATGCATACTGGCTGATTTCCTCCCCCACCGCTTCCACGGCTGCCTGTATCTGTCTCTGCCGGTCCATCATCCTCATTGGAATCAGCAGGATCATACACAGAAACACAAACAGCGGAAATACCAATGCTGCCTCCAGCGTCAGGCTGCCCCGGATTTTATATTCCAAAGGGCGTCTTTCCCTGTGCCCGGAAATCTGTTTCATCTGAAAGGCCCATGAGGACACCCTCTTTTCGGAAATTCGGACCCTTTCAGGCTTCTTTTTCAAATCAGTGCTTGTTCGTACTTGGAGAGGTGCGATTTTCATTGAATGATTGTTCTGACAGGTATGTTCCCGATGGATCATAGATATTAAGGAGTTGTGTGTTATATGAAATTGTATTGAATTCCGAAAAAAGGGCATCCTCACAGGCCTCCTTTCCTGTATATTTTCTGATTTTATTCATCTTCCAGATAGCTTCCGGAAACTTCCATCCGTATTTCCTGTCTGCCTGTCCACGGTCCGCCGGAAAAAAACACAGGTTTTCCACAAAAAGCTGCTTCTATTTCCACCATACAGGCACAGTCTGCCATGTAAAATCCCGGCTGATCCTTCCCCAGCTCTGTCTGTATCACATCCATCATGCGGTAAACCTGTTCCTCCTTATACCCGCCAAAAAGCATCAGGCGGAGATAACCTTTGTGATCCAGACCGCTTTCACCTTCCTCTGCTTTCCTGGCTCCCTCCGGCAGCCGTCCTCTGGCTCCTATGTCAAGAAGGCCCTGTAAATCCAGCTTCCACTGAGAAGCATTTTTTATCAAAGGCACATTTCCTCCTTCCAACAGACAGCGCACATCCACCAGGGCCTCTCCCAGAGCCCACACAGTCATAATAAAAAATGACAATACTGCTGCCAGAGGCGCAAGCCCGGCGCCTCCTGCAACCGCCATAGCAAGGGCCCTGGCTTCCTGCCTCTTAACAGAATCTCTCAGAATATGGGCCAGATTCAGCCCCTGGCGCAGCGCCGTCAGCCGCAGTACGGAAGCCTCCAGATTTTCTCTGTCTTTATCTCTTCCATACAGAATATATTCCAGCTGGTAAAAAGAGGAGGGTTCCGGCTTAAAAGCGGAAAAATAGCGAACCCCATATTCTGATACAAGAAGGCGGTCCAAAAGAGTCTGTACACCGATTTGGGGATCTTTCGCCCCTGAGAAATCACTTTTCTCTCTCTCCTTTGAGGGGAGCCGGTCAGACTTCAGCCTTCGTCCCGATACTACGGTTCCTGCCGGAAGCACCAGCTCTAAAATCCTCCCCGACGCCAGATCACCGATCCGTTCCAGCCATCTCTCCTTTTCCTTATCCTTTACGCCAAATTCCATTCCCAGGCTCAGCATGGGATAGCGGGAAAAATGGCTTTGCACCGGCTCCCATAAAGCTTCTTCGTCCAGCTCATCATCCTCATCATCCGGCTCCCAGCTGTCAATATAATCCATTACATCCTCTGCCTGCCGGATAATACTTTCCAGAAAAAGGATATTCTCCCCGCTTTTTTCCCGCAAAGCCCTAATTTCCATCCGCCGTTCCCCATCCTTTTCAGTATAGGTCTCATAACGGGCAAACTCTTCCTTTAAAGCCGCTCTTGATCCATCACTTAAATCCCCCCTTAACTCAAAGTCCTGCCGGCTTTCTCTCAGGGCTTCATTGAAATGATCAGCCTTCTTTTCATAGGCTGTCACAAGAGAAGGAAGCCTTTTTAATACCCTTATCATCTCCTCTGCCCTGCGTATCAAACCATCTCCATCCAGATCATCCAGACACCTTTTCCCCTGCTCCCATCCCTTCCTTTGTTCTTCAAGCGCTCCGTTTATTTTCTCCAGAGCCTCCTCCACCCGGACCGCTTCTCTGGTATGCCCCTCATAGCGGCCGGAACAGTCATTTATCCCCTCTGCATCCTTTAACTGACGGAGCGTTTCTTCCGCACCGTTTTCATCCATGCTGTCCCAGATTACTCCTATGAGCCCGTACTTCATATAGTCCAGAATTTCCTGCTCAAAGTAAGCGCCATCTCCCTCTGTAAGCATCACGGCAGCCTTTCTGTCCGCCTTCTCAAGCCTTACGGGATACCAGTTTTCCGCCGCGCCATACGGTGCAAAAAAAGCGCCGAATTCCTGCTCCAGCCTCCCCTTATCTCCGGCTTCAAGTCCCAGAATCCGATAATTCCTCCACAATTCTCTGTGATACTGTGCCATCACTGAATCCATGGACGAATCCATAGCCATCCGCAGATACAGTCTGGCCCCTGTCCCTCTGGCTGATTCCACAATCACCAGAAGAAGGGTCATGATGCTTACCAGAATCATGGTGAGAAAAACCGTTACCTCCCCCCTGTATCTCATCAGTAAACCTCTTTGGATTTACTGTTAACCTGCTTGAAAATATTTTCCAGCAGCGTATTGATCTGTTTCTTGAAAATAATCACAAGGCCTATGAGAACCACCAGTATAAGCACCAGCTCAATTACTCCCACTCCGGATTCATCAGCCGCAAATGCCTTAATATCTTTTAAACCTTCTCTGTCCCTTTGTAATTCCATACACATATTCCTCCTGTTTAATTTTATAAATCTGTTCTCTACCCAAAAGCCAGCCAGGCGGGAACAGCAATCATTACCATTACCACTGCCAGCAGCAGAAATAATGGCGCCAGAAGCCTGGTTCCCGCTTCCTCTCCCAGACGTCTGGCCTGATGCTTGCGCTGCTCAAAGGCATCTGCCATTTCCAGATACAGCCGTTCCCTTAAGTTTCTTGATCCGTTTTTCCGGTTCTGCTCCAGAAGGGCGGCCAGCTTCATATAAGGCTGCAGGCCGCAGCGGATTCCAAATTCGTGAAATGCCTGACTCTCGGAAACACCGCTTTTCAGCTGACTGTCCGTCAGATACATTTCCTCATATATATACCGCTCCTGACGCCTTCCCTGATTCACTGCCAGACGGTAATCAAGAGCAATCCGTTCCCAGGCGCTGCGGATACTCATCCCGGCCCCAAGAAAAATGATCAGACGTGACAAAACCTCCGAATAATCAAGAAGCATCTGCTGTTTACGCCGTTCCTCCCGTTTTTTTAAATCCGTCTTTTCTTTAAGGGTCATTAAAACAGCTCCCGCCATACCAAGGGCTGTGAGCGAAAGAAATGGTGGAATCTCTCCCGGAATACCATAGACCAGCTGATTTCCCTCCTGAAATCGGGGCAGAGAAAGCTCGCTTTCATACCGCCCGGCCTTCTCCATCTCCTTTATCTGCTGTTCCAGTTCCCGGACAGCCCTCTGAACAGGCGTAAGAAGCGGCGGTTTTACTCTCACCGGAATTTCATATTCTCCGGGCCAGTTTCCATCTGTGAGCCGTACAGAAAGCACTGCCTGCTCCCCCTGCTCTGTTAATTTCTCACCATAAACCTGTCCGTCCGGCCCTAAAATGTCCGGAGAATCTGACCGCCAGCTTAAAGCTACTCCATATTCCGGAAGCTCTGAAATCAGCTTCACAGGTGAACGTATGTCTTCCAGAGAAGAATTATCTCCTAAAATATACTCAGGAAGCACCTCCATAATCTGCTCATAAACAGCCTCAGCCTCCTCTCTGGTATACTGCTCTGCATCCAGAACCAGCTCCATCTGCTCCGGCTTCCTGCTGCCTTCCAGCCCCCTTATCTCCAGCAAATAATTTTCCTCCCCCTCTCCCGGAGGATTTCTTCTGAGGATATATCCCTCCTTTAAAACAGGATTCTGCCCTGCCAGATATTGGGCCACGGCTCCTAAAAACAGCCCTGCCGCCACACAGGCCAGCTGTTTTTTCCAACGCGCTGCTTCCCTTTTTTTCTTAAAGCTTTCCCTTATTATCTTCCATTTTTTCAATTCCCCGCCCCCTATATCTCAATATCCAGAATCCTTCCCGACAGTATCACTGCTCCTGCATAAAAAGCCAGACAGAGCGTCATAATCAGCCTTCCCATCCAGGTTCCGTACATGGCGTCAAAAAATCCCGGCGAGGCGAAATCAATATAGAGGACGATTCCAAAAGGAATTCCATTCATAATCTTCTGTTCAAAAATCCGGGCTGCCGTCATGGTATGTATTTCTTCCTGAACCTGAATTTTATCCCGGATCACGCCCGCACTCTGCCGGATGATCTCCACCAGCTCTCCGCCGCTTCTGCGGGCTATTCCAAATACCTGGGCAAAATGATCCACATCCTGAATCCCGCTTCGCTTCCCAAACTCTCCCAGAAGCTGCTCCACCGGGCGGTTAATCCGCACCCCGGCAGCCAGACGTTCAAATTCCTCTGTAATCATTGCGCCTTTTCCGTAAAGAACCGACAGCTCCCGTACACTCATGGAAAGTCCGTTTTCCAACGAATATCCAGCGCTTAAAAAGGAGGATAAAACCTGGATTCCCTCTTTAAACTGCAAAGTCAGCTGCCGCAGCCTTTCCTTTTTCAGATCCTTCTTTTTATAAAATGGATACAATAGCCCAAATGGCACAAGCAGGATAAAGGCCTCCAGACTCCGATAAAATACATAGGCAGTAAGACCGCACAGCCCCAGTCCTATAGCGGAAAACTCCATATACTCTCTGGCTGACAGCCGGTAAACACCATAATCCACCCCATCCGGCGCTCTGGGACCTGAACCGCCCCGCAGAGAAATGCTTCTTGGCAGCCGCCATCTTCTCCCGCCTTCCCGGTCACATCTGTGCTGTTTTCTCCTTCCTCCCCTGATAATTTCCTGCATCTCCAAGCTTCTCCCTGTTTTTAAGCTCGCCTGTTTTTTCAAGCCGCCCTTTTTCCCTGTCATATCTGTACAGCTCCTCTATCTCGATTTCTCCCATATATACGCTTCCCACCTCTGCAATGGAAAGCACCCTTCTGCTTCCGTCTCCCAGCCGTCCCAGATGTACCAGAATATCCAAAGCCGAGGCAATCTGACTGCGGATCGCTTCCAGAGGCAGTCTGACTCCCATTAAAACCATGGTTTCCAGACGGTTCAGCATATCTCTGGCTGAATTGCTGTGTCCCGTTGACAGAGAACCCGGATGGCCCGTATTCATAGCCTGGAGCATATCCAGAGCCTCTGCGCCTCTTACCTCTCCTACAATAATTCTGTCTGGATTCATTCTCAGCGAAGCCCGGATTAACTGACTGACCGTAATCTGTCCCTTCCCTTCTGTATTGGCGTCTCTGGTTTCCAGACGCACCAGATTGGGAACCTGAGAAATCTGCAGCTCCGCCGAATCTTCAATAGTAATCACCCGTTCTGTCCTTGGAATAAAAGAAGAAAGAGCATTTAAAAAGGTAGTCTTTCCCGAATTGGTTCCTCCGCTGACAAAAATATTGTACCGGGCAGTTACAAGACGTTCCAGAAACCGGGCCGCCTCCTCTGTAACCGCACCAAAACCAATGAGTTTTTCCATGGTAATAGGCTCTGGAAATTTCCGTATAGTTACTGCCGGACCGTCTAAAGCCACTGGCGGCAGCACAATATGAACACGGGAGCCGTCCTCCAGCCGGGCGTCTGCAATGGGCGAAGAGGCATTTACCGAACGGTTTACCCGTCCTACAATCTGCTGAATAATATCCTCCAGCTGTTCCGGCCGTTCAAACCGCCTGTCCCACAAAGCGGTTCCATCCTTTCTTTCAATAAAAATCTTCCCGGCTCCATTTACCATGATTTCTGTCACGTCACTGTCATCTAACAGCTCCTGCAAAATATCCAGACGGCGAAAGCTGTCATAAAGGCTGTTTCTTAACCACAGCCGCTCCTTCAGAGGAAGGAATATTTCCTGTCCCTTTTTCCGGATCGCCCCGTCAATCTGTTCATAAAGCTCCTCGTCCTCTATATGGCTGCATTCCTGAATACGCTCCATAATCATCTGGCGCAGCTCCTCACGGATTCCCTCTCCGGGATTTCTCTCAGCCATTTTTTCCTCCTCCCTCTAAAAGAGACCGCACAAAATCTCCCATTTCCCCCCAGAGAAGCTGATCCATATAATTCTCCATACTGCCCAAAGGACGAATCCCCGGAAGTCTGATACGGCAGATTTTCTCCCGAAGCGAGACAGCCCCTGCTGCTGACAGATACCGGTCAAAGGCTTCCAGCTTGGCTCTGGACACCGGGTCCTCCAAAACCGGCATATACACCCCATCGCAGCAGTCCAGCAGAGCCGCTGATCCCCGGCCCATATGACCCAGATCCACCACCAGTCTCCCATAACCGCTTTCTCTGGCAATACGCCCCAGAAGCTGTGCTAATTCCTCCGGCTCCACCTGATCCAGATCCTCCCCATATGCTGCAGGAGGAATCATATCTACCTGTCCTGCCGAACATACCATAGCCCGAAGCTTCATCCAGTTAAAGCTGCCCTGGCGGCAGAGATAAAGCACATCAGAAAAATCCCGTTTTACTTCCCCTCCCAGAATCGCCTCAAATCCCGCAAATTCTTCCAGACTGATAAAAAGTACAGATCTTGTTCTTGACAGTACCTGAGCCAATGTCAGGGCAAAGGCTGTTTTTCCACAGCGGTTTACCGGAGAATACACTCCCAGAATCTGTGCCCCCATTCCCGCAAGAGCCAGAGCCGGCTCCGGCGGAGCCGCACAATAGCAGGTCATGACCTCCTGTAAAATACTCTCTCCTGACTGAAATTTGTAAATAGATGATTCCTCTTTTTCTACAGAAAATTCTCCTCCGCAGAGCACCAGTTTCAAACCTGCCCTTACCGTATCCGCTGCCCTTCTTACAGATTCACCTACTAAAAGGATCTCAATCTCATGTTCATTTCCGTACTCCTCCAACCGTTCCAGATCCGAAAAAGCCATGGCCGTAAAGGGAATCGTTTCCCTCTGGTTCACATACTCTGCCAGCCTTCTGGCATAAAGCGGATCTTCATCATACACTGCCATTATCTTTACCATCTGCAATTCCTCCTGCTGTTTCCACTTCTTACAGCCGCTGCCATATCTCTACCGCCGCTGCTCCTGCAAAAAAACATGCTCCCAGCGGTATTACCGCGTCTCTCCCATCCCTTGCGGGATCATAATATAATTTCATGGTTCTATCTTGAAAACTTTGCCTGATATAGGCTGATAAATAAAGAAATCGTTTGACCATGCTGCCCTGATGCAGCATCTTGATAAGAGCCAGAACCGCTCCCAATATAAATCCGATTATTAATGCCTTTAAACCGTCCCTAAACCCAAGCCATGCGGTAAAAAGAGCGGCTGTTTTCACATCCCCAGCCCCAATCATCCCCAAACGGTATATGGGAAACCCCAGAATTACCACGGCAGACAAACGGGTTACAAAACCAGCCAGAGGCAGAACATCTCCTGCCGCCTTCCCTCCTCCCAGAGCCAATGCCCCGCCTATTCCGGCAGCCAGCCCAAGTCCCAGATACCTGTTTGAGATCCTGTATTCCTGGATATCCCCTGCCGCTGCCCCTGCCATGGCAATCCAGTATACACATTTGCACACAAAATACAGCCTATATTCCCCCTTTTTCACAAAAATACTTCAGTTCTCCCTGAAAGCTCTCTGCTTCCACGCCCATTATTTGCTGTTGTTCACCTGAAAAATCTGAAATTCTCTCCCCGATAAGGGAACGGATTCTCATAAGAGTTACAAAAATAGATTATAGAAAAGAATTTTAAATTGAATGTTACTACATTATGCTCCAGCCTCCCACAAAAGTCAAGGACTTTTTTCATTTTCCATCACTTTTTTTCTTTCATCTGGCCTGTTCGTCGAATTATGTCGTTTTAATATACAATTATCCGCCTTTTATTTTTCATTTTCTTGTATATTTTATCTCTTTTGTCTTGACCCGCCTTCCTCTCAATGGTAAAATAGCATTAGTTCAAAATTTTAAACCAAAGGAGGAGCAAGAGGATGACCACTGCGGCAGAGCTGCAGAAGCAATTTCACTCCTGTATGCCTATATTTATTGCCCTTGGCGATGAGGTCCGCCTTTCCATCATCGAGGCCCTGACAGAAAATGCCATGGCACGGGACCCGTCTCATGGACCGGTGAATTTTGCAGAACACGCTATGAATGTAAATGAGATCACCCGGCGCACCAGCCTGTCCCGTCCGGCCATCTCCCATCATTTAAAAATATTAAAGGCAGCCGGACTGGTGAATGTCCGCCAGGACGGCACTGCCAATTACTACTATCTCACCCTCCGGGAGCCTACCAGACAGCTGATGGAGCTGGGCTACCGGATGGAAGAATTTATGTTTTAAAAAACTTTGGCCCTATTCCCCAATGCTGCATATAATGGTATTTTACGGATATACTGATCTATGTTACCAGTTAATCCGGCAAAGCCTGCCTTAACGCCTGAGGCAGCCACCTGGGGAGATGAAATTCTATGACTGATTTAATCCGGGCCGTACGCCAGACAGCCGCAGCTGCCCTAAAAAAACAGGACCCGCAGCTTCTGCGCCTGAGGGCCGAGATCGAGGACACCAGACACGCCATCGAAACAGCCAGAAATCATTTCGAGCAGGAAGTAGATCCTACCCTGATCGACTGCTGTATTTACGAATGGAACGCAGCGCAGCTGCGCTATCAGTTTCTTTTAAGAAAATTTAAAAGCTGGGAGCTGTGACTTCCGACAGACGTGTATTTTGCCGGGGCTGCAAAATAAGCGGCCCCGGAACCATTCAACTACAAAACTGACGATTGCGAGGACAACAAACATGAGCGCTTGGTATGAAAAAGCAATTTTCTATCATATGTATCCCCTTGGTATGACCGGTGCCGAAAAGCACAATACCAAAACAGAAATAATGAACCGCTTTGATGAGCTGGAATTATGGATTCCCCATATAAAAGCACTGGGCTGCAATGCCATTTACATAGGCCCTCTTTTTGAATCCACCAGTCACGGCTATGATACCAGGGATTACAAACAGACTGACCGCCGCCTTGGCTCCAATGAAGATTTCCGCCATTTCACCTCACTCTGCCACGAAAATGGCATCCGGGTAGTAGTAGACGGGGTATTCAACCATACCGGAAGAGAGTTTTTCGCCTTTAAGGATATTCAGGAAAAAAAATGGGACTCTCCTTACAGGGACTGGTACAAGGGTGTAAACTTTGACTGGCAGAGCCCCCTTGGCGATCCCTTCGGCTATGATGCCTGGCAGGGACATTTTGAACTGCCCTGTCTCAATCATGCCAATCCTCAGGTTCGTCAGTATCTCTTTGACGTAATCCGGTTCTGGATTGATACCTTTGACATTGACGGCATCCGTCTGGACTGTGCCAATGTGCTTGATTTCCATTTTATGGAAGAGATGCGCCGTGAAACAAAATCCATGAAGGAAGATTTCTGGCTGATGGGCGAGGTAATCCACGGAGACTACGGCCGCTGGGTCAATGACAATATGCTTCACTCTGTAACGAATTATGAGCTCCACAAGAGCATTTACTCCGGCTTTAACGATCACAATTTCTTTGAAATTGCTCATAATGTACGCCGTCTGGAATCCATCGGACGCAGTCTGTACACCTTTGTGGATAACCATGACGAGGACCGGATTGCCAGCAAGCTGCGCACAAGGGAACATCTGATTCCCGTATATACCTGCCTGATGACTCTTCCGGGTATTCCCTCCATCTACTACGGAGGCGAATGGGGCGTAGAGGGCAGACGGACGCCTACCTGTGATGACGCCTTAAGGCCCGCTGTTTCACCTGAGAATTTTGACTCTCTTCACTGCGCGCTTACGGACCGTATTTCAAAGCTGGGCATCATTCACCAGGAAAATGAAGAGCTTCACATTGGGCGCTATCAGGAACTGCTTTTAACCAACCGTCAGTATGCCTTTGCCAGACACGGTGAACACAGCCTGATTATTACTGCTTTAAACAATGATGATAACGAAGCAGTATTAAACATTCCCGTTCCCATGGCTGCCTCTCAGGCTGTGAATCTTCTTGAGGATGACGAGATCCTCCCCATTCAAAACGGCAAACTGCAGATTACATTAAAGGGCTGCGACGGAACAGTTCTTAAAATCAAGGGGGAACAGTAACATGGCTGTAAGAAAAAGCACCGCACCGGCAAAACCAACTGCCACTGTAAAAAAAACAGGGAGCGCTTCCAGAAAGCCCAGGCCTGCCGGAACAGGCGTAATCTCGGATCTGGACTGCTATCTCTTCGGAGCAGGCACCCATTATGATATCTACCAAAAGCTGGGAGCCCATCCCATAACATATAAGGGAAAAGCCGGCATTTATTTTGCCGTATGGGCCCCTCACGCGGCACAGGTCCATCTGGTAGGTGATTTTAACGGATGGAATCCGGATGCCAATCCCATGAAAAAGATCTCCGATATAGGAATCTGGGAATACTTTAATCCGGGTATGCAGACAGGCGAGCTGTACAAATTTGCCATTACCACTGATACGGGAAAGATCCTTTACAAGGCCGATCCCTTTGCATTCAGCGCAGAATACAGACCCGGAACTGCCTCTGTGACCGCCGATATCTCCGGTTTTTCCTGGGCAGATAAAGACTGGATTGACAGACGTACCCAGGCAGATCCTGAAAAACAGCCCATGAGCATCTATGAAGTGCACCTGGGTTCCTGGCGCAAAAAGAACCGCCCGGAAAAGGACGGCTGCTATACATATATTGAGGCGGCCCATGAGCTGGCTGCCTATGTAAAGGAAATGGGATATACCCATGTAGAGCTTATGGGAATTGCAGAACACCCCTATGACGGCTCCTGGGGCTATCAGGTTACGGGGTATTTTGCCCCTACCTCCCGGTATGGTTCACCAAAAGACTTCATGTATTTTGTAAACTATCTCCACAAAAACGGCATTGGAGTAATTCTGGACTGGGTACCGGCTCATTTTCCAAGGGACGCCCACGGACTGGCTGACTTTGACGGTCATCCCCTTTATGAATATGAGGACCCGCGCAAAGGCGAGCATCCTGACTGGGGCACCAAGGTCTTTGATTACGGCAAAAACGAGGTTAAGGATTTCCTCATCAGCAATGCCCTCTACTGGGTGGAGCAGTATCATGTGGACGGTCTGAGAGTAGATGCAGTGGCTTCCATGCTCTATCTGGACTACGGCCGTCAGGATGGCCAGTGGGTGCCCAATATCTATGGCGGAAACCAGAATCTGGAGGCCATTGAATTTTTTAAACACCTGAATACGGTTGTCCAGGGACGCAACCACGGGGTACTGATGATTGCCGAGGAATCCACCGCCTGGCCTAATGTGACAAAGCATCCTGAGCAGGACGGACTGGGCTTTACCTTTAAATGGAACATGGGCTGGATGCATGATTTTCTGGAATATATGAAGCTTGATCCCTATTTCCGCAAATACAACCATAACCGAATGACCTTCAGCCTGACTTATTTTAACAGTGAAAACTATATTCTGGTGCTGTCTCATGATGAGGTGGTTCACCTGAAATGCTCCATGATCAACAAAATGCCCGGTCTGGGAGAAGATAAATTCTCTAACCTGAAGGCCGGATATACTTTTATGCTGGGGCACCCCGGAAAAAAACTGCTCTTTATGGGACAGGATTTTGGCCAGTGGCATGAATGGGACGAAAAGGCAGCTCTGGACTGGCATCTGACAGATGAAGACAGCCACAGGCGCCTGCAGGAATATGTCCGGGATCTGCTGCATATTTACAAAAAATATCCCTGTCTGTACCGGCTGGATAATGACTGGAACGGTTTTCAGTGGATTAATGCCAATGACGGCGACCGGAGTATTTTCAGTTTTATCCGCAGGGATGAAACCGGCAAAAAGAACCTGTTGTTTGTTATAAATTTCACACCCGTAGCACGCCCCGACTATCGAGTAGGTGTTCCCAAAAAATGTAAATATACTCTGCTTCTGGACAATGAGCATGGAGCCTACAAAGCTTCTCAATGTCCTTCCTATACCTCTGTCAAGGGAGAATGTGACGGACAGCCCTATTCTGTGGCTTATCCCCTCCCAGCTTACGGTACAGCGATCTTCCGTTTTTAAGTAAAAGGGAAATGTTACCAGTGGATTCCCAAAAAGTACGTTAAAAATTTATCAAATTTAGTATGTACTTTTTACTGCCCTTGTAGTAGAATAAGTACAGTGCGGCGGGAACCCGACGCAGCACCGTATATAATGTGTGGAAGGAGAGTATGATTATGGCAAGAGAATTAGTTTTCACAAGTGAAAAGAAAACCGTTTATCGTGACGGCAGCACTGCCATCAAGGAATTCTGTGATGGATTCCCGAAAGCCGAGGTTCTCAACGAAGCCCTGTGCAATGCGCGGGTGGAGGATATCGAGGCGCTCAACGTTCCTAAGATCCTGGGGGTTTCTGTTGTTGATGGAAAATGGTCCATCCTGAAGGAATATGTAGAGGGGAAAACCCTGCAGCAGTTAATGGATGAAAATCCGGACAAGCTGGAGGAATATATGGAAGGAATGGTGGATCTTCACCTTCTGATCCACAAGCAGGCCTGCCCTCTGTTAAACAAGCTGAAGGAAAAAACCATCCGCGCCCTCAAATCCGTGGAGCAGCTGGACGACAGCACACGTTATGAGCTGATGACCAGACTGGACGGAATGCCCAAACACACCAAGCTCTGCCACGGCGATTTCAACCCATCCAACATCATCGTAGGCGATGATGGCAAATGGTATGTCATTGACTGGGTACATGCTTCCCAGGGAAATGCCAGCGCCGATGTAGCGAGAACCTACCTGCTGTTAAGCTTAAAGGACAGGAAAAAAGCGGAGCTGTACATGGATCTGTTCTGTGAAAAGACAGGTACAGAAAAGCGCTATGTACAGGGCTGGCTTCCTGTGGTAGCCGCAGCTCAGTTAGCTTATAAGCGCCCCGAGGAGAAGGAGCTTTTAGAGAGCTGGATCAATGTATTTGAGTATCAGTAAACAGTAAAAAGATCTTATATAACACATTATTCAGGGTTCAGAAAGGCCCCCCGAAACTGGTTTGGGGGGCCTTTCTCTGTGTTCTATAATTTTTCCGGTTCACTCTCGTCAGCCAGCGCTTCCTCTGCCGCTCTCTCCATCTTTTTCCCCCGCCGTTCCATGGGAAAAATCACCTGAGCCTTAAACAGATCACCGTCAATACTGATCACAAACTCTCCCTTCTGAAGCTGCGTCAGGCTTCTCGCAATGGAAAGTCCCAGTCCGCTGCCTTCTGTGGTTCGCGCCACATCGCCCCGGACAAAGCGTTCTGTCAGCTCATCAGGACTGATATTTAAAGGTTTTTCAGAAATATTCTTAATCGTAAATACCGCCCTGCCTTCCTCTTCTTTCACATCTACATAAACCCGGCTTCCCTCCTGGGCATACTTAAAGGCATTGGTGTAGAGATTTTCCAATACTCTCCACAAGCGTCTTCCATCTGCCCGTATGACAATGATTTCTTCCGGAAGCTCCTGAATCAGCTCCAGACGGCGCAGGGCAAAACGCTCCTCAAACTCACCGTTTGTCTGCTGAACCAATTCCACCAGGTTAATATCTGATACTTCCAGCTTCAGATTTCCTGAACTGGCCTTTGAAGCCTCTACAAGGTCCTCTGTCAGCGTCTTTAACCTCTGAGACTTCTGATCCAGCACCTCAAGATATGCCGCAATCTTGGGGTCCTGGATCTTCTGGCGTTTTAAAAGATCCACATAGTTAATAATTGAAGTAAGAGGCGTTTTAATATCATGGGATACGTTTGTAATCAGATCTGCCTTTAACCTCTCGCTCTTCACCTTTTCCTGAAGAGCCGTGTCCAGACCGCTGGTGATATTATTGATATGCTCGCCCATCTTCTTTTCCTTGCCTGTCAGCATAGAGGTATCCAGGCGGTAGCCTGTATCCCCGGTAGAAATGGTACTGATAGCCTGATCCAGCAGGTCTCTCTGGCAGGATTCCCTGAACAGCCGGTGAAATACCCATATATCCATTCCCGCAAAAAGAGCAAGCACTACATAATACATAATCCGGTAACCGGTTCTCTCCCCTCTGGTGGCCGACAGAAACAGAATAAGCCACATACCAAAACTATTGCAGCCCAAAAAGGTCAGGTAGCACAGCGCCCCGCCCACCGCATAGCTGGTCTTTTCTCTATAAGCCCTGAAAGCCATGGCAGCCCGCTTTCCAAGACTCCCCGTCCAGAGTGTGCCTGCCTTATACCGGCGCAGAAGGCTGAACCCGCAGAGAATACCGCAGCTGTAAAAAATCAGATAGCGGAGCATTTTATTCCAGAACGGCAGATTTTCCTCTCTGGCAAAAAGTCCGATCACCATCATCCCCAGACGTTTTCCCCACAGGAGAAGAACCGCGGCAGCCACAGCCCCTGACAGTATACACAGCTCCATGGGAATCCGGTCCACCGGGTAAAGGCGTATTTCACTGTCCAGACTGTGTGTATGGCCTGACAGGAATATAAGCCATACCAGCGTGACAAACAGGCCGATAAAGCCCACGATCACGCCGCCCATTCCCATGATAAATGCATTTCTCACACTGCGGTACTGTGCGGATTCCTCAGAATAGCTGTCAACATATGGATATGTGGTATCGACGGAAACTACCAGATAATTTTGGTCGTTATTATTGGGATTCCATGTTTCCAAAAGAGCTGCGGCATTTTGAGGAATGACCGCCAGATTTGTATCCATGCGGATGGTATTTCCGGGAATAAACAGATATTTTCCAAATCCCCTCAGCTCATCCAGAGTCAGCTCAGGCACATTGGTATACACCGTTTCCACGCCCTCATCACTCTTATAAACCACCCGGAAACGCACATTGGTCTGGTGCTCCATGAAATTATAATAGATAGAGTAATACTGTCCCAAACATTCCAGAATATCCAGAGCCAGCTCTTCCTTTGTCATCCGGGTTTCCAGCTCTCCCATACTCAAAAAATCAAAGCCTGTATTTAAAAACTGAATCGTGACCTCCATATCATCATCGTCCATGGACATAGGAGAACCCTGAACTGTAAAATCCTCTCCCAGATAGTATCCGCGTATTCTTGCATAGCGGACGATCTGATCCAGAGTCCAGTCCTCATCTATTCCCGGCCCGTCTGTAAGCCGGACAATAGGCTTGCTCATATCCAGCTTTCCATCTGTTTCAAAGAGATCCTTATAGCCGATATATGTAAAAATATTTTCGATATCTCTTCCCAGCTTCGTGCTGAAGGGGTCAGAATCCTCATAGCTTTCCTCATAGACCCAGCTGATCCCCTTTCCATAGCCTCCGTTTAAATACATAGCGGCAATACCAGCCAGGGCCATAACAAGGAATATCACCGAAAGCAGGGACAGTACCACCTTTTGAATCCGTATTTTCTTTCTGCTCTGTTCCATAGAACCACCTACTGCTTCTCGATCTTATATCCCACGCCCCAGACTACCTTAAGATATTTTGGCTCTCTGGGATTGATCTCAATCTTTTCTCTGATATGGCGGATATGCACCGCTACCGTATTATCTGCTCCGATGGCTTCCTCATTCCAGATCTGTTCATAGATTTCATCAATGGAAAATACCTTGCCCGCATTCTTTACCAAAAGCAGCAGGATATTGTACTCAATAGGCGTCAGCTTGATGGGATCTCCGTCAACCGTAACCTCTTTATTATCATCATTGATCTGAAGGCCTCCGCACTTATAGACCTGATCCTGCTCCTGCTGGTTTAAATTGCCCAGCTGTGTATACCGGCGCAGCTGGGATTTTACCCTGGCTACCAGCTCCAGCGGATTAAAGGGCTTTGTGATGTAGTCGTCTGCCCCGATATTTAAGCCCAGAATCTTATCCGCATCCTCAGATTTTGCAGAAAGAATGATAATCGGAATACTGCTGCTTTCCCGCACCTTAAGAGTGGTACGGATACCGTCCAGGCCTGGCATCATCACATCCAGAATCAGCAGATCGGCTGAATTATTTTCCAGATATTCCAGTGCCTCATAACCGTCATATGTTTTAATTACCTTATAGCCTTCTCCTGTAAGATAAATATC
>CAUCBQ010000002.1 GCA_958441075.1 uncultured Clostridiaceae bacterium | reverse complement strand
GTTTCATAGCGGTCCTGGTAAGCGGTCTCAATGATTTTGTGTCGTCTCCACAGGGGCTGGAGGAGGATTATCTGAAATTTAATGCCTATGATCCTCTTATAAGCTACCAGCTGGGATTTCATGCGGAATATACAACAAGCCAAAGGATTCTGGAGGCAGTAGCAGAGCTGTCTCACAAATACAGAGCCCCTGTGTTTACCCACAATTCAGAAACAAAGGGCGAGGTAGAGGGCTGTCTGGAGCGCTATGGAAAAACACCGACGGCATTTCTGGATTCTCTGGGAATGTTTGAGTACGGCGGGGGAGGATATCACTGTGTCCATATTACGGATGAGGACATGGATATCTTTAAAAAGCGCGATATGACGATTGTCACCAACCCCGGTTCTAATGTGAAGCTGGCAAGCGGAATCCCAAGACTGAACCGGATGCTTGAAAAGGGAATCCGCCTTGCCATTGGAACCGATGGCCCTGCCAGCAATAACTGCCTGGATATGTTCCGTGAAATGTTTCTTGTTACGGGCCTTACAAAGCTTCGTGAAAATGATGCCTCCGCCATGCCTGCGGATGAGGTTCTTAAAATGGCCTGTACAGGCGGAGCATATGCCATGGGGCTTACGGACTGCGACTGCATCCGGGAAGGAAAGCTGGCAGACCTGATTCTGGTTGACCTGCACCAGCCCAATATGCAGCCCATCAATAATATTGTAAAAAATCTGGTTTACAGCGGAAGCAAGCAGAACGTAAAGCTGGTTATGATTGATGGAAACGTCCGGTATGAGGACGGGGTATTTTCTATCGGGGAAGATCCCGAAGAGGTATATCGCAGAGCAAATGCAATTATGGAGCGGATGAAGCAGAAGGCATAGAGGATGTTTTATATAAAGCTCCTGCTTTCAGCGTATTGCGTTTGTATATTCGGCATCATCTACCTGTTCCAGCCACTCATTGGCGGTTTCTTCACCGGGAACTTCCACTGCCAGATGGGAAAACCAGCTGCGGGGAGATGCGCCGTGCCAATGTTTCACGCCAGCAGGAATATTCACCACATCTCCGGGAAGCAGCTCCTGCGCCCTTTTCCCCCATTCCTGATAGAATCCTCTGCCGCCGATACAGATTAAAATCTGGCCGCCGCCTGTTCTGGCGTGGTGGATATGCCAGTTGTTCCGGCATCCCGGTTCAAAGGTTACATTGTAAATGCCAACCTGCTCTGTGGAAACCGGCGCAAGGTAGCTCTGTCCGGTGAAATACCGGGCATAGGTATCATTGGGCTGTCCGATGGGAAAGAGCATGGAAGCTTCATGGGCTTCTCTTTCGCTGCTATTGGTCTGTTTTTCTTCCCAGACTTCCTTTGCCATGCGAAAGGCTGCCCACGCCTTTGGCCATCCTGCATAAAAGGCGGCATGGGTCAGAAGCTCCGCAATCTCTGTTTTCGTGATTCCGTTCTTTTTGGCAGTTTCCAGATGATAGCGGAAAGAAGAATCGGTCAATCCCTGCGCCATCAGAGCCGTCACCGTTATCAAAGACCTGTCTCGTAAAGAAAGAAGGTTTGTTCTGTTCCAGACCTCGCCAAACAGAACGTCGTCATTTAATTGTGCGAATTTGGGAGCAAAATCTCCCAAGGCCTCTTTTCCCGCTGTTTGCCGTATTGCCATTTTTCATCCTCCTTAAACCGTCTTTCCCAGCTCATATGCCTTTTTTAATGCCGGATTCCCCTGAATTGTACCGACAGCGTCTGCGCCTCCGCCAAATACGGTTCCGGCGAGCCGGGAATTTGGAAAACATTCAATCCAGCCGGAGAGGCCTTTTACTGCCCCGTCCATGGCGCTTTCTTCTGTTTCTGCCGCCGCTGCAAGAAGATAAACATCCCGGAACTGGTAGTCGGAATCATACAATGGGTTTGCACGGTCCAGCATTGTTTTCATCTGTCCGCACATCTCATAGTAATAAATGGGCGTTGCAAATACCAGAACATCGGCTTTGCGCATTTTTTGTGCAATGCTATCTGCATCATCGTGGATTACACAGCGGTGTGACTGTAAGCAGGCAAGACATCCCCTGCAAAAGCTGATGGACTTGTCGTACAGGCATATTTTTTCTGTTTTATGGCCTGCTTCGGCTGCTCCCTTAATGAACGCATCCGCAAGTGTTTCTGAGTTTCCTCCCTTTCTGGGGCTTGTAGAGATAACTAAAATATGTTTGCTCATCGTGTCACTCCTTAATAATAACCTCTCCTTTGGCGCTGGCATCGTCCAGAATCAGTTCTCCCAAAGCGGGTACCGTAATTCGTCCGGAGAGGGGATTTTTAATACTGTCAACTTTTGTAATGATTGCTGCGTCGACCTGGGATTTCTCAAAAGCCAGATCTGTTTCAAGCATCTCGCAGTCAACCAGTTTTAAATTTCTGCAATAGCAGAACGGCTGAGTTCCAATAATTTTACAGTTGATCAGCGTCAATCCGTTGGAATACCATGCCAGATATTTTCCCTTTATGGTGCTGTTTCGGATTGTAATGTTTTCTCCATGCCAAAACGCATCCTTTGTGTCAAAAACGCAATCCTCAAAGACCGCATTTTTTATGTATTGGAATGAATATTTTCCCTGAAGCTGTACTCTGCGGAAGGTCAGATCTTCTGACCGCATCATAAAGTATTCGCTGGCTGCAGAGGTATTTTCCATACAGATTTTCTGCACGGACCATCCAAATTCAGGAGAAATAATGTCACAGTTTTGGATAGCCACATCACCGCATTCCCGAAGCGCTTTGATTCCATAGAGCTTGCTGTCGGTTACTTTCACATGATTGGAATACCACAATGCCGCCCGGCAGTTTTCTGTCATTTCCGAATGATGGATAGTAAGTCCGTAATCATGCCAGAAGGGATAGCGCAGATTGAAAAAGCAATCCTTCACTTCTATCCGGCAGCATTCTTTGAATGCGCTTTCTCCATCTGCCGGTCCGTCAAAGGAACAGTTTTTTACCAGAAGCTCATTGCTTCCATAAAGAGCGCGTTCCTCGTCAAATGTTTGATTTTCTATCATTTTCATATGCGGTTTCCTCCTCGTTTACAGTTCATCGGACGAAAAAGAACACTTCCCGATTTGAAATACCAGATAGTCAAGACAATCTATCTGTTTTTGTCCTTTATGTACTTTGTCCAGAAGCCCTTTTCGATGTTTTTCCAATCGTTTTAACAGCTCCCCTTTTTGCCCCGTGTCCAGACAGGCAAGACAGCAGCTGATCGTTTCCTGACTGCATCCGGCATCTTTTAAATTTTGAATAATTGCTGCTTTTGAGCCATATGCAATGAGCTGTTCCAGCTTTATTTCTTCGCCATCCATATTTATAGCCACCGCCTGTCTGTATTGTCATCGTTCTGGTTCTATTATAAAAAATGAAAATAATAATAGCAAATACTTATATATTATTCGTTTCGATAGTTGAAAACTATTCAGAAGTAAGCTATATTATAGTCGAAACGTTCAGAAAGAGGGGGAATTAATAGTGGAATTGCGGGTTCTTTCCTATTTTCTTGCAGTGGCAAGAGAACAGAGCATTATCAGAGCAGCAGAATCGCTGCATCTTTCACAGCCTACACTTTCGACTCAGATAAAAGCACTGGAAGAAGAACTGGGAAAACAACTTCTGATCCGCGGATCAAAGGGGACGAGGAAAGTGACGCTTACGGAAGAAGGAATGATTCTTCGTAAGCGGGCAGAAGAAATATTAAGCCTTGTACAAAAAACAGAACGGGAAATATCGTTCTCTGATCAGGTAATTGTGGGAGATGTCTATATCGGGACCGGAGAAACAGACGCCGTTCGTTTTATAGCAAGAGCCGCTAAGGAGCTTTATGAGTCATATCCCGGAATCCGCTATCATATTTCCAGCGGAAACGCAGACTTTGTCAGCGAACAATTGGATAAGGGGCTGATCGATTTCGGGATAGTGTTTGGGAATGTAGACCCTGTAAAGTATAATTCGATCGAGCTGCCTTTCAGGGATAGCTGGGGAGTTTTGATGAGACGGGATTCGCCGCTGGCAGGCAGGGAAGCCGTTTGGCCGGAGGATTTATGGGATAAACCGTTAATTATTTCAAATCAGGATGACAGTAAAGGGACTTTAACCGCATGGATCAATAAAGAGCTGTCCGAGCTTAAGATTGCAGCAACCTATAATCTGCTGTTTAATGCATCCCTGATGGTTGAAGAAGGACTGGGATATGCCATTGGACTGGATAAAATAATCAATACAACCGGAAACAGCAGGCTGTGTTTTCGGCCTCTTTCTCCCCGAACGGAAGCAGGTATGCATATTGTGTGGAAAAAATATCAGGTATTTTCTAAAGCTTCCGAAAAATTTATTGAAAAATTAAAATTTCTCACACAAATCCATTGACAAGCGTACAGGATATGGGTATAGTATATAAAAAAGTTAGTATTCAAACCGTTGAAGCGGAGATAACGGCAATGATGCCTTTACAGAGAGCCTGTGGAGCTGAGAATCAGGTGAGAAACAAGTTGTCAAATGGACCGCTGAGGGTGCAGTCAAATGGGGTCTCCCCAGAGTATTCTGCAACGTGCTGGCATACGTCAGTTGCCGGGGATATGCAGGTATCCCGCTAAGGGCACGGGTCATTCCGTGAATCAAGGTGGCACCGCGGGTAGTGTGGTATTTTATTTGCAGCTATTCGTCCTTGACAGACCGTATATTTCTGTCAGGGCCGTTTTTTGTTTTTTAAAAGCTCTTTTGGCAGTAAATATAAGTCAAAGGAGCTTTTTTCTGCTTACAAACTTATTACATGAGTAGGAGGTTGGACGATGAAATTTAACAGTATTGATTTTGACACTTATTTAAAAGACTATCCCGATGCTAAGGGCAATTTTGGAAGGTACGGCGGCTCTTATATTCCTCCCGAGCTTCAGAATGCCATGAATGAGATCAGCGACGCATATCAGACGATCTGTAAATCCAGAAAATTTATCAGCGAGCTTCGCCGTATCCGCAGGGAGTTTCAGGGCAGGCCTACCCCTGTTTCCCACCTTGCAAGGCTTTCGGATAAAATCGGAACGGGCGTTCAGCTCTATGCCAAGCGCGAGGACTTAAACCATACCGGCGCGCACAAGATCAACCACTGTATGGGTGAAGTGCTTCTTGCAAAGTATATGGGAAAGAAAAAGGTCATTGCTGAGACAGGTGCAGGGCAGCACGGCGTTGCGCTTGCTACGGCTGCGGCATACTTCGGTCTTGAATGCGACATCTATATGGGAGCTGTAGATATTAAAAAGCAGGCGCCTAATGTGGCAAGAATGAAAATACTGGGTGCGAGGGTTGTTGAGGTAACGGAGGGGCTGCAGACCCTGAAAGAGGCTGTTGACGCTGCATTTGCGGCATATGCCAGAGAATATAAGGATGCGATCTACTGCATCGGCTCTGTGGTCGGCCCTCATCCGTTTCCCATGATGGTGCGTGATTTCCAGAGTATTATCGGCATTGAAGCCAGAGAACAGTTTGTAGATATGACGGGTGAGCTGCCGGATGCGGTGGTTGCCTGTGTGGGAGGCGGCTCCAATGCAATGGGAATGTTCTCGGGATTTCTGAATGATCCGGTTGATATTTACGGTATAGAGCCTCTGGGCAGAGGGGAGAAGCTGGGAGACCATGCTGCCAGCCTGAAATATGGAGAAGAGGGGGTTATGCACGGCTTTAACAGTATTATGCTGAAGGATGAGAACGGTGATCCTGCTCCTGTGTATTCTGTGGCAAGCGGATTGGACTATCCGTCCAGCGGTCCGGAACACGCATTTCTCCATGATCTTGGAAGGGTGAAGTATGATGTTGTGACGGATGATGAAACCATAGATGCATTTTTTGAACTTTCCAGAATGGAGGGTATCATCCCGGCAATCGAAAGCGCCCATGCCGTTGCTTATGGTATGAAGCTTGCGAGAACAATGGGTAAGGGATCAGTGCTGATTAACCTCTCCGGCAGAGGGGATAAGGATATGGATTATATCATTGAAAAGTACGGTATTCGTTAAGGCTTCTCTCTTTAAAGCAGCCTGAGAAAAAAGTCCTGAGAAAAAAATATAAAAAACAGTTGACAACTCTGCCAGTCTGAGCTATAATCTTCGTTGTGTTCAGGAGAACGCGCCTCTAGCTCAGCTGGTAGAGCAGTAGACTCTTAATCTATTTGTCCAGGGTTCGAGTCCCTGGAGGCGCATTAAAAGGTCTGATTTTGCAGATATTGGAAGCTGCGGGGTCGGACTTTTTTTGTGCCTGGAAACAGCTTTGGGCAGGCGGAAGGGTCATTTCTTCTTTTTGGACCCCAGCGCTTTTTCCGCTTCCTTAAAACAGTGGTGCAGATGAAGGAAGCGGTGGTCCAGATCGCGGCGGTCGCAGGTTGCTTTCTGGAGTTTTTTTACAATAATCGGGGGAAGAAGCATATTATTCACCCTCTTTCTGTGACAGGAGAAGCTGCGGCAGGAGAATTGCCCTCAAATACTGAAATACAGGATGCCCCGGCATACGGAATTCATATGATCCGTGTGCCGGGGCTTTTTGTCTTTGGAGGGAGGTTAGTCTACTGTTTATCATATGCGGGAATCTCTCTGGCTGCTACCAGCTTGCAGATAGGATTTCCCATAGAAGAAAATTTTTCCTCATATTCAGTCATTACATTTCCTTCGTTCATAGGGCTGTGGTGGAGATCAAAGGTGTGGGATTTGATTTCCCATCCGGCCTGGGGAATGGCTTCCAGAGAGTAGTCAAAAAGTCCCCGGTTATCCGTTTTGAATTCAATTACCCCATTCTCTGCCAGTATCTGGTCATAGACAGCCATAAAATCAGGGGAGGTAAGGCGGCGTCTGGCGTGGCGGTCTTTGGGCCAGGGATCGGAAAAGTTCAGATAGATCCGGTTTACCTCGCCGGGAGCGAAGTAATCAGCCATAGCTTTGGCGTCAATGCAGAGAAAATAAATGTTGTTAAGCTCCAGTCCCGCACGTTTTTGCAGGCCCCGCAGAAGTACGCTGGAATACCGTTCAATGCCTATATAGTTGATCTGTGGGTTTTTTTGAGCCAGTTCCATGATGAAACGTCCCTTTCCCATTCCCACTTCTATTTCAATGGGATGGTCATTTCCAAATACCTGGTTCCAGCTCCCTTTGTGAAGGGCAGGCTCCTGAATTACATAAGGGCTGGCGGAAATGGTTTCCTCAGCTCCGGGGATATGTCTTAAACGCATAGATATATGTCCTCGTCTTTCTTGTACTTACTTCATTATCAGTCGGACTCATTTTATCATTGGAACGCTGGAAACACAAGGCAAAGTTGGATGCAGGGACTGAAAATGACATTTGTCACGGCAAAATGACAAATGCCATGGATTTTTTGAGGAAATCAGTGACAAAGGGCAGATGATTTTGCATTTTTTAACTGATAAAATGAAGGCAAGTGATCGGACAGGAGGGAAAACGGTTATGAAGTATGTGGTGTTGGTAAGCCATGGTACATTTGCCCAAGGCCTGCACAGCGTTTTGAAAATGCTGGCAGGGGGGGAACGAACAGATGTGCTGAGCGTCGGTATGGAAGACGGAATGGGAGCAGATGTATTTGTGGAACGGTTCAGGGAAACGGTTTCGCCTATCGGAAATGAGGATGAGCTTATACTGCTGGCAGACATTATTGGAGGATCGCCTCTGACAAATGCTCTGGATGTGCTGGCAAAGGCAGGAATGCTGGAACGGACGAGAGCTTATGGAGGAATGAATCTTCCCATGGCTCTTACAGCAGCTCTGATGAAGGATGCTGTAGACTGGGATACCCTTGAGGCGAGTATGCTTATGGAATCAAAGAATGCCATGGCCCGGATGGAGCTGAATACAGAGGAAGAAAACGAGGACGATATTTAGTACAGATGTACGCTGTTAAAATGAGGAGGATAAAAATATGTCAGTATCATTTGTAAGAGTAGATGACCGTATGATTCACGGACAGACCTGCACCAGATGGGCGCTGGAGTATCCCTGTGACGGATTGGTTGCAGTGAACGATATGGCGGCTTCGAATCCGGTTTTGAAGGCTGCTTATAAGAGTGCATCCGGAAAAAAGACGTTTGTGTGGACGATGGATGAGTGGAAGGCAAAGTGCCAAAAGGTTCTGGACAGTAAGGACCGTTATTTCCTTATTACAAAGAATCCGGTAGATATGAAAAAAATCCTGGTAGATCAGGGATTCCAGCCGGGAGTAAAGGATGTAATCATCGGCCCCTGTAATGACCGGCCCGGTACTGTAAAGCTGGGAAATAACCAGTCTATTACTCAGGAAGAGGCAGAGGCTCTGGAAATGATTATGAAGGCGGGATATAATGTAGAATTCGCTCTGTTAAAGGAAGAGGCAATCGGAAACTGGACTAAATTCAGAGGCCAGTTCGGATTCTGATAACATTAAGCAGGGAAAGGTGGTAATCCGGTATGGAAATTAATATGATTCAGGCGATTTTACTTGGCTTTTGCGCCTGCCTGGCAAGTATGCCCGGTATGGGCGGTACGTCTTTTGGTAATTATACGCTGGGACGTCCTCTGGTGGCAGGCCTTGTAGTGGGATTGATTTTGGGAGATGTTAAGACAGGCATTATTGTGGGAGCGGCGATTCAGATTATTTACATCGCTCTGGTAACTCCGGGAGGAACCGTATCAGCTGATGTACGTGCAATCAGTTACATCGGTATTCCTCTGGCAATATGTGCAATTAAGGGAATGGGACTTGATCCCTCTTCACAGCAGGCAACAGATATGGCAGCTGCCCTGGGAGCCGCAGTAGGAACGCTGGGAACCGTTCTTTTTTACGGAACTGCTACGATGAACCTGATCTGGCAGCACATTGGCTGGAAGGCTGTAGAGGAAGGAAACTTTAAAAAACTGTATCTGGTTGATATGGGACTTCCGTGGATTTCTCACTTTGTATGCTCCTTTTTGCCTACAGTAATTATTACTCTGGCCGGAGCCAGCATGGTAGATCTGATGAAAATCTATCTTCCCATGGATGGAATTGCAATGAAGACACTGTTTACGGTGGGAAGTCTTCTTCCGGCAGTAGGTGTGGCAATTCTGTTAAAGCAGGTTATTACAAAGACGGCTGATTTCCTTACCTTTTTCTTTGGCTTCACCCTGGCTGCCTGTATGGGCGTAAACCTGATCGGCGCAGCTTTGATCGGCGGTTTCTTTGCCGTAATCAATTATAAGGTTCAGATGTTAAAAACCATGCGTCCTGCTGCAGCTTCCGCTGCATATGACGATGATGAGGAGGAAATATAGTATGAAAAAGTTATCAGATAAAACCCTGAAAAAATCCTTCCTTTCCTGGTATTATGGTCATTTAACCTGTTTCTCTCAGGAGCATATGCAGACCTTTGGCTATCTGTGCTCCATGGCGCCTGTAATACAGGAGCTTTATGATACAAAGGAAGAACAGAAGGAAGCTTTAAAAACATACAGTGCATTTTTTAATACAGAACCGCAGATCGGTACGCTGGTTGTAGGTATGACAGCAGGACTGGAGGAAGCAAAAGCCAATGGAGAACCGATTGACGGAGAGACAATCAATGGTATCCGGGCGGGACTTATGGGTCCTCTGGCAGGCATTGGTGATTCCCTGATTGTTGGAACCCTGATTCCTATTCTTTTGGGAATCGGATTGGGACTTTCCGGCAATGGATCTCCGCTGGGAGCAATTTTCTATATTGTGGTATGGAATGCGCTGATGTATTTTGGAATGCGGTTTGCCTATTATAAGGGCTACAGGATGGGCGGAAAAGCGGTGGAGCTTCTTGTGGGTCCGCAGGCTCAGGCAATTCGTGAGTCGATTGTAATGATCGGAACGATGGTAATCGGAGCAGTTGCCGCCAGCTGGATCAACATCAGCACATCCTTTGTTATTCCGGGCGGCGTTGCCCTTCAGGGTACACTGGATTCGGTTTATCCGAAGCTTCTGTCTGCCGCAACGGTTGTATTCTGCTGGTGGCTGATGACCAAAAAGAAGATTTCTCCGACTATGGTAATGCTGGTTCTTGTAGCCGTTGCCTTTGTAGGTGTTCTTCTTGGTTTCTTTGATCCGGGACTGAGCTATTAAGCAGGTCTGTTCAAAGGGGAGTATAAATAAATAATTCTAAGGGACCAGAGGGCCTTTCGGCAGAATTGAAGCTGCCCGAAGGGCTTTTTGGGTATTGATGGATTTTAGCGGACAAAAGTCTTTTCAAGACTCCCGGAGAATGATATGATCAGAAAAAGAGGCTGTTAAGAAGGGGGAAAAGTGAAGATGACCATGGGAAGAACCGAACGAATATGGACAGGAATAGTAGCAGCAGCGGCGGCTCTGATGATTGCAGTTACATTCTGTATTGTTTTTGGGCGGTTGGGACAGAAAAATGAGGGCCGTATATTTGGCGCGGTTTATATGACCATGAATAACCCTTTTTATGAAATTGTAGACGACGAGATACGAGGAGTGCTGGAAAGCAGAGGGGATATGCTGCTGACAAGAGATCCGGCGCTTTCGGTTGAAAAGCAGACGGAACAGATTGAAGAGCTGGTTGAGCGGGGGGTATCGGCTATTTTTTTGAATCCGGCAGACTGGAAGGCAATAGGGCCGGCGGTGGAAAAGGCAAAGGCAAAGGGAATACCGGTGATTGCTGTGGACAGTGATATTTATGATGACAGGTATGTAGATTGTACTGTAACAACGGATAACTTTCAGGCAGGCGCACTCTGCGCCCGTCATCTGATGGAGTCCAGGAACAGGGGGAAAATTCTGCTGCTGACCCATAATCAGACGAAATCGGGAATTGACCGGATACAGGGATTTAAAGAAGCTCTGAAGGGAAAGGAAGGGTTTGAAATTCTGGCGGAAAGGGATTGTCTGGGACAATTGGAAATTGCCATGCCGGTGATGAAGGAGCTGGCTGTGGAATATCCTCAGGCAGATGTGGTGATGTGTTTAAATGATCTGGCTGCCATGGGAGCCATGGCAGCGCTGGAGGAGCAGGGGCTTACAGGTAAGATGGCAGTTTATGGTGTAGATGGCTCTCCGGATGGAAAATCCATGATTTCAGCAGGAATTATGACAGCTACAGCCGCCCAGTTTCCAAGACAGATTGGGCGCAGAGCGGCAGAAGCGGCGTACGATATCCTGGATGGAACTCCGGCAGAAAAGGAGATTAAAATTCCGCCCCGCCTGATTACAAAAGAGGAGCTGCAGCAATATGGAACAGACGGCTGGCAATAGGAGGTCAATATGAGCAGGGAGAAAGCAGTGGGCAGCCTTCAGGCTGCCATGTATATGCTGAATTTGGCGGCAGTGTGTCTTGTGGCAGGGCTTATGAGTTTTAGCCTGAGGGCTATTGTGCATTCTATGGAAGCGCTGAGTTTTCTGGATATGATTCAGTCGCGGCCCTGGAAGCCGGAATCGATTCTTTTGACAGCAGTGTGTTCCTATCTCCTTCTGGTATTTTTAAGTTCATGGATGCAGCAGTGGGAAGGAAGGCCGGGTACGTTCAGGACATGGCTTCTGGCAGGGGAAACCCTGGCCTGTGTGGTTGCTACGGCAGCTATGGGAATGAACTATGACGGGCTGGTTCTTCTGGTAGTAGCGGATATGATCCGCGGGCAGAAGGGAAGCCGGCAGAAGCTGATTTTGGCAGTAGCGGTAGCGGCGCTGTATACGGTTCTCAATTATAATCTGGCTGGAAGATGGATGGGTATGATATCGTGGGACGCATTTTTGAGCTGTTATCAGAGCAGTACCCAGATATGGCTCAGAGGGCTCCGCAGTCTGATAACCTCTGTAAATCTGGCCATGTTCATTTTATATATGACGATATTGATTCAGGGAGAGTATCAGGAGAGAGCCAGGATTCAGCTTTTATATGAGCAGCTGGAAACCGCCAATGAGCAGCTGAAAGCGTATGCTCTGGAAGCAGAGCGGAACGCAGAGACAAGGGAGAGAAACCGGCTGGCAAGGGAAATTCATGATACACTGGGCCATGCCCTGACGGGGATTGTGGCAGGAATTGATGCATGTATTACCATATTGGATTATTCACCTGAGGCAGCCAGAGGGCAATTGGAAAAAATTGGAAATGTAGCCAGACAGGGTATTACGGATGTGCGCAGATCTGTAAAAAAGCTGCGGCCGGATGCGTTGGAAAAGCTTTCTCTGGAGGAAGCGCTTCAGACCATGCTGGATAATATGTCTTCCGCCTCCGGCGTCAGAATTTTTTTTGAGAATCAGGTTCATCCGCTGAAATTTCATGAGGATGAAGAAGAGGCAGTGTATCGTGTAATTCAGGAGGCGTCTACCAATGCGGTTCGTCATGGCCATGCGGGAGAAATACGAATCTGTATTGCAAAAAAAGACCAGTGGCTGACGGTTCAGGTAGAGGACAACGGCTGTGGCTGCGGGCAGGTGGAAAAGGGATTTGGACTGAAGCATATGGAAGAACGGTTAAAGCTTCTGGGAGGAAAACTGTCCTGGGATGGAAAAAAAGGATTTATAATCCGGGCGGAAATACCCATCAGATGGGGAGAGGAGTATGATTCATAATGGATGGAAAGATTAAAGTAGTAATTGCAGACGATCAGGAGCTGATTCGGGAAAGCCTTAAGATTGTTTTGTCGGCAAACCCGGATATGGAAGTTACGGATACGGTAGCGGATGGACGGGAGGTTATACGGTCTGTGCGTTCTGATAAACCGGACGTAATACTGATGGATGTGCGTATGCCGGAGATGGACGGCGTTTCATGCACCAGAATTATTAAAGAAAATTATCCGCAGATTAAGATTATCATATTAACTACCTTTGATGATGATGAATACGTTTATAATGCGCTGAAATACGGAGCCAGCGGTTATCTGCTGAAAGGTGTTTCCATGTCGGAGCTGGCTGCCGCTATCCGCACAGTACACAGTGGAAAGGCTATGATCAATCCGGATGTGGCGGTAAAGGTAGTCCGCCTTTTCTCTCAGATGGCTCAAAATAATTATGCTATATGTGTAGACAGCCATATGGTAGAAGAGATAGGAAAAACGGAATGGAAGGTAATACAGCAGGTTGGCTATGGGCGCTCCAACAAGGAGATTGCAGCAGCTCTCAATTTGTCTGAGGGAACGGTGCGGAATAATTTGAGCTCCATATTGAGCAAGCTGGAGCTGCGGGACAGAACCCAGCTGGCTATTTGGGCGGTGCAGACCGGCGTGACGACCCGACAGCTGTAGGAGGAGAAAAATGAGAAAAAAAGAGAAGGACCAGACTGCATTTTCGGGTATGGCGTCAATTGCTGCAGCCGCTGTTCTGCTTCTGACTCTGGCTGCAGGACTGGTATCATATCGTATACAGAACCGGGAAGAGGGGATTGTGCTTCGGTTCGGAATGTGTGCGGAGAGTTACTGGGGTGTTCCTGTGGGAAATTGTTATCAGATTGTGGATGAGGCGATTGCGCGGTTCGAGAAGGAACATCCCGGTGTACGGGTAGAGTATACCAGCGGCATACGTCAGGATGCTTATGCAGAGTGGCTGGCAGAGCAGGTTCTTCTGGGAACAGAGCCGGATGTATTTATGATTCCCAGAGGAGAATTTGATACGCTGGCAGGTCTTGGGATTCTTCAGGAGCTGGATGGGATGATTGCAGAGGATGGCAGTTTTTCCGGAGAAGCCTATTATCCGGGGGCTTATGAATATGGAAATATATTCCGGAAACAGTATGCTCTTCCGTATGAAAGTGTTCCTATGCTTATGTTTGTAAATAAAGAGCTTCTGGAGGCAGAGGGGATTTCCATGCCAAAGGATAACTGGACCAGAAGTGATTTTCTGGATATCTGCCGCCGGGTTACAAAGGATACCGACGGAGATGGGATTCTGGATCAGTTCGGGTGCTATGATTACAGCTGGAAGGATGCGGTATATGCCAATGGGGCGGCTTTGTTTGACGCAGATGGAACAGGCGCTTTCTTTTATGATGAGCGGGTAGAGGAGGCGCTCCGCTTTGTTCAGGAACTGAACCGGCTAAACGGAGGATTTTCTGTAACGTCCAGAGAATTTGATCTTGGAAAGGTGGCATTTATGCCGCTGGCATATTCGGAATACAGGACATATAAGCCATATCCATGGAGAATTAAAAAATATTCTGATTTTGAGTGGGATTGTGTGAAGATGCCGGCAGGACAGGCCGGAGAGAGCCGCACAGAGCTGGATACTCTTTTAATGGGAATTGGCAGCCGCAGCCGTAGGAAGGAACTGGCGTGGGAGTTTTTGAAATGGCTTTGCTATGAGGGGGAAACGCAGAGACAGCTTCTTGAGGACTCTCAGGGAGTTCCGGTGGTGAAAAAGGCTGTTCAGGATTACAGCGCAGGGGACACAGGGCAGATGGATCTGCCGGTTTTGGATCAGGTTATGGGAGAAGCGGTGGCGGCGCCTCATTTCGGAAAATATCCGGAGGCTGTAAAGCGTGCTGACAGCGAGGTGGATCGGATTCTTTCCGGGGAGGTGTCTATGGACAGCGGATTATTGAAGCTGCAAAGGGAAATGATGGCGTTTTTAAAGGAATAACAGGATTAATATCCGTATACAGATGGGAGAGATTCATATGGAAAAAGGGACATACAGCATCATATTCAGTGACATTGACGGAACACTTCTGGACAGCAGCAGTCGTATTCCGGATTCCGCAAAAAAGGAGATAGGCCGTTTGTACAAATCGGGCGTGCCGTTTGTCCTGGTATCAGCCCGCATGGCGGCGGCTATGGAGCATATCAGGCAGGAGTTGGGGACTTCAGGCCCTATGGTATGCTATGGAGGCGCGCTGGTCCTGGATGAAAATGGCAGGACGATTTTCAGCAGCGCAATGTCCTTGTCAACCGCTCTGACTGTAAAGGGAGAACTGAAAAAGCGGTTTCCAGGGCTGTGCTGCAGTGTTTATGGAGGAGATATCTGGGCGGTTGACAGCTGCCAGGATGAACGAATTATACATGACGAGCAGATAACCGGGACAAAAGCAGTGGAAAAGGCGGCGGACTCCGGTATTTTCGATAATATAGGAGTTCATAAGCTGCTGTATATGGGAGATCCGGAGGAAATTCAGGGCGCCCGTTTGTGGCTTAAAGAGAACATGCCGGAGGTAAATGCAGCCTGTTCATCTCCGAATTATCTGGAAGTGATGAAGGAGGGGGTAGGAAAAGCGTTGGGAATGAAAGCAGTCTGCAATTATCTTGGTTTTGAATGCAGCCAGGCAGTTGCATTTGGTGATGGTTATAATGATCTGGATATGCTGTGTGCTGCCGGACGGGGCTATGCCATGGGAAATGCCCCTGAGGGTGTTCGGAAGGCGGCTCCCTTCCAAACGGCTGCAAATGATGCAGACGGAATTGCGCTGGCCCTGCAGGCGTGTTTTCCCGGAGATCGTTTCTGATTTTTGTAAAAACAGTTCAAAAAGCGCTTTTTTTATGATATAGTAAAATCTGGTATCATATGAAAAAAGCAGGAATCAGATTATGAATATTTACGATATTGCCAGAGAGGCCCAGGTGTCTATTTCCACGGTTTCACGGGTTCTTAATAATAAGGGAAATGTAAATCCCGCCATGAAAAAGCGCATAGAAGAGGTGCTGAAAAAATACGATTATAAGCCGAGCGCCATTGCCAGGGGAATGGTTTCCAAGACCATGAAAAGCATTGCGATTCTTACAGTGGATATACGGGTGAACCATTATGCCAGACAGATCTACATGATAGAACAGGCCTTCCGAAAAGAGGGATATAATGTAATTGTGTGCAATACAGGAGGGCTTACGGAGGAGTGCGCCAGATATCTGGAGATACTGTCGGAAAAGAAAGTAGACGGCCTTGTGCTGATCGGTTCGGTCTTTAATAACCTGAAGGACCATCCGGAGCAGACGGCTTTGATCCGGGATGTACCGGTAGTCATAGCAAACGGAAAGCTGAACCTTCCCAACTGTTATTCTGTTCTGGTGGATGACAGAAAGGGTATCCGGACAGCGGCGGAGTATCTGTATCAGAAGGGGCACAGGGAAATTCTGTATGTTCAGGATCTGGATACAGACAGCGGACGGGAAAAGATGCAGGGATTTTTGGAGGCCATGAAGCTGTGTGATATTCCGGATGGAAAAGAGCGTATTTTTCATACGGAATACGGTCTGGAGGGCGGCAAAAGGGCAGTGGAACAGATACTGGATTCCGGCAGGCCCTTTACGGGTATTGTATTCGGGGAGGATATTACGGCAATCGGAGCTATGAAGGAGCTGAAAAAGAGGGGATACAGGGTTCCTGAGGATGTGGCCCTGACCGGCTGCAATAATTCGCCGGATTCGCGGATCTGTGATCCGGAGCTTACTACCCTTGACAATAAGGCAGAGCTGATGGGGGTTCTCTGTGCAAGGCTGCTGCAGGAGTGCCTGGAGGGAAAGGAAACGGTTACGGTGAATGTAGCCATACAGCCGGAGATCATTGAAAGAATGAGCTCGTAAAGGCGGAAGAAAAGATAAATAAAAGGCAGAACGGGCCGGAAACAGAGCAAGTACAGTGCTTTGTTTCCGGCCTGTTTTCGTATGCAGAATCAGCAGGCGAGTGGCCTGAAAGGAATGGTAAAAAGCGCTTTCTTGATTAAAAGGGGGAAATGGAGCGTTTTTCTGAGCCTGATGGCATTTTGAATAAGCATAATATACAAAAAAAGAGAGGCGATTTATTACAAAATAACTAAAATAATGTAACATAGCAAGGATGTATTGACAAAGACACAAAATGATCTATAATGAAATTTAAGAAAGCGCTTTCTAAAAAGAAGGAATAAATAAGCTAAAAACATAATAATTACAAAGAAAAAGCGCATTCAGAATATTGCGATTCCAATATTTTAAGCACATGGTATGGCTGCAGCGGACCGGATACCGGAGTACACCCCGCTGATGGCAGAAGGAGAGGAGAACCAAGATGAGAATATCCTATGAAGAATTATTAAACAAGTTTCAGACAATCTTAGCCAGCAGAGGTTTTACAGAAGAGAATGCCAGAGCGGCAGCTACTGTGTTTGCAGGAAACAGCCTGGACGGTGTATATTCCCATGGCATTAACCGTTTCCCAAGAGTGGTAAGCTATCTGGATAAAGGGGAGATTGACCCCAAGGCAGTTGCCGGCTGTGAGCTGTCCATGGGCGCCATTGAGAGATGGAACGGTCACAGAGGATTTGGTCCTTTGAATGCCAAGCTGGCTATGGACCGTGCCTGTGAGCTGGCAAAGGAGTACGGCGTAGGCGTGGTTGCTCTGGGAAATAACAACCACTGGATGCGCGGCGGCAGCTATGGATGGCAGGCGGCAGATCAGGGCTGTATCGGAATCTGCTGGTCCAATACCATGCCCAATATGCCGGCCTGGGGAGGAAAAGACAGAAAAATCGGAAATAATCCATTTATTATGGCAATTCCGAGAACAAATGGAAAGCATGTTGTAATTGACTGTGCCGTATCTCAGTTTTCCTATGGAAAAATAGAGGAGGCCAGACTGAAGGGCCAGAATCTCCCGGTTCCCGGCGGTTACGACACACAGGGAAATCTTACTACAGATCCGGCGGAAATTGAGAAAACCTGGAGAGTGCTTCCTATGGGATACTGGAAGGGTTCCGGTATTTCCATTGCCCTGGATGTGATTGCTACGGTCCTTACCAATGGAAATTCCGTTGCAAAGATCGGTACCTTTGGCGACGAGGTAGGTCTGTCACAGGTCATGATCGCTGTTGATCCTTCTAAGTTCAACACAGGAGAGCTTACAGATGAGATTGTAGACGGCATTGTGGCTGACATCAAATCATCAGAGCCTGCCACAGAGGGCGGAACCGTCTACTATCCGGGAGAGCTGGAATTGAAGACAAGAGAGGATAATCTGGCAAACGGGATTCCTGTGATTGAGGAAGTATGGGAAACCTTAAAATCCCTTGAAAAATAAGAAAGCAGAAGAAAGCATCAGGGGAAAATGTGAATAAGGAGAGTACGAGATGGAATATGTGATTGGATTTTTAATTCTGGCTTCATTTTTCGGTCTGGCCGTGTATGCGGCCAGAGGAGGCAATCTGATGATGGGAATGCTGCTGATGGCAGTGCTCTGGACTGTTCTTCCCATGATTGGCAATCAGTTTGTGACGAATCCGGCATTTATTGAAGCCAATAAGGAAGCTTTGGATGTAACGTGGATTCAGGCATTTACAAAGGTATTTCAGAGCGGGCCTGAGGGCTGGGGAAATGTCCTTGTAAACGTAGTATTCGGCGCATGGTTTGGCCGGGTGCTTCTGGCAACGGGAATAGCCGATACTATGATTAAGAAGACAACGGAATTAGGCGGAGACAGGCCTGCAGTTACCTGCATTCTGCTCTGTATTGTGACAACAGCCATTTTTTCCTCCCTTTTTGGAGCCGGAGCTGTAGTCGCTATCGGCGTAATCATTCTTCCTATCCTGATGTCACTGGGAATTCCCAAGGTTCTGTCCGTATGCTCCTTTATGTTAAGCATTGGCGCAGGAATGTTTTTAAATCCGGTGCTTTTCGGACAGTATACGGCTTTTTTTCTGGATGGAGACGGTAAAATCACATATCCTTATGAAACCTATGTAAAATGGGGCGGTATTGCCCTGGCAGTACAGCTGATTTTTACCATAGGCATGGTGCTTTTCTGTACCAGAAAGAAAAAGACCGTACACGCATGGGCAGCCCAGCGCCCTGTCCGCAAAAAGAAGGAATATGCACCGGGAAGTTCTCTTTTGACACCTTTTATTCCCGTATTTCTCCTGATCGTTTTTAAGGTCCCGATCATTATGGGCTTTCTGATCGGCGGCTTTTATGCTCTGTTTGTCTGCGGAAAGTTAAAAAGCTTCCGGCAGGCATGCAGGCTGTTTAACAAAGATTTCTTTGATGGTGTGGTAGATACGGCTCCTCTGGTTGGCTTTCTTCTGGTAGTCCCCATGTTTAACAAGGCCGCAGAGCTGTGCATCCCCTATTTTAATGCGCTTTTGGGAGGGATTATTCCTCACAGCACCCTGTTTATTACGATTATGTTTTCCGTTCTGGCCCCTCTGGGGCTGTTCAGAGGCCCCTTTACCCTTTATGGCTGCGGAGCGGCTACTCTGGGCATTTTAAAGGGAATCGGTTTTTCCACCGCATTCCTTGCGCCGGTGATGATTGCGGCTACTACGGTTATGAATGTATCCTGCTGCATCACCCAGTCCTGGATCGTATGGGGAATCAGCTACGCCAAGGTTTCTACCAGAGAATTCCTGAAAATGAGCGTGGTATGCGGCTGGATCATCTGTACCATACTGCAGGTTATTACATATATCATGTTTGGTTAATGGAGGTTTATCATGGAGAGAAGATATGTACGAATGGGAATTGACGTAGGCGGTACCCATACAAAGGCCGTAGCCATTGACAATGCTACCCATCAGATCATCGGAAAATCCTCTGTAAAGACGACACATGATGAAACATACGGCGTAGCGGCTGGTGTTGTGCAGGCTTTTCAGAACTGTCTTATTGAAAATAATATTGCACCGGAGGATGTTATTTTCGTGGCTCACAGTACGACTCAGGCTACCAATGCCCTGATTGAAGGCGATGTGGCAGTTGTAGGTGTGATCGGAATGGGGCCAAAAGGGGCAGAAGGCTTTCTGGCAAAGCATCAGACTCGTTTAAAGGATATTGATCTGGATGCGGGGGGAAGGAAAATTGTAATCAAAAACCGTTACCTGATGGACGATGATGTGACAGATGAAACCGTTCGTCAGGCAGTAAAGGAGCTGGTGGAGGAAGGGGCTCAGGTTATCGTGGCCTCTGACGCCTTTGGTGTAGATGATATTGCAGCAGAGCAGTTTGTCTATGATATTGCACATGGGGAGATGGGACTGGAAACTACCATTGCCTCGGATATCACTAAGCTTTACGGCCTTACGCGCAGAACCCGTACGGCGGCAATCAATGCGAGTATTCTTCCAAAGATGCTTAATACAGCCAATTCCACAGAGGAAAGTGTCCGCAGGGCAGGTGTGGAGGTCCCGCTGATGATTATGCGCGGCGATGGCGGCGTTATGGAGATTGGCGAGATGAAAAAGCGCCCCGTTCTTACCATGCTGTCAGGCCCGGCAGCCAGTGTGATGGGCTCCCTGATGTATCTGAGAGCCTCCAACGGAGTGTATTTTGAAGTGGGAGGAACGACGGTTAACATTGGCGTAATTAAAAACGGCCGTCCGGCCATTGACTATTCCATCGTAGGCGGTCACAGAACATATATCAGCTCTCTGGATGTGCGTGTTTTAGGCGTAGCCGGGGGAAGTATGATCCGTGTAAATAAAAACGGCGTTCATGACGTAGGCCCCCGTTCTGCCCATATTGCGGGCCTGGATTATGCGGTGTTTACACCGGAGGAGGAAATTGTAGATCCTCAGCTGGAATTTTTCTCTCCCAAGCCGGGAGATCCGGAGGACTATGCAGCGATCCGGTTAAAGAGCGGCAAACGGATTACCATTACAAACAGCTGCGCCGCCAATGTGCTGGGGCTTGTAACGCCGAAGGATTTCTCCTACGGAAATGTGGCTTCTGCCAGAAAGGCCATGCAGCCCATTGCGGACTATCTGGGCGTGACTGTGGAAAATGTGGCGGAGCAGATTCTTACCAGGGCCTATGAAAAGATCAGTCCCATTATTCTGGAACTGGCTCAGAAATACCGTCTGGAGCACGATCAGATCTCTCTGGTAGGCGTAGGCGGAGGAGCTACCTCTCTGATTGGCTTTGTGGCGAAAAAAATGAATATCAAGTACAGTGTGCCGGAAAATGCGGAGGTTATTTCTTCCATCGGTGTAGCGCTTGCTATGGTTCGTGATGTGGTAGAGCGTGTGGTTCCCAATCCTACGCCGGATGATATCCGGAGCATCAAGCTGGAAGCCATCAACAAGGCGGTGGAAAGCGGCGCTGCAGCTGATACGGTAGAGGTACATATTGAGATCGATCCTCAGACCTCCAGGCTTTCAGCCATTGCTACCGGTTCTACAGAGGTAAAGACTACAGATCTTTTAAAGGAATGTACACAGGAGGAAGCAAGGGCGCTGGCGGCAGAGGATATGCGGGCGAAGGAAACCGAGGTAGAGCTTACGGGCCAGACAAAAAGCTTCTATGTATATACAAAAGAGGAAAAGGACAGGACGCCCCTGCGGATTCTGGATAAAAAGGGCTTTATCAAGGTTCAGAGAAACGATGGTCAGGTTGTACTTACAAAAGCCTCCTCGTTCCGGAGTGTGGTATCTAAGATGTGGGAGGAGCTGGCTGTATTTAAGGCAGATGCTATTTTAAGGCCGGACTACTATATCTGTGCCGGAGCCAGGGTAATGGATTTCAGCGGAACCAATGATCTGGAGCAGATTATCATGCTTATGGATGTGGATATGCAGATGCTGGATTCCGCAGAGGACGTAATCATCGTAGGAGCCAGAAATCAGCTGTAGGCATAAAGGGGCTTTGCTGAAGGACGGAAAGGGAACAGTATGGGAAAATAATGGGACTGGCATAAAATCCTTCCAATTCCTAGTGCAATTTCAACATAAATAAGGTATAATATGAACATATCAATTTTTGGAGAAATCTGCTTACACGAAGGAGGAAGGGATATGTCAAACCTGGAGCATACCACCAGCTGGCAGCAGATCCAGCAGGGGGTCAAAGAGGCAGAACGTTTGATTGTAAATAAAAATTATAATCTTGTGATGGTAAAGGCCAGACAGACACTGGAGTGTATGGTCCGCTGCATGGCAGAGAAGGCCTGTCTGGTGGAAGGGGATCTGTCCGATACGATTGACCAGTTATATGAAGGCGGCTGGATTAATAAGACAACCAAGGACAATTACCACACCATCCGCATTCTGGGAAATAAGGCGGTGCATGAAAATGACAATACAGCATATAATGCCAATCAGGCATATCAGCTTTTAACCCAGGAGGTTCATGTATTTTCCCACGATGTAAACGCAGTCAGAGGCGGACGCAGCCAGAGGCCTTCTTCTTCGTCAGGCTATGACCGGCCTGCTCAGAGAGGCACTTCAAGACCTTCTTCATCAGTTAGCCGCACAGGAGGCAGCCGTTCCGGTCAGGGGCAGAGGAGCCAGACCAGCCGTTCCGGCTACAGCTCCGGTCAGAGAAGTTCGAATGCCAGACGGAGAAAACGCAGGAGGGTATCGCCGCTGTTTTATCTGTGGCGTCTGCTGATTCCAATTTTGGTGGTAATTCTCCTGATCGTGGTGATTCGGATGCTCAATCCCGAAAAGGATAAGGTAAAGGAAACGCCTGTTTCCACTGAAAGTGTGACAATGACGGAGAGTGTGCCGGAGACAGAGCCTGAAACTGAACCGGAGACTCAGCCGGAGGTTGAGGTCTATGTGATTACCGGAAGCAGCGTGAATGTCCGTACTGAGCCGTCTACCAACAGCCGTATTTTGGTACAGCTTTCTCAGGGTACGGAAGTAGATTATGTAAAGCGTTATAATAATGACTGGACTGTGATTAACTATGACGGGCAGGAAGCCTATGTTTCCAGCCAGTACATCGAAAAGCAGGTTCCTGAGGGGCAGGCTGAACCTGAGGAGGCCGCAGATAATGCGGAAGAAACGGGGGCAGGAGAGAGTCAGGCTCAGTAGGATATCAGATCTGTATATTTTTGGAAAAAAGGAGATATGCCATTCCTGGAAAGCAGGAGGGCATATCTTTTTTTGTTGTTTTGTTCTGAAAAAAACTTTGTTAAAATTTTGTTTATTCTACAAAATGCCAGTGGTAATTTCAAAAAAAAGGAGTATTATAAGGGAATATGAAAAGGAGGCGCAAAGATGGACAAAGTAATCGACCGGTTATCTGACATTGAAAAGGCCGCCGGTTCTGTGATGGACGATGCAGGGGCCAGAAAGAAGACGCTTGCAAAGGAAATGGAAGAGAAAACGGCAGCCTTTGACAGAGAGCTGGAGCAGAAGACAGCAGCGCGGATTTCCCGTATTCAGAAACAGATGGAGCAGGAGATGCAGGAGGAACTGGATAAGCAGGCCGCAGATGCCGGGGCTATGATTGTCAGTTTGGAGGAAAACTATGAGAAACAGCATGAAATTTATGCGGAAAACCTCTTTCGGAGCATGGTAAAGGAGTGAGCCTATGGGAAGCCTGATTCATTACAGCGGCATTTCCACCAAGATAAGGGCCATGGAACGGTGGCGTATCAAACCTGAGCAGTTCAAAGAGATGGCTTCTCTGGAAAGCGTTCCTGAGGCAGTCCGTTTTCTTCGTTCTCTGCCGCCCTATGAGAAGATTTTTTCCGGTGTTGAGGATAAGGAGCTTCACCGGGGGCGGATTGAACAGCTGCTTAATCTGGCCCAATACCAGGATTTTACCAGCCTGTATCAGTTTGCCAATATGAAGCAGAGACGTTTTTTAGATCTGTATTTTATGCATTATGAAATTGGGATTGTAAAGACCTGTCTGAGAAACGGAGCCGGACGCCGTGAGGCGGCCCAGGATCTGTCAGGTTTTAAGGAATTTTTTGACCGTCATTCCTCGGTGGATCTGGTACAGCTTTCCCAGTGCCGTTCCATTGACGAGGTGATTGCGGGACTGAAGGGTACGATTTATTACAGCCCTCTGGAGAGCCTGCGTCAGAAGGGGCAGGCAGAGCTTCCGGCCTGTGAGACAGCGGTGGATATGCTGTATTTTAAGACTGTCTGGAAAATAAAGGAAAAATATCTTTCCGGACAGGAAAAGAGGGATCTGACCCAGTGCTTTGGGACTCGGATGGATATGCTGAATTTACAGTGGATCTGCCGGGCAAAAAAGTATTACCGTCTGACGGAGGGAGAAATCTATGCCATGATTATTCCCGTCAATTTTCATCTGACAAAGAAGGAGATCAGGGCTATGGCCCAGGCGGAGGATGTGGAACAGGTTTACGGGATAATCCGCAGCAGCTGGTATGGACGGCTGGATCTGGGAAGCCTGGAAAAAAATCAGAAGCTGGAGGAGCCCTGCCGGCAGGTCATTGACCGTATTTATGAGCTTACCAGCAGGAAGGAACCCTATTCTGCATCTGTACTCAATTCCTATCTGTATTTTAAAGAAAGGGAAATTGAGAAAATTATTACTACGATTGAGCGGGTCCGCTACGGAGTGGCGGCCGGTGCATAAAGGGGGTTTTTAGAAAGTGATCGAAAAGATGAAATTCTTAAGTATTACCGGCCCCAGAGAGGATATTGACCGGGTGGCGGATACCTATCTGTCCCGATATGAAATCCATCTGGAGAATGCTCTTTCCGAGCTGAAAACGGTAAAAAACTTAAGGCCATATATTGAAACCAATCCATACAGAGATCAGCTGGTCACAGCCAGAAGCCTTATGGAGCGATTTGGAGCGCAGCTCCCGGACGTAAAGAAATCAGGAGATGAAATGCTTCCGGAGATTAAGGAGGCAGCAGCCTTTGCGGAACGTTTAAGTGAAGAGCTGAAGGAGCTTACAGACCGCAGAGAGGAGCTTTCTGTCCAGATCGAGGCTTTAAAAAAATCTAAGGACAGAGTGGCTCCATTTACTGAGCTGAATTACAGCCTGCGGGAGATTCTGGGCTTTAAGTTTATCAAGTTCCGCTTCGGGCGTGTTACCAGAGAGTATTACGATAAGATCAATAACTATGTATATGATACCATTGACACGGTGATGTTTAAGTGTCTGGAGGATTCGGAATACGTCTGGATCGTATACTTTGTGCCGGATAAGCTGTCTGAAAAGATTGACGCTATCTATGCATCCATGCACTTTGAGCGGGTGTTCCTGCCGGATGAATATGAGGGTACTCCTTTGGAGGCGGAGCATGTTCTGGAGGAAAAGATCCAGGCTCTTGAGGCAGAGCAGCGTGAGACAGAACAGGCGGTAAGGACGATTCTGGAAGATAAAAAGGAGGAGCTTACAAGAGCATGGATGCGGCTGGAGCGCTTTGGAATTAATTTTGATGTGCGCAAGCTGGCAGCCTGTACCATGCATGATTCCAACAATTTCTATATTCTCTGCGGCTGGATGTCTGAGAGTGATGCTAAAGCTTTGAGAAAAGAGATTGAAGGGGATGAAAATACCTTCTGTATTGTGGAGGACAACAGGGGAAATATTACCAGTACCCCTCCTACCCGTATGAAAAATCCGGGCCTGTTTAAGCCCTTTGAGATGTTTGTGGAGATGTATGGACTTCCCTCCTACAATGAGATTGACCCTACGGTTCTTATCGGTATTACCTACTCTATTCTCTTTGGTTTTATGTTCGGGGATGCAGGACAGGGGCTCTGCCTTCTCATCGGAGGCTTTCTGCTGTATCGTTTTAAAAAGGTGCGTCTGGCGGGAATTATCTCCTGCTGCGGTCTTTTTTCAACGGTTTTTGGCTTTCTCTTCGGCAGTATCTTCGGCTTTGAGGACATCATAGACCCCATATGGCTGAGGCCCCAGGAGGCTATGACGGATCTGCCCTTTATTGGACGGCTGAATACGGTGTTTGTAGTCGCTATTGCCATCGGTATGGGCATTATCCTGCTGTGCATGATTCTGAATATCATAAACAGTGTCAGAGATCATGATACGGAAAAGCTGTGGTTTGATACAAACGGTGCTGCGGGCCTTGTGTTTTATGGGGCGCTGGCAAGCGTAATCGTGTTGTATATGAGCGGAAAAGCCCTTCCGGCGACCATGGTGCTGGTTATTATGTTCGTAATTCCTCTGGCTGTGATGTTCTTTAAGGAGCCTTTGACTGCTATGGCGGAAAAGAAGGCTGAGAAAATATCCGGCGGTGTGGGAATGTTTATCACACAGGGAATTTTCGAGCTCTTTGAAGTTCTTTTAAGCTATTTTTCCAATACCCTTTCCTTTGTCCGTGTGGGTGCTTTCGCAGTGAGCCATGCGGCTATGATGCAGGTGGTGCTGATGCTTGCAGGCGCAGAGGCAGGAACGCCTAACTGGGGCATCATCATCGGCGGAAATCTGTTTGTCTGCGGTATGGAGGGGCTGATCGTGGGAATCCAGGTCCTCCGCCTGGAGTATTATGAGCTGTTCAGCCGTTTCTACCGGGGCAGCGGACGGGCTTTTGAACCCTACGGAAGATACCATCAGTGAACAAGGGTATGTCCCCTTGTACACTGATGGTAGGAAGATGGAAATATTTTACAGAAAAAAAGGAGAATGAAATTATGAGTTTATTAGTTAAGATCACATTGAGCGCAGCACTTATTTTAAGCATTGGAGTTCCCTTTGGGGCATTTGCGGCAGGAGAGAAGACAAGAGGCCGCTATAAGACGGCTCTGGGAGCCAATCTTTTTCTTTTCTTCGGCACCATGGTGATTGCGGCTGTGCTGATGTTTAACGGAAATGCATTTGCGGCAGAGGAAGCGGCTTCCGCAGCCGGAACCGCCTCATCCGCAACTGGTATGGGTTACTTATCTGCAGCTCTTGCAACCGGTCTTTCCTGTCTGGGAGGCGGCATTGCCGTATCCGCAGCAGCCAGCGCAGCACTGGGAGCTATCAGCGAGGACAGCTCTATTCTTGGTAAATCCCTGATCTTCGTAGGTCTTGCCGAAGGTGTGTGTCTGTACGGTCTGATCATTTCCTTTATGATCCTTGGTAAGCTGTAATGAAAATGTATCTGATCAGCGATAATATCGACACCTGGACCGGTATGAGACTGGCGGGTGTGGAAGGGGCTGTAGTACATGAGAGAGAGGAACTGAAAAGGGAACTGGATAAGGTCCTGGCCGATAAGGATATAGGCATTATCCTGCTGACAGAAAAGTTCGGCAGGGAGTTTCCGGAGATCATAGATAACGTAAGGCTGGAACGCAGGCTTCCGTTAATTGTGGAAATTCCGGACCGCCATGGTACCGGCCGCAAGCCGGACTTTATCACCTCTTATGTCAATGAAGCCATTGGACTGAAGCTGTAGGGCGTCATAGCCGCCCAGGCATATTTTCGCAGAGAAAGCAGGTGAAGAGCATGACAACAGAGGAAAAACTGAAGCATTTCCAGGAGATCTGTATGACAGATGCCAGAGAAAAAAGCGCCCGTATGCTGGATGACTGCGTCCGGGCGCTGGATGCGGCCTTTGAAGAGCACAAAGCAGAGGCAGAGCGCAGGGCTGCCATGCAGGAGGAGGCCCAGAGGGAAAAGCTGGAGCGTGAAAAAAATAAAAAGCTTTCTATCGGTCAGCTGGATTTAAAGCGTGAGGTCAGCCGCAGACAGGAGGAGCTTAAGGATAAGCTCTTCGTGGAAGTGAGGGATATGCTGGCGAACTTTATGGAGACAAGAGAGTATCAGGAGCTGCTGGAACGGCAGATCCGCAGCGCAAGGGAATTTGCAGGGGATGAGGCGCTGATCGTCTATATGGACCCTTCAGACGAGGATAAGGCCCGCAGGCTGGCCCTTCACAATAATGTGACGGTAAAGATCAGCGAGTATTCCTTTGGCGGAGGAATACGGGCTGTGATCCCATCCAGACGGGTGCTGATTGACAATTCCTTTGAAACAAAATTAAAGGAAGCCAGACATGATTTTACATTTCATTTGGGAGGTAAGTAAATGACGAAGACAGGTGTGATCTACGGGATCAACGGCCCGGTCGTTTCTCTGGAGGGAGATCCCGGTTTCCAGATGAACGAAATGGTGTACGTTGGAAAGGAAAATCTGGTAGGCGAAGTCATCGGACTTACCTCACAAAAGACAACCATTCAGGTCTATGAGGAGACCAGCGGTTTAAAGCCGGGAGAGCTTGTCACAGGGACAGGAGCGCCTGTATCCGTGACTCTTGCTCCGGGTATTTTAAACAACATTTTTGACGGAATTGAACGGCCGTTAAGCAAGATTGCGGAACACAGCGGCTATTCCATCAGCCGGGGGATCAGTGTAGATTCTCTGGATACCTCCAAAAAATGGGATACCCATATTACGGTAAAAAAAGGCGACCGGCTGATGCCGGGAACTATCATTGCGGAGGTGCCTGAAACAAGAGCCATTGTCCATAAGGTTATGGTCCCGCCGGATATGGAAGGCTATGTGATTGATGTGGTTCCGGACGGTCAGTATACCATCAGCGAGATGCTGGTAAGGCTTCAGCTGATGGACGGTTCTGAGAAGGAGCTGACCATGACGCAGAAGTGGCCGATCCGGGTACCCAGACCTGCGGCGAAGCGTTTTGCAGCTACCCGGCCTTTGATTACAGGCCAGCGTATTCTGGATACCATGTTCCCGCTGGCGAAGGGCGGAACAGCAGCAATTCCCGGCGGTTTTGGAACAGGAAAGACTATGACCCAGCATCAGATTGCAAAGTGGTCGGATGCGGATGTAATTATCTATATTGGCTGCGGTGAGCGTGGAAATGAGATGACGCAGGTATTGGAGGAGTTTTCAGAGCTGATCGATCCAAAGAGCGGAAATCCACTAATGGACCGGACAACTTTGATTGCCAATACCTCCAATATGCCTGTAGCAGCCCGCGAGGCCAGTCTGTATGCAGGATTGACGCTGGCAGAATATTACAGGGATATGGGCTATCATGTGGCTATTATGGCCGATTCTACTTCCCGATGGGCCGAGGCCCTCAGAGAGCTGTCCGGACGTCTGGAGGAGATGCCTGCCGAGGAAGGCTTTCCTGCCTATCTGGCGTCCCGTCTGTCTGCTTTTTACGAGAGGGCAGGTATGATGCGCAACTTAAACGGAACAGAAGGTTCTGTGACGATTATCGGAGCCGTATCTCCCCAGGGAGGCGATTTCTCCGAGCCTGTGACCCAGAATACCAAGCGTTTTGTGCGCTGCTTCTGGGGACTGGATAAGAGTCTTTCCTATGCAAGGCATTTCCCGGCGATCCACTGGCTTACAAGCTATTCAGAGTATGTAAATGACCTGTCCTCCTGGTATATGGACAATGTGGACCAGAAGTTTGTGGACTACCGCAACCGCCTCATGGCTCTTCTGACCCAGGAAAGCAGCCTGATGGAAATTGTAAAGCTGATTGGTTCAGATGTTCTGCCGGATGACCAGAAGCTGGTTCTGGAGATCGCCAGAGTCATCCGTCTGGGTTTTCTGCAGCAGAACGCCTTCCACAAGGATGACACATCCGTACCTCTGAAAAAGCAGTTTAAGATGATGGAGATTATTTTATATCTGTATAAGAAGTCAAAAACCCTGATCTCCATGGGTATGCCTATGTCGGTATTGAAGGAGGACCCCATTTTTGACCGTATCATTTCCATCAAGTATGATGTTCCCAATGACCGTCTGGACCTGTTTGACGAGTACAGAGCCCAGGTAGACCGGTTCTATGAAAATGTAGTGGAGCGAAACGCATAAGGAGGATTCAGATGGCAGTTGAATATTTAGGTTTAAGTGAGATCAATGGCCCTCTGGTGGTTCTGGAGGGCGTTCAGAATGCGGCTTATGATGAGATCGTGGAAATGACTGTAGCGGGAAACACGAAAAAGATCGGCCGTATTATTGAGATATATGGAGATAAGGCAATTATTCAGGTTTTTGAGGGAACAGACGGTATGGCTCTGCGGAATACCCATACAAGGCTTACGGGACATCCCATGGAGATTGCCGTATCTGAGGAGATGCTGGGACGGACATTTAACGGAATCGGAGAGCCTATTGACGGTCTGGGAGACATTATTTCCGATGTGCGCCTGGATATCAACGGACAGCCCTTAAATCCGGTGTCAAGAGAATATCCCAGAAACTATATCCGAACGGGTATTTCAGCCATTGACGGGCTGACCACCCTGATCCGGGGGCAGAAGCTGCCCATTTTTTCCGGAAATGGCCTTCCCCATGACCAGCTGGCGGCCCAGATTGTACAGCAGGCGTCTCTGGGAGAAGGGTCGGACGAATCCTTTGCCATTGTCTTTGGAGCTATGGGCGTAAAGCATGATGTGGCGGACTTTTTCCGCAGAACCTTTGAGGAGAGCGGTGTTTCCGAGCATGTTGCCATGTTTATTAACCTGGCAAATGATCCGGTGGTAGAGAGGCTGATTACTCCGAAGATCGCCCTGACCCTGGCAGAATATCTGGCCTATGAAAAGGGGATGCACATTCTGGTTATCCTTACAGACATGACCTCCTATGCAGAGGCGCTGCGGGAGGTTTCTTCTTCAAAGGGAGAAATTCCTTCCAGAAAGGGATTTCCCGGCTATCTCTACAGTGATCTTGCTTCCCTTTATGAGAGAGCGGGCATTGTGGCAGGACGTCACGGCTCTGTGACCCAGATCCCTATTTTGACTATGCCCAATGATGATATTACCCATCCCATCCCTGACCTGACAGGATACATCACAGAGGGGCAGATCGTTTTGGACCGGCAGTTAAACAGCCAGTCTGTGTATCCGCCCATCAGTGTCCTTCCGTCCCTGTCACGTTTGATGAAGGACGGTATCGGAGAGGGCTATACCAGGGCAGACCATCAGGATGTGGCGAATCAGCTTTTCTCCTGCTATGCCAAGGTGGGAGACGCCAGAGCGTTAGCTTCGGTAATCGGAGAGGACGAGCTTTCGCCTCTGGATAAAAAATATCTGGAATTTGGCAGGGAGTTTGAAAGCCGTTTTATCGGCCAGACCCACTATGAGAACCGGTCGGTAACAGAGACGCTGGACATCGGCTGGGAGCTTCTGCGGATGCTTCCCAGAGAGGAGCTGGACCGTATTGATACAAAGGTTCTGGATCAGTTTTATGAAAAAAGGTGAGGTGACACAGCATGGACCCGAATACATTTCCCACCAAAGGAAATCTGATCGCAGCTAAAAATTCTCTGAAGCTTGCCACCATGGGCTATGGGCTTATGGATAAAAAGAGAAACATCCTGATTCGTGAGCTTATGGGGCTGATTGATGAGGCAAAGGGAATCCAGTCGGAGATCGACGCTGTGTTTACGGCTGCCTATCAGGCTCTTCAGGAAGCCAATATTGAGCTTGGAATTAATTATGTGCAGGAGATCGGCAGGTCCATACCCGCAGATAACAGTGTAGGTATTAAGGCCCGAAGCATTATGGGAACGGAAATCCCGCTGGTGCGCCATGAGCAGGGAGCGATGGAGGTAGCGTATGGATTTAATAACACAACTGAGTCGCTGGATATTGCCAGACAGCACTTTGAGAGGGTGAAGGAGCTTACGATTAAGCTTTCCATGGTGGAAAATTCTGCCTACCGTCTGGCTAACTCCATCAAGAAAACCCAGAAGCGGGCCAACGCCTTAAAAAACATCACAATTCCTCACTATCAGGAGCTTTCCAGATCCATTTCAAATGCCCTTGAGGAGAAGGAAAGGGAGGAATTTACCAGACTTAAGGTGATAAAGAGAATGAAGTCTGAAAAACCTTGACAAATCTGAACAAAACAGATATAAATGATAAGGTAAAAACTGACATTATCGAAAGAAGCGGATTCCTGAAGGGTTATTAAAAAAGGGTTTGTACCCGGCGGTGTTTTACCTCAGGACTCCCGTCATCTAGGAGGAAAAATTGATGAATAAGACAGAATTTATCGCAGCAGTTGCTGAGAAGGCAGAGATTTCCAAGAAGGATGCTGAGAAGGCAGTTAAAGCGTTCACAGATGTTGTAACTGAGGAGTTAGTAAAGGGCGGCAAGGTACAGATCGTTGGTTTTGGTAACTTTGAAGTTGCTGAGAGACCTGCAAGAGAGGGAAGAAACCCCAAGACAGGCGAGGCTATGACCATCGCAGCTTCCAAGACACCGAAGTTTAAGGCTGGCAAGGCATTAAAGGATGAGGTTAATAAATAATTCATGAGACTGGACAAGTTTCTTAAGGTTTCCCGCCTGATTAAGCGCAGAACTGTAGCGAATGAAGCATGTGACGCAGGCCGCGTTCTGGTAAATGACAAACCGGCCAAGGCTTCTTTGAATGTAAAGACAGGCGATATTATTGAGATCCAGTTCGGAGCCAAAGCTGTAAGAGCCGAGGTTCTGGATGTACAGGAAACTGTAAAAAAGGATGAAGCAAAGGAGCTGTTCCGCTATCTGTAGGTCAGGAGTCTGACTGTCAGGAGCCGGAGCAGGCTGTGGCATAGAATGGCCCGCCTCCCCATATATTTAGTTTAGGGACTGCCCTTAAACTGAATATGCGGGGAGGTTTTTGTATGGAAGAAAAAATTGGCAGCATCCGGCCCCACCGGATTACCATTCAGGACAGGAAAACAGCCGGGATTACCGGGGTATCAGACTGTGTGTCCTTTGATGAAAATGAGGTGGTGCTGGATACGGATATGGGACTTTTGACGATTCGGGGAAAGGATCTTCATGTTAACCGTCTGACTCTGGAAAAGGGAGAAGTAGATCTGGACGGGATGGTGGAAAGCTTTGCCTACAGCTCCAATGAGGCGCTGCGGCGGTCGGGAGAATCCTTTTTTGCCCGCCTTTTTAAGTAACGGGGGTGGAGCGGGTGAGCGAACGTATCCATTATGAGCTTCTTCTTACAGGCTTAAGCCTGATTACAGGAGGATGGCTTATGATTGTTTATGACAGCCTGAGACTGCTGCGTCTTTTTATTCCGCATAATTTCCTTTTTATGGGAATTGAAGATTTTTTTTACTGGATTTATGCAGGGGCAGCGGTATTTATGCTGCTGTATGAGCAGAATGACGGAAGCTTTCGTTTTTACGCTGTGGCAGGCGTGTTTTCAGGCATGGTTCTATATGACCGTTTTGTGAGCCGGATTTTTTTCCGGTGCTTGAAAAAGCTGGGAAGATGGTTTACAATAAAAAGAAAGGACAGCTCCGGACGTTAGGACGCCGGGAATCAGAGGTGTGTGGATGGCATATTATGGGAGGCCAAAGCGTTTAAGACGCGGCAAATGGGAAAATCGAATGGCGATCTTAGGTATAACTATGGTGGTCATTTCTCTTGCTGTGGCTGTAAATGCCAAGGGGGCTTCCTTAAAGCAGGCCGATCTGGATTATCAGCAGAGAGAAGCTGATCTGGCCCGACAGGTTCAGGATGAGGAAAACCGGACCAGAGAGCTGGAGGAGTATAAGATCTATGTAAAGACCAAGCAGTATGCGGAAGAGGTAGCCAAAGAAAAGCTGGGCCTGGTAAATCCGGATGAGATCCTTTTAAAACCCAGACAGTAGGCAGTGTGTCGAAAGGGGTCGAAGGATTTTTGATGCATTTAACTGAATATGACAGATATTTCCTCTCCAGTCTGCGTATACTGGATAAGAGGCGGGCTTTTTGGCATTGGAAGTCCGTCCGCGCAGATTGGAGGGATTTTTTTTGTTGTCAGGGAGACAGGAAGTAAGGATAAGATCCGATGTAAATTATTATACAGCCAGAAAGCTGGAGGACATGGCCCGGTCCATGGAGCGTCTGGCAAAGGCCTTTGACGAGGGGATGAACAGGGCGGGAAGCCTCACAAGGGATGACGGGCTGGCGGCTATGCAGACCTCTGCGGCTATGGTGTGCCGGGACTGCAGCCAGTGCGGAATCTATGAAGAGAGCGAGCGGGAGGACAGCTATTATCTTTACTATCTCCTCCGGGCCTTTGAACAGAAGGGGCAGATCGAAAAGGAGGACATGCCCCGGCCCTTTCAGGCGGGCTGCCGTAAAAAGGAGGATTATCTGGCGCAGTTAAACCGAAGCCTGGCCCGTGCTACCATGAATCTTTCCTGGAAAAACCGTTTTCTGGAGAGCCGGGATGCAGTAGTATCCCAGTTTCGCGAGCTGTCTCTGATTTTAGGTGAATTCTCCCATCAGATTGACCAGGCGGCGGATATAACGGAGGAATATGGCTACATAATGAAAAAGCTGTTTCGCAGATGTCATGTGGCAGTGGAAAATATGCTGATTCTGGAGTATGAAAGCGGACGCAGAGAGGCTTATGTGACGGCCCATACCACCAATGGACGGTGTATGACCGCAAAGGATGCGGCAGATCTTATGGGCGAGGTGATACCGGGGACAAAGTGGAGTCCTGCAAAGGACAGCCGCAGTATTATCACAAGACAGAGCGGGACGGTGCGTTTTGAGGAAGATGGGGAATACCAGCTTCTTTACGGGGCTGCCAGAGTGCCAAAACAGGGGGAACGGTATTCCGGGGATAATTATACCTTCTGCGAGAGCCCGGGCAGCCAGGCTATGATCAGCCTCTGTGACGGAATGGGCTGCGGGGAACAGGCCTGTGAGGAAAGCAGTCAGGTGGTAGAGCTGACGGAAAATCTTCTGGAAGCCGGATTTGGGCCCAGGGCGGCTTTTAAGCTGGTAAATACGGTGCTTTTACTGGCTGGAACAGAACAGCATCCGGCGGCTCTGGACATGAGCTGTGTGGATCTGTATACAGGAGTGCTGGATGTGATGAAGCTGGGAGCTGCCCCTACCTTTGTGCTGGGACAGGAGGGAGCTGAGGTTTTGGAGGCAGGACAGGTACCGGCGGGAATTTTAAGTGAGGCGGAGCCGGTGATGCTGTCCAGAAAGCTGTGGGATGGAGATCATATTGTCATGGTTACAGATGGGGTTCTGGACGCTTTGCCGGGAGAGGATAAGGAGCAGGCCATGTGTCAGTTTCTGGAGAGCCTGGATTTTATGCCGCCTCAGGAATTGGCAGAGCGGGTTTTGGAATTTGCCCTTTCCTTTGTACCCGGAGCCAGAGACGATATGACGGTGCTCACAGCGGGAATCTGGAAAAAGTAGCGGGAAAGAATGGGAAAACACCTTGCTTTTGGAAAGTACAGCCATTATAGTTATGGTATTGAAAACCTCAGTGCCTGTCTGTGCTGAGGACGGACAGGAGAGAGATGTATGGATAAGCTGGCAGAACGGGTCAGAAGGACAATGGAAGAACATCATATGGTAAAGCCGGGAGACCGGGTGGTGGCGGCGCTGTCCGGCGGAGCCGATTCGGTATGCCTGTTGCGGATTCTGGTTCAGCTGAGGGAAACACTGGGAATCAGGCTGAGGGCCGTTCATGTACACCACGGGCTTCGGGGAGAGGAAGCGGATCGGGACAGCCGGTTTGCCGAGGAGCTTTGCCGGGAGCTTTCCGTCCCGTTTACCCTGATCCGGGCAGACGTAAGGGGGATGGCGGCCAGAGAAGGACTTTCAGAGGAGGAAGCAGGCCGGATTCTGCGGTATGAGAGCTTTCAGGCAGAAGGGGAAAAATGGAAATCAGAGGAGCCGGAAGGAGACGGCTGTTCCATAAAAACTGCGGTGGCCCATCACAGCGGAGACCAGGCGGAAACCATTCTCCATAACCTGTTTCGCGGCAGCGGATTGGGCGGATTAAAGGGGATGCCTTATGTGCGTGGAAATGTGATCCGCCCTCTTTTGGATGTAAGCGGGGAGGAGATTCGGGAATATCTGCGGGAGAAGGGATTTGCCTGGAAGGAGGATTCCACCAACCATACGGACCATTACACCAGAAACCGTATCCGCAGAGAGATTCTTCCGGCAGTGGAAGAAAGGATTAATCCGGGAGCAGGGGCTAACATTCTGCGCATGGGAAAGCTGGCAGGAATGGCGGACAGCTTTCTGAGGAAGCAGGCAGGGCAGTGGCTTCGGACGTGGGCGTCTGCTGAACGGGATGGGGAAGAAAGCAGAAGCTTTTTTCTGCCGGAAAAACCCTTTAAAGAGGCAGAGGCTATTTTACAGCTGTATGTGATTATGGAGACTCTGAAGGAGCTGGCAGGATCGGCAAAGGATCTGGGACTGGTTCACAGTCAGGCTGCTGCAAAGCTGTTTGACCGTCAGCCGGGCCGCCGCCTTGATCTCCCCTATGGCCTTGGAGCCAGAAGGGAATATGAGGGTGTACGGATCGGGGACAGAGGCTTGCTTTTCGAGAAGGATAAGGGGAAAAATGGAGGGGAAGAAGGGCCGGTTTCTCTTCCGGAGCTTGCTTTTGCTGTATTTTCTTATAAAAAAGACCTTTCAATTCCCAAAAATATGTATACGAAATGGTTTGACTGTGATAAAATAAAGGGTACGCCCGTCATCAGGACCCGTCAGCCGGGAGACGAACTGGCTCTTTCGCCAGGAGTTCACAAGCTTCTCAGAAGATATATGATTGATGAAAAGATCCCTTCTGAGATCCGTGACCGGATTCCCGTTCTGGCAGACGGAAATCATGTGATGTGGGTCGTTGGATACCGCATCAGCAGCGATTACAGGATAGATGAAGCTACAAAGCGAGTATTTCAGGCAGAGCTTCCCGCCGGTGAGGAGGGAAAGCTGCCGGGGAAAATATTAAAAAACGGAGGATAAAATCATGGCAGATAAGATCCGCGTATTGCTCACAGAGAAGGAAGTAGACGAGAGAATTAATGAGGTAGCAGAAATTATTAACAGAGATTATGAGGGAAAGTCCATTCATCTGATCTGTATTTTAAAGGGCGGAGTGTTCTTTACCTGTGAACTGGCTAAGAGGCTGACCGTTCCCGTATCCATGGACTTTATGTCCGTATCCAGCTATGGAGCAGGCACTGTATCCAGCGGCGTAGTGCGCATTATTAAGGATCTGGATGAACCCCTGGAGGGAAAGCATGTTCTCATTGTGGAGGATATTATTGATTCCGGACGCACACTGGCATATCTGATTGAAGTATTAAAGCAGAGAGGTCCGGCGGATATCCGTCTGTGCACCCTTCTTGACAAGCCGGAGCGCCGCGTGAAGAAGCAGGTAAGCGTAGACTATACCTGTTTTACAATTCCGGATGAGTTTGTAGTGGGCTATGGTCTGGATTTTGACCAGAAGTACAGAAATCTGCCCTATATCGGAGTGGTAGAGCAGGAGGACTGACGTCCTTTTGAGTGTACAGATTATTACATCATTTGATTGAAGGAGGCAGACATTGAGACAGCAGCAGACATTCAGAGGATTTGTATTTCTCATTATGATGCTGGTACTGCTGGCCTTTGCGTTTAAATTTACGTCTACAGCAGGGGCAGGAGACAGGCTTACGTATCAGGAGTTTCGACAGGTTCTCGACACGGAAAAGGTAGAGGAGGCGGTGATCAGCCAGAATCCCCAGGTGCCTACAGGTACTGTGACCCTGACCCTGGAGGGCGACCGGGTGGTTCGTCAGAATGTTTCTGACATAAAGGAGGCAGAGGAGCTTCTCAGAATCCGCGACATTGATTATACAGTAGAGGGGGTACCGCAGGAAAATACCATGCTTACCATCATAATGCCCTTCCTCCTGTCCATTGTTGTGGTGATTGTGATTATAACGGTGATGAACCGGGGCGCAGCCGGAAACGGGGCAAATGCCAGGATGATGAATTTCGGCAGAAGCCGCGCAAGGCTCAGCCGTGACAGCAAGGTTAATTTTTCACGGGTAGCAGGACTTGAGGAGGAAAAGGAAGAGCTGGAGGAAGTGGTTGATTTCCTGAAAAATCCTCAGAAATATACCAGCGTAGGCGCCAGAATTCCCAAGGGGCTTCTCCTTGTAGGCCCTCCCGGAACTGGAAAAACCCTTCTCGCCAAGGCGGTAGCCGGTGAAGCGGGAGTTCCGTTTTTTTCCATTTCCGGTTCTGACTTTGTGGAAATGTTTGTGGGCGTGGGCGCATCCCGTGTCCGGGATCTTTTTGAGGAAGCGAAGAAGAATGCGCCCTGTATCGTATTTATTGATGAGATTGACGCAGTAGCCCGCCGCAGAGGAACCGGTATGGGAGGCGGTCATGATGAGAGAGAGCAGACCTTAAACCAGCTTCTGGTAGAGATGGATGGTTTTGGCGTCAATGAGGGAATCATTGTCATGGCGGCGACCAACCGTGTAGATATACTGGACCCCGCTATCCTGCGTCCCGGACGCTTTGACCGCAAGGTTGCCGTGGGACGGCCGGATGTAAAGGGAAGGGAAGAGATCTTAAAGGTTCATTCCAGGGAAAAGCCTCTGGGAGAGGATGTGGACCTGCACCGGGTGGCTCAGACTACCTCCGGTTTTACGGGAGCGGATCTGGAAAACCTGATGAATGAGGCTGCGATTCTTTCTGCAAGAGAAAACCGCCGTTTTATCCGTCAGAATGATATCGACCGGGCTTTTGTAAAGGTAGGAATCGGCGCGGAAAAGAAGAGCAAGGTTATTTCTGAAAAGGATAAAAAGATCACAGCTTACCATGAGGCAGGCCATGCGATCCTGTTCCATGTGCTTCCGGATGTGGGTCCGGTTCATACGGTTTCCATTATTCCTACGGGAGTGGGGGCTGCGGGCTATACGATGCCCCTCCCGGAAAAGGATGAGATGTTTAATACCAGAGGCCGTATGCTTCAGAGCATTATGGTGGATCTGGGCGGACGCATTGCGGAGGAGCTGATCTTTAAGGATGTGACAACCGGCGCTTCCCAGGATATCAAGCAGGCCACTCAGCTGGCAAGAGCTATGGTGACTCAGTATGGTATGTCTGAGCGCGTGGGTATGATTCAGTACGGCAGTGATGAGAATGAGGTGTTTATCGGCCGCGATCTGGCCCATACCAAATCCTATGGAAATGGAATCGCAGATGTTATTGACGAGGAAGTAAAGAGGATTGTAGATGAATGCTACGCAAAGGCAAAGCAGATCATCTGCGATCACGAGGATGTGCTTCACTCCTGTGCGTCTCTTCTGATTGAGAAGGAAAAGATCGGACAGGAGGAGTTCGAGAGCCTCTTTGCTGAAACGGAAGTAAGGGCATAAAAGGCCGGTTTTATCTGTTTGAGGAAAATAGGGAAGAGCTTTGAGCATAAAAACGAAGATGAATTCGTATTTGCGAAAATCGTTCGTTATTTTGACTGTAAAGGGCGGAGAAAAAAGTGTATGTTTGTGCACACTTTTTTCTCCGCCTGTGCTATTATAATAGACGTAACCCCCCCAATACATTATATAGTTTTTGCTACACCCCATAAGAAACGAAATACCTTCTCCTGAAAAGCCTGGCTACCCCGCCAGGCTTTTCGCTTGTAAAAAACACATGAGAAGCTTCACGGGTCCTGATGTAAAATGCATACGCAGAATACCGGGATTTTCCTTGTATATTTGAGGAAATTCGGATACAATAGAAGTGATAATTCAAAATAGTATGAATCATTATGAAAAGGTAAGGAAGTTATTGTGAAAGAAGATAAAACCAATCAGATTAATCGGGAAGCTTTATTTTCTGCCGAAACAGAGGATTACCGCAGTCCTATGGAGCCGAAAGAAGGAGAGCGGGTACGTATTCGGCTGCGTACTGCAAGAGAGGATGCGGATCGGGTATATTATATAGAGGGAAAGAAAGAGGCTGTTATGAAAAAGGCGGCTTCTGATCCATATTTTGATTACTATGAGCACGAGATTGGAGTAGCCTCCGATCAAGTGCTTTATCATTTTAAAGTGAAAAAGGGGAAAAGGATCTGCCTGTATAACCGGCTGGGGCCGGTGGATGAGGCAAAGCCGGAATTTGATTTTAAAATCACACCGGGGTTTTATACGCCTGACTGGGCCAAGGGTGCGGTGATGTATCAGATATTTACGGATCGTTTCTGCAATGGAGATTCGGGCAATGACGTGGAATCCATGGAGTATGTATACATCGGAAAGCCTGTATACAGAGTAAAGGACTGGGAGAGGAATCCTTCTACCATGGATGTGGGATGCTTTTACGGCGGAGATCTGAAAGGTATTCAGGATAAGCTGGACTATATACAGGGTCTGGGAGTGGAGGCTATTTATCTCAACCCGGTTTTTGTATCTCCTTCCAACCACAAGTATGACTGTCAGGATTATGAGCACATTGATCCTCATTTTGGCAGGATCGTCAAAGATGGAGGAAGGCTGGTGGATAAAAATGGAACGGATAACCATCAGGCAGAGCGGTATGTAACCCGGGCGGCATCCAGAGAGAACCTGGAGGCCAGCGACGCCCTGTTTGCAGAGCTGGTGGAGGAGATTCACAGCCGGGGAATGAAGGTGATTCTGGATGGTGTGTTTAACCACTGTGGTTCCTTTAACAAATGGCTGGATGCAGAAGAGATTTACGAGCGGTCCGGAGATTATGAGCCGGGGGCTTATCTCACCAAAGACAGCCCGTACCACAGCTTCTTTCAGTTTCATGACGACAGCGAGGAAGCCTGGCCCAGAAACAGGACGTATGACGGATGGTGGGGGCACGATACGCTGCCAAAGCTGAATTATGAAGGGTCTGAAAAGCTGGTTAAATACATTTTAAACGTGGCAAAAAAATGGATTTCCCCGCCCTACAGCGTAGATGGCTGGCGTCTGGATGTGGCGGCTGATCTGGGACATACGGCAGAGTACAACCATGAGTTCTGGCAGATGTTCCGAAAAGCCGTAAAAGAAATAAATCCGGAGGCTTTAATTTTGGCAGAACATTATGGTGATCCTGCCAGCTGGCTTCAGGGAGACCAGTGGGATTCCATTATGAACTATGATGCTTTTATGGAGCCAGTGACCTGGTTTTTGACAGGTATGGAAAAACACAGCGACGGATATAATGATTCTCTCTACGGCGATGGAGAGGCTTTTTTCGGCGCAATGAATTACCATATGAGCCGGATGCAGACAAATACGATATTTACGGCTATGAATCAGCTCTCAAACCATGATCACTCCCGTTTTCTTACCCGGACGAACCAGATTGTGGGCCGTCTTGGGAACATGGGGCCTGAACGGGCTTCGGAGCATGTGAAAAAGTCGGTTCTCCGGGAGGCTGTAGTCATTCAGATGACCTGGCCCGGAGCTCCGACACTGTATTACGGTGATGAAGCCGGCGTATGCGGCTGGACAGATCCTGACAGCCGAAGAACCTATCCATGGGGGAAGGAAGATCTGGAGCTGATAGAATTTCATCGGTATATGACAGGGATTCACAAGCGGATTCCTGCTCTGCGCAGGGGGGCGGTGAAGCCTCTTCTGGCGGGATATCAACAGATTGCATACGGAAGGATGAGCGGACGGTATCAGGCTGTCACTGTGATCTCCAATCATACGGAGCCGGTGACTATGGAAATTCCTGTATGGCAGCTTGGTATTACGGATGATATGATCCTTGGAAGGCCGATTCTGACCTTTGAAGATGGGTATAACGCAGGGATCGTGTTCTATCCTGTGAAGAACGGTATTTTGAAAGTCACCATGCCTCCCTGCAGCGGCGCGGTGTTTGTATCCCGGCCGGAGGAATTTTATCCGGTGATTGAATCGCGGTTTGTAAGTGGGGATGAAGGGTAAAGAGCAAAGAGATAAATTTTGGCCTGCATGAATAAAACGTGCAGGCTGATTTTATATAATATAAATCAAAAAATGCATTGACCACATTACAAAGGATCAATGCATTTTTTAATGCCGCAGACCGGAATCGAACCGGTACGGGTATCACTACCCACGGGATTTTAAGTCCCGGGCGTCTGCCAGTTCCGCCACTGCGGCATCCGTATGGAATTAAGCATACCGTAGTATGCCAGTGGGCGAAGGTGGATTCGAACCACCGAAGGCAGTGCCAGCAGATTTACAGTCTGTCCCCTTTGGCCACTCGGGAATTCGCCCATGCTTTGTTTGATAAGCAGTGATTATAATACCATATGAGCGAAAAAAAATCAAGAGGGAGAATAAAAAAATCTCCAAAACTTCATTGAAAGTCAGGTTCTGCTTTTGGGCCGGTAGATGACTTCATTTACTGCATAAACAGTAACGAAAGCATCGGGGTCCGTTTTGGACAGATAAGACATAAGCTGGGAATATTCATTTTTGTCCACAATAGTGATGATTTCCGTTCTGGGACGATTGTCATAGGCTCCAAAACCCTGATAGATGGTAGCGCCGCTGTGAAGGCGGTTGATAATGAAATCCCGAATCTGATCCTGCTTTTGGGAAATGATGCACACCCTCTTTTTCAGGTTAAGGCCAAATATAAAGTGGTCCAGGATCAGACCGTTTAAATACGTTCCCAATATGCTTAAGACCACCAGTTTTTTGTCATAGAACAGTGCGGAAGAGAGCGCCACACACATACCGGGGAGAGCCATGGCTTTTCCCATATCCATGCGCAGATATTTGTTTAACAGCTTTGCTACAATATCCAGACCGCCGGAGGAGGCATTTTCGCGGAACAGGATTGCAAGTCCAATGCTGACTGTAAAAATGTAGCATATCATATCCAGCGCAGGATCGCAGTTGATAGAGGAAAAGTCTGGAAAAATGATTTCAAAGACCCTGAGAAACAGGGGGAGAAGCAGAGATGTGTAAACGGTTTTTGCGCCAAATTCTCTGCCAATCATGAGAAAACCGAGGATCAGAAGGAAGCTGTTGAGGATAAAGGTAATTACGGAGATATGAAGCGGAATTACATTTCCCAGAATCATAGCCAGACCGGAAATGCTTCCTACAGATACCTGGCTGGGAATTAAAAAGAAAAATACAGCCGCAGCTACGATTAGAGTTGCAAAGGTGATAATAAAACATTCTCTTATAAGCTCAGTTTTTTTCATGACAATGCTCCTGATTGTTTGAATTTTTGCACTATATATCATAACGTATTCATACTTTTATGTAAATGAGTTTCTGAAAGACAGCCTTTTGGATTGCTGCGGGCGTCGGTATAAAATCCGTTTTCCAATGGACGAATCCGGGCGGATATGGTATAATCCATAAGATAGGCGTATTCCGTTTTTGGGTACAAATTGGAGGAAGGATATGAAAGATAAAGGAAAGATGCGGTGGACCTTTCGCGTATATCTGCAGTGGCCGCTGTATTTGACAGTATTCATGATTCTGCTTGCGGCAGCTGTGGGGGCGGTGTCGCTTACGGCGGGAATCATTGTTTCGGCTTTTACTCTTGTCTATATTGGAATTGCGCTGTGGCTTTACTGTTCCAGAAAAAGGGGAATCCTGGCAGGACTGATTGCTTTTGCAGAGGCCTATGATCAGAGTAAGCAGGATATCTTAAAAGAAATGCTGGTTCCCTATGCGGTGGCAGACCGGACGGGGCGTCTTTTGTGGATGAACCGGGAATTTTTATCTATTTTAGGGGAAGATAAGACGGCAGTGCCTAATCTGACGGCGCTGTTTCCGGAGATTACAAAGGAAATGCTGGCTACCGGCGGAGAGACAGTGAGCATACACAGCTCATATTTGGAGAGGAATTACCGGGTAGACCTGCGTGAGCTGATTATGGACCCTCTGTCCCGGGCCGCTGCTGATAATGGTCTGGAAACAGGCGAGGGATGCATTACGGCAGTATATCTCATGGATGAGACCCAGACCTTAAAATACAAGCAGCAGATCAATGACCAGAAGCTGGTAGCCGGACTGATCTATCTGGATAATTACGAAGAAGCCCTTGAAAGCGTGGAAGAGGTGCGGCGCTCCCTGCTTACGGCCCTGATTGACCGTAAGATCAGCAAGTATATTGCTTCCATGAACGGTATTGTAAAAAAGATCGAAAAGGACAAGTATTTTTTTGCCATCTGCCAGCAGCATATGGCAAAGATGCAGGAATCCCGTTTTCCTATTCTGGAGGATGTAAAAACCGTTAATATTGGAAATGAAATGGCGGTGACATTAAGTATCGGCATCGGCATGAACGGCGAAACCTATGCGCAGAACTATGAGTATGCCAGAACCTCTATCGATATGGCTCTGGGACGGGGAGGAGACCAGGCTGTGGTAAAGGATTCAGATAAGATCCAGTATTACGGCGGAAAGGCCCAGCAGATGGAAAAAACCACCCGTGTAAAGGCCCGTGTGAAAGCCCATGCCCTGAGGGAGCTGATGGAAAATAAGGACCGGCTGCTGATTATGGGGCACCGTCTGGCAGATATCGACGCCTTCGGCGCTGCCATCGGTATTTACCGCATTGCAGTATCTATGAATAAAAAGGCCAATATTGTTCTTAATGAGGTTACTTCTTCGGTGCGGCCCATGATGGAGCGTTTTCTGGACAATGCGGAGTATCCGGATGATATGTTCTTAAAAGGGCATCAGGCGGCAGAGCTGGTAGATGCGGGCACCATGCTGGTGGTTGTGGATGTAAACCGGCCCAGTATTACAGATGAGCCTTCCCTGCTGCGCCTGGTTCGGACCATTGTGGTGCTTGACCATCACAGAACCAGCAATGAGGTTATTGACAATGCGGTGCTGTCTTATGTAGAGCCTTACGCCTCATCTACCTGTGAAATGGCGGCGGAGGTGCTGCAGTATATTGCAGACGGCATTAAGGTGCGGCCGGCAGAGGCAGACGCCATGTATGCGGGTATTGTGATTGATACCCAGAATTTTACGAATCAGACGGGTGTGCGCACCTTTGAGGCAGCGGCTTTCCTGCGCAGAAGCGGGGCGGACATTACCAGAGTACGCAAGCTGTTCAGGGAAAATATGAAGGATTATCAGGCCAGAGCTGAGGCTGTGCGGGCGGCAGAGGTATATATGGACGCCTTTGCTATCAGTGTGTGTCCGGCAGAAGGGCTTGACAGTCCGACCATTGTGGGAGCGCAGGCGGCCAATGAGCTTCTTGAAATCAAGGGCATCAAGGCTTCAGTGGTCCTTACTGATTACAATAATACTATTTATTTCAGCGCCCGTTCCATTGACGAGGTTAATGTACAGGTGATGATGGAGAAGCTGGGCGGCGGAGGCCACCGCACCATTGCAGGAGCACAGATGCAGGGCGTTTCCGTGGAAGAGGCAAAAGCCCGCTTAAAAGAGGTGATCCGGCAGATGCTGGAAGAGGGCGACGTATCATAGAGTATACCGTTTCAGGCGTCTGCCTGAGCTGTAAAGCAGTATATAGAGACAGAAAGGATGGATTAATATGGAAATCGTATTATTAGAGGACGTAAAGGCACTTGGAAAAAAAGGGCAGGTTGTAAAGGTAAATGATGGTTATGCCAGAAATTTTATCCTGCCTAAAAAGCTGGGAGTAGAGGCTACAGCCAAAAATTTAAATGACTTAAAGCTTCAGAAGGCAAATGATGCCAAAGTTGCGGCAGAGCAGCTGGCAGCAGCAAAGGAGCTGGGAGAAAAGATTGAGAAATCCACAGTGATTGTTTCAATCAAGGCAGGAGAAGGCGGAAGAGCCTTTGGAGCTGTTTCTTCCAAGGAAATTGCCAAGGCGGCAGCAGATCAGCTGGGGCTGGATATTGATAAGAAGAAGATTGTTTTAAATGATCCCATCAAAGCCATCGGAAGCTTTGAGGTAGCAGTTAAGCTTCATAAGGAAGTAACTGCCAGACTGGCTGTAAAAGTAGTAGAAGCGTAAAAGGAACGTAAAGGGGGCGGCGTGTCGTATTCCGGAAGGAAGGGATGCGCCGTCCTGTTTTCACGGTTTTCCGGACAGAGCTTCCGGGAGAAAAGGTTTGGGAATAAGGAGGAAAAAATCATGGAAGAAGCCCTGATTAAGCGGGTGCTTCCACACAGTCTGGAAGCGGAGCAGTCGGTGATCGGCTCCATGCTTATGGACCGGGAGGCGGTGATCGCGGCGTCAGAGATTATAACAGGCAGTGATTTTTATCAGCAGCAATACGGCGTTATGTTTGATGCGATGGTAGAGCTTTTTAACGAGGGAAAGCCGGTAGATCTGGTTACTTTGCAGGATCGGCTGAAGGAAAAGGATGTGCCTCCGGAGGTCAGCAGTCTGGATTTTGTCCGGGATATTATTACCATAGTGCCTACCTCGGCGAATGTAAAATCCTATGCCAATATTGTGAGTGAAAAGGCGATGATGCGCCGTCTGATTAAGACGGCAGAGGAGATTGCAGGCGCCTGCTATGCGGGAAAGGAGCCTTTGGAAAATATTCTGGCAGATACAGAGAAGTCTGTATTTGATCTTCTTCAGAATAAAGGTGGACAGGAGTTTGTGCCCATCAGGCAGGTTGCCATCAATGTGCTGGAAAAGATCGAGGACGCCTACCGCAATCAGGGAACGGTTACAGGTATTCCATCGGGCTTTATTGACCTGGACTATAAGCTGTCCGGCTTTCAGCCATCGGATTTTATACTGATTGCAGCCCGTCCCTCTATGGGAAAGACGGCGTTTGTATTGAATGTGGTTGACTATGTGTCTGTACGTAAAAACCTGCCCTGTATGGTATTCAGTCTGGAGATGTCAAAGGAACAGCTGGTTAACCGTATGCTTTCCATGGAATCAAATGTAGATTCTCAGAAGCTGCGTACGGGTACCCTTACCGATGCAGACTGGGATGCAGTAGTGGAAGGCGTAGGAGTGATCGGAAATTCCAAGCTGATTATTGACGATACGCCGGGTATCTCTATTACTGAGCTTCGTTCCAAGTGCAGGAAGATGAAGCTGGAGCATGGCTTAAGCCTTGTTATTATAGACTATCTGCAGCTTATGAGCGGAAGCAAAAAGGGCGGAAATGACAATCGGCAGCAGGAGATTTCCGAGATTTCCCGTTCTTTAAAAGCCATTGCCAGAGAGCTTCATGCACCTGTAATTGCTCTTTCCCAGCTGTCCCGCGCCTGCGAGACCCGTACAGATCACCGTCCCATGCTTTCTGACCTTCGAGAGTCGGGAGCCATTGAGCAGGATGCGGATGTGGTAATGTTTTTATACCGTGATGATTATTACAATAAAGATACCGAACATCCCAATGAGGCTGAGGTTATTATTGCAAAGCAGCGTAACGGCCCTATCGGAACGGTGAATCTGATCTGGAAGCCGGAGTATACGAAGTTTGTAAATGCGGCCCGGCCTCAGGGAGGAAATTCCGAGGGTTAAAAATTCAGTCATAATAGAAGTTCTCAACGCATACATTAAAAGTAAGGTCAAACCGGACCGCTCAGGTCACGGCGGAGGATCTTTACATTAAGTGGTGTGAAGGAGAGAACAGTTATGGATGAGGTACATTATCTTATATCGGACGCGTCCAGAAAGGTGGATGTGGAGGCCCATGTATTAAGGTACTGGGAAGAGGAACTGGAACTGGATATTCCCAGAAATGAGATGGGACACAGGTATTATACAGATCTGCATATCCGTATGTTTAAGCAGGTAAAGAGCTTAAAGGAAAAGGGATATCAGCTGAAGGCCATCAAGCATGCTTTAAATCAGGTTCTGAATAAGGACGGAGAAAATGGGGGGCAGCTGACAGATGAGCTGCTGGAGCAGGATATGGACGCGGCATTAAGAGGGCTTAAGGAAGAGGAACGTCTGGCGGCACTCAGACCGGTCCAGACGGAACATATTCCGGCTGTTTCCATGGAGGAACGGATGGCTCAGTTCCAACAGATTATGAACCTGATTATCGGACGGGCTTTAGAGGTAAACAATGAGAAGCTCAGTCAGGATATCAGCTGCCTTGTAAATGAAAAATTATCTGGTGAAATGGAACTTTTACTCCAGTCATCGGATCGAAAGGAGGAGGAACGGTTTCGTCAGCTGGACGAGGTAATCCGTTCCTTCCAGAAGAGCGGACAGGCTGAGGCTGCGGCAGCCAGAGTGCCGTTTTTTAAGCGGAAACCATTTAAAAGAGGAGGAAAAAACAGGAATGCAGCAGGCCATCCCCAGAGGTCCGGCGGGCTTATTCCATAAAAAAACCTCGCCATTTATATGGGAATATGATAATATGATACCAGAGTTTCAAAGTCAGGGTTCCGGCACAAGCTTGCCTGCAGGAGTATGCAGCGCGGAGAAACTGGATATCATATACTGACATATACCCCCAAACCCGGCCGTATTTCCGGCTGAGTCATACAAAGGAAGGATCAAAAACAATTTCATGAACCAAAGAGTTAGATACAGAACATATCTTACATATGCCCTGGCCTCAGGGGCTCTGGCAGCCTCTCTTACACTGGGAGGCTGCGGGGATCAGGCAGCAAAGGGGACATCAGCTACGCCGGCACAGGCCCAGGCCCGGGAGGCAGAAACCCAGGAGGAGACAGAGGCGATTGCACCCCTGAATTTAAGCAGTCAGATTCTGCCGGATCTGGATGATGTGGAGCTTCCGGAGAATGCGGAACCGGTTCCGGAATACCTTAGGGAAGGTATCCGACATGAGATCGTAAAGAAGCTTCAGCAGCGTCTGATGGATCTGGGTTTTATGGATAATGATGAGCCTACAGACTATTTTGGCCAGGTAACTCTTCAGGCTGTAAAACATTTCCAGAGACAGAACGAGATGCCTCAGGACGGTATCGTGGGAGATGCCACCTGGGATGCTCTGATGGATGAGGATGCCAGGTATTATGCAGTTTCCAAGGGGACTCAGGGTGATGATATCCAGAGAATCCAGCAGCGTCTTTATGAGCTGGGCTATCTGGCAAAGTCAGATCAGATAACGGGTAATTTCGGAGATTCTACGGAAGCTGCAGTTATTAAGCTTCAGGAGGTCAATGGATTAAATCCGGACGGCAAGGTAGGGCAGAAAACATATAATCTTCTGTACAGTGACGAAATCCGCCCCAACTTCCTGTCTTATGGTGAAAAGAGCGAGGTGGTGTTAGCCAGCCAGCAGCGCCTGAAGGAATTGGGGTACCTGACAACTACGCCGGACGGCGCCTATGGACAGGATACAGTGGTTGCTGTAAAGCAGTTCCAGGCCAGAAATGACCAGGTGGTAGACGGTTATCTGGGCCCATCGACCCGTATTGCATTAAATGATCCGGCAGCCCGTCCGAACGGTATGATGCTGGGTGAGCAGGGAGAGGCTATTACCAGAGTTCAGCAGCTTTTAAATAAACACGGCTATTTAAGCTCTTCTCATGTGACCGGTTATTACGGCGAGGTAACAGAGCAGGCGGTTAAGAATTTCCAGGATCGCAACGGATTGTCAGTTGACGGACAGGTAGGCATACAGACTATGACAAAGCTTACCAGCGACAATGTAAGACGTCCGGCGCCAGCCTCAAGCGGCGGAAGCTCAGGACAGACCGGAGGCGGAGGTACGGGAGGAAACAGCGGTAACAAGAAGCCGGCGGGGAATAACGGCAGCCAGGGCGGTTCCTCTTCTGCACCGAAGGCTCCTTCCGGTTCCGGCGTATCCGCACTGATTTCCGCGGCTTCATCCAAGATCGGAAGCCCATATGTATGGGGGGCCAAAGGGCCTAATGCCTTTGACTGCTCCGGATTTGTATACTGGTGTCTCAATCAGGCCGGTGTTCGTCAGAGCTACCTTACATCTTCCGGATGGCGCAGTGTGGGGCGTTATACGAAGATTTCCAACTTTAATGATATTCAGGCCGGTGATATAGTAGTGGTAAAAGGCCATGTAGGTATTGCGGCAGGAGGCGGAACCGTAATCGATGCATCCTCCAGTAACGGCCGCGTAGTACACAGAAGCTTAAGCCAGTGGTGGAGAAATAACTTTATCTGTGCATGGAGAATCTTCTAAAAATAGACGAATCTCTGAAAGGATTAGTTTGGCA
>CAUCBQ010000001.1 GCA_958441075.1 uncultured Clostridiaceae bacterium | reverse complement strand
GCATATGGAAAGCTGGGCGTATACCGTCTGGCAGGAAAGCAGCTTCCTTATCCGGGCGGTTTTGATAAAAAGGGAAATCTGACCAGCGATCCCGGAGCCATTGAGGACAGCAAGAGAATTCTTCCTACCGGATACTGGAAGGGAAGCGGTATGGCCCTTGCACTGGATATGGCAGCAGCTCTTATGGCAAACGGCAAGTGCGGAACCGATATGGACAATGCGAACCAGGGAAGCTGTACTGGATGCTGCCAGATCTTTATCGCATATGATCCATATCTTTTTGGAACAAAGGAAGAGATCCAGTCCATGCTCAATAAGCGTGTTGCAGCTGCAAATGCAGCTCATCCGGAGCGTGAAGGCGGCCACGTGACCTGTCCCGGACAGAGAACAATCGCCACTCGTGAAAAGAGCATGAAGGACGGAGTTTCTGTAGATGAGGCTATCTGGGAGCAGATCTGCGCTCTGGCTGCAGGAAATATGGAAACAAAGGATATTGCAAGCAAGTAAAGCGGGGATAAGCTATGGGGGTTCGTATTCCTTATGATAAGTTAAAAAAGGATGTAAAGCAGATTTTCCTGAATCTGGGGCTTACAGAGGAGAAGGCGGAGATCTGCGCATCCATTCATATTCAGTCCAGTGCTGATGGGGTAGAAAGCCATGGACTGAACCGCATTCCCAGATTTGTGGAATATGTTCAAAAGGGATGGGTCAACATTAAAGGCGAGCCTCGGCTTGTCGGAGCAAAGGGCGCAGTAGAAAACTACGACGGACAGCTGGGAATTGGCATTACAAATGCGCTCTTTTGCTCAGACAGAGCCATAGAGCTGGCGAAAACGCACGGAATTGGCTGCGTTGCTTTAAAAAATACCACTCACTGGATGAGAGGCGCAACCTATGTATGGAGAATGGCAGAAGCAGGCTTTATGGGTATGAGCTGGATTAATGCGGAAAGCTGTATGCCATTGTGGGGAAGCGATAAGCGCAGTGTGGGGAACAACCCTTTCTGTATGGCGATCCCAAGAGAGGATGGCCCGGTTGTCCTTGATATGGCCCTGAGCCTGTATGCATATGGAAAGCTGGGCGTATACCGTCTGGCAGGAAAGCAGCTTCCCTATCCGGGAGGATTTGATAAGGATGGAAATCTGACCTGCGATCCGGGCGCCATAGAGGAAACCATGCGGGGGCTGCCCATGGGATACTGGAAGGGAAGCGGAATGGCCCTTGCCCTTGATATGGCCGCGGCTCTTATGGCTAATGGAATGAGCGGAACAGACATGGATATACAGGCAAAAGGAAGCTGTACAAACTGCTGTCAGATTTTTATTGCCTATGATCCTTATCTGTTTGGTTCAAAAGAAGAGATACAGGCCATGTTAAACCGTAGAATCGAAGCGGTTCATAAGGCTCATCCTGAGCGGGAAGGCGGTCATGTAAGCTATCCGGGACAGCGGGCTGCTGCTGTACGGGAAGAGAGCATGAAAAACGGTATCCATGTAGATGAGGCAATCTGGAAGCAGCTGTGTGCTTTGGCGTCGGGGGATATGTCCACGACGGATATAGCGAGCAAATAACGAACAGGAGGAAAGGATTATGTTTTTTTCAAATATAAGTATTGCAGAGAAGTATAATTATCTGGAAGAGAAATTTACCTGTGCCTATAAGTGGCTGGCAGAGACGGATATCAACGCGCTGCCAGTGGGAAGTTATCCGATCATGGGTGACACAGTAGTGGCTAATATTCAGGAATATACTACGATTCCGGCAGAGACAGGCTTTTTTGAAACCCATGAGAAGTACTTTGATATTCAGTACGTTGCAAAGGGAAAGGAGCAGTTTGGCATCTGCAAGAGAGAGGGTCTTGCAGTAAAGGAACGCATCGAGGAAAATGACCTGATTTTCTACGAGGAGCCGGAATTGAGCGGAACCGTTCTTCTGGAAGAGGGCGATCTGATCATTGTTGCTCCTGAAGATGCTCATAAGCCAAGATGCCAGGCTGGCGGGCCATGCTTCGTTAAAAAGGTAGTTGTAAAGGTTGCGCTTTAATAATGGAGGAGAAAAGATGAAAGGAATTAAACTGGCAGAGCCCAGAAATGTAGACTGCGTAGAGCTGGAAAAGCCTGTTCCGGGGCCGGGTGAGGCGCTGATCCGCATTGTTACAGCTGGTATCTGCGGAAGCGATATAGGAGCTTTCCGCGGAACTAATACGCTGGTATCCTATCCCAGAATCATTGGACATGAGCTGGCTGGTATTGTAGAGGAAATCCCAGCAGATAATCCAAAGGGATTAAAGCCGGGCGATAAAGTTATTGTAGATCCTTATATTTATTGTGGAGAGTGCTATCCATGTTCCATCGGACGTACAAACTGCTGTACAAGCCTTAAGGTGCTGGGCGTACATATTGACGGCGGAATGGCGGAGTACTTCTGCCATCCGGCAGATATGTTAGTGAAAATGCCGGAGGATATGGACTGGACAGATGCTGCAATGGCAGAGCCTCTGACTATTTCTCTTCACGGAATCCACAGAGGAGGATTAAAGGCAGGAGAGTACTGCGCGATTATCGGAGCAGGTCCCATTGGCCTTTTGGCAGGTATGATTGCGCAGGCTTACGGTGCACATGCAATTCTTCTGGATCTTGTACAGGAGCGTCTGGACTTTGCAAAAGAGCTTGGTATTGAGTATGTAATTAATTCCGGAGAAGAAGATGCAGCTGTCAGAGTAAGTGAAATTACCGGAGGAATGATGGCACAGCAGGTTATGGAGTGCAGCGGGTCCAATGCCGCAATTCGTTCCAGTCTTGACCTTGTCAGCAATGCGGGAAGAATCACTCTTACCGGCTGGCCGCCAAGAGAGACCTCAATTCCTACCGATATCATAACACGTAAGGAAATTGATATTCGCGGAGCGCGTACAAGTGCAGGAGAATTTGAAGAAGCAATCGAGCTGATCTATACAAAGAAGGTAGATGTGGCAAAGATTTTGACAAAGACAATTTCTCTGGATGAGGCGCCTGATACAATCAGGGACATTGAAAAGAATCCTGGAAATTACATGAAGGTAGTTGTAAAAGTAGATAAGTCTGTTTAAAAACTGGCAGATATAAATTGAGGAGAAAAGAATGCCGTTCGTCATCAAAAACTGATGATTGAACGGCATTCTTTATGCTGTATTAAAGCACAAAATAATCAGGATATCGTTTGGTCAGCTCTGTTTTTTCGATTTGAAACCGGGTTAAATGGCGGGTGATAAGCATTTCCGCCAGTTCAGAGTCCTTTTGGCTGATGGCATACAGAATATTCTGATGGTCCTTCACTACCCGTGCATCCTGCCAGGATTTTAAGGACAGAATCCGAAGGCGGTCAAAATGGATCATTTGGGAATAGATGACGTCAAAGGTGCGGGATTTGCCCACAGATTCAAAAAGAAGCTGATGGAAGCGGTTGTCAAGCTCCAGTTGGACGGAAAAGTCCTGTGAATTGGACAGTGAGGATTCCTGCCTGAGGTTCTCCTCCAGCTGCTCCATATAGGAGGGTGAAATTCCCTGCTCGCATGCAAGCTTTACAATCGCTGTTTCAAGTACGAGACGCATAAAACGAGATTCTTCAATCAGTCCATAATCGATTTTGGAAATAAAACTGCCCCGTTTGGGAAGAATATCTACAAGATCCATGCGGGAAAGCTCAATAAGGGCTTCCCGCACGGGAGTTCGGGATATGTTCATGACAGAAGATACTTCGTTTTCGCTGACAGAGCTGCCCGGAGGAAGCTCCAGGGCAGTGATGTTGTGGAGAAGTACGCGTATGGCATAGGAACGAGCCTTTTCAGAAGGCCGCCGTTCTAAAAGTTTCATGATGTATCCCTTCTTTAAACGTGATAATTAGAAGTCAAAGGTAAGGGCAATCTTGCGGATAGACGGATCATGGCTGTCGTTAAAGTCAAATGCTTCCTGAGCACGGATCAGCGGGAATGTATGTGAAACGGTGCCGTTCAGATCCAGCTTGCCCTCGTTGATCAGTTCAATGGCTTTGCCGAACATCTTATTCTGAAGTCTGGAGCCCCGGACATCCAGTTCCTTGGAGGTGATCAGGAACTGATTTACCTCGGTAGGAGCTACGGAAAAGCCCATGGTAATTACGCGGCCGGCATTTCCTGTTGCTTTTAAAAGCGTAATGAGAGAATCCTTAGTGCAGGCGGAATCGATGGAAACGGTGCTTCCGTGGCCCTCGGTATATTCCTTGATTTTTTCTGTGAGATCCTCTTTCAGTGGATTGATTGTATATTTAGCGCCGTTCTGTCTGGCGATTTCCAGTTTGTCATCCATAATATCTGCTACAATGATATGGTCGCAGAGAAGGCGGGCTACCTTTAATATGGTGCTTCCCAGTGCTCCGGACCCATAAATCAGCAGCATATCATCCTTTTCAAGCTGAGCCCGTGTACAGGACTGGATTCCGATGGTAGTAGGCTCGATCATAATAGCGTCTGTATCAGACAGGGAATCCGGTAAAATATAGCAGTCGCTTTCAGGAACAGCCATAAATTCCCGGTAACCGCCGTCAATATGGACGCCGCGGATTGCCAGATGGTCGCATACGTTTCCGCGGCCCATGCGGCAGGGATAGCAGTGGCCGCAGCTGGTTACCTGGTTGATAATTACACGGTCGCCAACCTTCAGGTTTTTAACATTTGGGCCAACCTGATCCACACGTCCGACCATCTCGTGGCCGATGATCCGGGGATAGGTGGCTGCGGCATTGGTACCATGGTAGATTCCCATGTCAGAACCGCAGATACCGGCTGCAGTCATTTTTACAAGAACATTGTTTTTTTCGTCAATAACAGGCTTTTCAATATCAATTACTCTCAGATCCTCAGGCTTTACAATTTGTACAGCTTTCATTAAAATACACACTCCTTTTGCCGATAACGGGTTTTATTGAACAACTTACATACTACCTATACTAAAACTCAACGGGACAAAAGTCAATATATGAGAGGTATAAAAAATAATATGTACAGAATAAATAAATCAGATGGTCAATTTTTATAAAAAATTACATATTGAACAATTTGCAATTTTATACTACCATACAAGTAAGAGCGTTATCAGGCCCAAAATGATGAAGCAACAAAATTAAATATATGGAGGTAGAACATTATGAACATGACATTACGTTGGTATGGACCAGGCTATGACAGTGTAACTCTGGAGCAGATCCGTCAGATCCCCGGAGTAAAGGGAGTTATCACAACTCTTATGGGAAAGATGCCCGGAGAGGTATGGGAAGAGGCAGAGATCGCAGAGTTAAAGAAGACGGTTGAGGATGCCGGCCTGTCTATTATGGGTATTGAATCCGTAAATGTTTCTGATGATATTAAGATCGGAACTGAAAAGCGTGACGAGCACATTAAGAACTATATTACAACCCTTGAGAATCTGGGAAAAGCAGGCATTCATATGGTATGCTACAACTTTATGCCTGTATTTGACTGGACCCGTTCTGATCTTGCCAGAAAAAGACCCGACGGCTCTACCGTGCTTGCATATAATCAGGATGTGATTGACCAGATTGATCCTGAGCATATGAGAGAGTCCATTGAAAAGATGTCCAACGGCTTTGTAATGCCAGGCTGGGAGCCAGAGCGTCTTGAAAAGCTGAAAGCATTATTTGATGCATATAAAGATGTAGATTCAGAGAAACTGTTTAACAATCTGGTATATTTCCTGGAGGCAATCGGCCCGGTATGTGAGAAATACGACATCCATATGGGAATTCATCAGGATGATCCGGCATGGCCTATTTTCGGACTTCCAAGAATCGTGAGAAATAAGGAGACAATCGAGCGTCTGTTAAAGGCAGTGGACAAGCCATACAACGGCTTAACTCTGTGTACAGGTTCTCTGGGTTCCAATCCTGAAAATGATATCTGTGAGATTATCCGTATGGCAAAGGGCAGAATTCCATTTGCCCATGTAAGAAATGTAAAGTATAACAGCGACAGAGATTTCGAGGAGGCTGCTCACCTGTCCTCTGACGGCTCCAAGGATATGTATGAGATCATGAAGACCTTATACGACACCGGATTTGACGGCTGCATCCGTCCTGACCACGGAAGAATGATCTGGGGAGAGGTTGCTATGCCGGGATATGGTCTGTATGACAGAGCGTTGGGAGCCTGCTATCTTCAGGGTCTTTGGGAAGCAATTGACAAGAACGCAAAGAGGGGTTAAGAATGAAATTAACATTAAACGGCTTAAAAGAAAAAGAACAGTGGGAGAAAGCGGGAGTCGCTCTTCCTGCATATGACATTGCAGCAGTTGCAGAAGAAACAAAGAAGTCTCCGGTCTGGGTTCATTTTGGAGCCGGAAATATCTTCCGTATCTTTATCGGCGGCATTGCAGATACTTTAATTGCAAATGGCGAAGCTTCAAAGGGAATTACCTGTGTTGAAACCTTCGATTTTGACGTTGTTGACAAGATTTATGCACCCTATGACAATCTGGTTCTGGCAGTAACCTTAAAGGCTGACGGTTCAACCGATAAGAGAGTGCTGGGTTCCTTAACAGAGGCTATCAAGGCACAGTCTAACGACGCATCCCAGTGGAACCGCCTGAAAGAGATTTTTGTAAATCCCGGCCTGCAGATGATTTCCTTTACCATTACAGAAAAGGGATATGCATTAAAGGGAGCAGACGGCTCTTATTTCCCGTTCATTCAGGCTGATATTGATAACGGACCGGAGAAGGCAGGTTCTGCCATGGCAGTTGTGTGCGCTCTGCTTTATGAGCGCTATAAGGCAGGAAAGTATCCTCTGGCAGTGGTTTCCATGGATAACTGCTCTCATAATGGCGAGAAGCTCCAGAGCTCTATCGTAACCATGGCAAAAGAGTGGAGCAAAAAGGGCTTTGTAGAGGATGATTTTGTAGCCTACATCACAGATGAGGCACAGGTTTCCTTCCCATGGTCCATGATTGATAAAATTACCCCAAGACCTGCTGACTCTGTATGCCAGGAGCTGGAAAAGGCCGGAATTGAGGATATGGCTCCGGTTATTACTTCCAAAAAGACCTACATTGCTCCTTTTGTCAATGCAGAGGGACCCCAGTATCTGGTTATCGAGGATAAATTCCCCAATGGAAGACCTGCTCTTGAGAAGGCCGGCGTATATATGACAGACCGTGATACGGTAAATAAGGTAGAGCGTATGAAGGTAACAACCTGTCTGAATCCGCTCCATACCGCTCTTGCCGTTTATGGCTGCGTACTGGGATATGACCTGATTGCAGATGAGATGAAGGATGAGCAGCTGAATAAGCTTGTACATCAGATCGGTCCTGTAGAGGGTATGCCGGTTGTTACAGATCCGGGCATTCTTTCTCCTGTAGATTTTGTAAATGAAGTAATTCAGGTAAGAATTCCGAATCCATTTATGCCTGATACACCTCAGCGTATCGCAACTGATACATCCCAGAAGGTAGGTATCCGCTATGGCGAGACAATCAAATCTTATGTAGCGCAGTACGGCGATGCGAAGAAGCTGACTGCAATTCCTCTGGCAATCGCAGGCTGGTGCCGTTACCTTCTGGCAGTAGATGATGAAGGCAAGGCATTTGAGCTGTCTGCCGACCCTATGGTTCCTGAACTGACAAAGCAGCTGGAGGGAATTGTGGTAGGAAAGCCGGAGACCTATACCGGTCAGTTAAAGAGCATTTTATCAAACGCAAATATTTTTGGTATTGATCTTTATGAAGCCGGTATCGGAGAGCGGATTGAAGAGATGTTCTTAGAAGAAATTGCCGGACCGGGCGCTGTCAGAAACGTTCTGAAGAAATATCTGGCATAATTTGAATTTAATAAAAACAGTCGGAAAGTCTGTGCAGGCTGCAGAGAAGTGCGGCCTGTACAGGCTTTTTGCCATATTAAAAGGCTATACATCAAAATTAAGTTATGCTATACTGGTTAAAGCATAAAAAGCAACCAAAGGGGGTATGGCAGATGCTGGTTTTTAAGGATATTCTGGGACATGAGCAGATTAAAGAGCATTTTAAAAATGCAGTGGAAACAGGGAAGGTCTCTCATGCGTATATACTCAGCGGTGAAGCGGGAATGGGACGTAAATCCCTTGCAAATGCCTTTGCGCTGAGCCTTTTGTGTGAAAAGGGAAAACAGGAGCCCTGTATGCAGTGCCATGCCTGTAAGCAGGTGCTTTCGGGCAATCATCCGGATCTGATCTATGTGACCCATGAAAAACCTGCCAGTATTGGCGTGGATGATATCAGGGAACAGATTAATAATACGATTATGGTCCGGCCCTACAGCAGCTATTATAAGATTTACATTGTAGATGAAGCGGAAAAAATGACGGTTCAGGCTCAGAATGCCCTTCTTAAAACCATTGAAGAGCCGCCCTCCTATGCAGTGATTCTGCTTCTTACTACGAATCCGGACGCCTTCCTTCCCACCATTCTTTCCAGGTGCGTACAGCTGAAGCTTAAGCCCCTGCGTGATTCGGTGGTAAAGGAATATCTGATACAGTCATTAAAGGTGGAAGAGTCCCAGGCTGAGATCTATGCTGCCTTTGCCAGAGGAAATCTGGGAAAGGCTATTCATCTGGCGGATTCGGAGGAGTTTAAGCTCATGTATGAGGAAATCCTTCATCTTTTAAAGCACTTAAAGGATATGGATATTTCTGAACTGTTAAATTATATCCGCAAATTAAAGGAGGACAATCTGGAGCTTCATGACTGTCTGGATTTTATGCAGATGTGGTACAGAGATATTCTGATGTATAAGACTACAAAGGATATTAATCTTCTGATCTTTAAAGATGAGTTTTCTACTGTAAAACAGATCGCAGCTTTAAGCGGATATGAGGGGATGGAACGGATACTGGCAGCCATTGATAAGGCCAGAGTACGTCTGGATGCCAATGTAAATATGGAGCTTGTGATGGAGCTTATGCTCCTTGTGATGAAGGAAAACTGAAAGTGACAGCAAATACAGTATAAAGGAGAATTTATGTTGACAGTTATCGGCGTTCGTTTTCGGACCGCAGGAAAAATTTACTATTTTGACCCGGCGGGCCGCGATATAAAAACCGGCGATCATGTGATCGTTGAAACGGCAAGGGGCATTGAATACGGTTATGTAGTGCTTGGAAACCGGGAGGTAGAGGAAGGAAAAGTGGTTCCGCCGTTAAAGCCGGTGATCCGTATGGCTACAGACGAGGACCGGGCAGTGGAAACCCGGAATAAGGAAAAGGAAAAAGAGGCGTTTAAAATCTGTCAGGAGAAGATCCGCAAGCACAAGCTTGAGATGAAATTGATTGATGCAGAATATACCTTTGACAACAACAAGGTGCTGTTTTATTTTACAGCAGATGGAAGGATTGATTTCAGAGAGCTTGTAAAGGATCTGGCAAGTGTATTTAAGACCAGAATCGAGCTGCGTCAGGTAGGCGTGAGGGATGAAACAAAGATCATGGGCGGAATCGGAATCTGTGGAAGGCCCCTGTGCTGCCATTCCTATCTGTCCGAGTTTATTCCCGTATCAATCAAGATGGCAAAGGAGCAGAATCTTTCCTTAAATCCCACCAAGATTTCAGGTGTCTGCGGCCGTCTTATGTGCTGCCTGAAAAATGAGGAAGAAACCTACGAGGTGTTAAACAGCAGGCTTCCGGCGATTGGAGATTATGTGACAACGTCAGACGGCTTAAAGGGAGAGGTACACAGCGTCAATGTGCTGCGTCAGCTTGTAAAGGTTGTGGTGGTTGTTGACCGGGATGAGAAGGAGATTCGTGAGTACAGGGTAGAGGAGCTGAAGTTTAAGCCCAGAAAGAAAAAGGGCAAAAACGGGGAGCGCCCTGCTAAAGACGGCGGAAATTCGGATACGGAGCTGAAAAAACTGGAAGCACTGGAGAAAAAGGAAGGAAAGTCAAAGCTCAATGATAAATAAAGAGCATACCTGGACGGAAGCAGGCGGAATCCGCCTGCGGGACGATGAACGGATTGATGACCTGCAGAGGAATCATTATGGGATCATCCAGAGAAAGGGAGCGTTCTGCTTTGGAATGGATGCGGTGTTGCTCTCAGGCTTTGCGGCGGTAAAGAAGGGGGAACGGGTTCTGGATCTGGGAACAGGAACCGGGATTATCCCTATTCTTTTAAGCGCCAAAACGGAGGGAGAACATTTTACAGGATTGGAAATCCAGGAGGAATCCGCAGATATGGCCCGCAGAAGCGTGGCATATAACCGGCTGGAGGGAAAGGTGGATATTGTAACAGGCGACATAAAGGAGGCCGGGATGCTCTTTGCCCGGGCTTCTTTTGATGTAGTGACCAGCAATCCGCCCTATATGAATGACGCTCACGGCATCAAAAATCCCGGAGACGCCAAGGCCATCGCCCGCCATGAGGTACTCTGTACATTGGAGGACGTGGTGAGGGAGGGAACCCGTCTGCTGCGTCCGGGGGGCCGTTTTTATATGGTTCACAGGCCAAGACGGCTGATTGAAATTATCCAGACCATGAAAAATCACGGTCTGGAGCCCAAGCGAATGAAGTTTGTCCATCCATACAGGGACAGGGAGGCCAATATGGTGCTGATTGAGGCGGTCCGCGGCGGCGGCGCTCTCTTAAAAGCAGAGGCGCCGGTGATTGTATTTGACGAAAACGGAGAATATTCCGAAGAAATACGGACTACCTACGGGTACTGAAAGGAGCTGGAACCATGGCAGGAATATTATATTTGTGTGCAACGCCTATTGGAAATCTGGAGGATATCACCTATCGGGTTGTGCGGACGCTGGAAGAGGCAGATCTGATTGCAGCAGAGGATACCCGTCACAGCATTAAGCTGTTAAATCATCTGGGGATAAAGACGCCTATGACCAGCTATCACGAATACAATAAGGTAGACAAGGCAAAATATCTGGTGGAAAAGCTAAAGGAAGGGGTAAATATTGCCCTGATTACAGATGCGGGAACACCGGGTATTTCCGATCCTGGAGAAGAGCTGGTACGTCAGTGCCATGAGGCCGGGATTGCAGTGACCTCTCTTCCGGGGCCGGCTGCCTGTATTACGGCTCTTACCATGTCGGGTCTTCCCACCAGGCGGTTCTGCTTTGAGGCTTTTCTGCCTGCGGAAAAGAGCGATAAAAAGGAGCGCCAGAGGATTTTGGAAGAACTGAAAAATGAAACCAGAACCATTATCTTGTATGAAGCGCCCCACCATTTAAAGAGTACCCTTAAGGATCTGTACGAGGCAATGGGAGACAGGGATATTACGATCTGCCGAGAGCTGACAAAGCGGTTTGAAAGTGCCTGGAGAACGTCATTTACGGAGGCTCTGACTGTATATGAGGAGGAAGAACCTAAGGGCGAGTGCGTAATCGTGATCCGGGGCCGTTCTGTTCAGGAAATTCAGGAAGAAGCAAGGCAGTCCTGGGAAGCTCTGACGCTGGAAGAGCATATGGAGCATTATCTGGCTCAGGGGATGGATAAGAAAGAAGCAATGAAAGCAGTTGCAAAGGACCGGGGGATATCGAAAAGGGACGTGTATCAGGGATTGCTGTAACAGGAAAACGGGCTGTCCGAGGATGGTATAAACATGAACAGAGAAATGATTTTCGGGGAAAATGAGTATGACCGGATGAAATATTTTATGACAGCGATTATGGATGCGGGAGAACTGCTTGCCATGCATGGCGCAGAGGTAAGCAGGGTGGAGGATACGATTACCAGACTGTGCATGGCTTATGGTTTTGTGAGGGCTGACGTATTTACCATAACATCCAGTATTATTGTCACAGCCATGCTTTCGGATGGAAGGACCATTACCCAGACAAGACGAATCCGAACGAGAAATACAGATCTTGAAAAGGTGGCAGAGGTAAATGAACTGTCCCGCAGAATCTGCGCTGATCCTGTGGGGGTTGAGGAATTAAAGGCCGAACTTGATGCAATAAAAAACGGAAAAAGGATTTCCACGGGCCTGGAGCTGGGAATGCATATGATGATAGCCTCATCTCTGTCTGTATTTTTTGGAGGTACCCTGATGGATGGAGCAGCAGCGGCTATTTCAGGGGCTGTTTTGTATGCCACGCTTCATGGAAGTGCAGTTTTAAGGCTGAATAGCATTATCCAGAATATGTTCTGCAGTGCGGTAACAGCCATATGCGTACTGTTGCTGGTAAAGGCAGGAATCGGCGTACAGCCGGACAAGATCATGATTGGCGATATTATGCTGGTAATTCCGGGGCTTCAGCTTACCAACTCTCTGAGAGATATGATAAACGGAGATATGATCAGCGGACTTCTCAATATGAGCGAGGCTCTTTTGAAGGCAGTTGCAGTAGCTGTAGGCTTTGCTGTGATTATCATTTGGGGAGGAGCGATATGATTTTTTCTGTGGTACAGACCATTACCGGAATGATCGGTTCTGTTGGCTTTGCAGTTCTTTTTGGCGTTCGGGGCAGAAAGCTGGCTGTGATTGCTCTTGGAAGTGGTGCAGGCTGGGCGGTATACCTTGTATGCAGAGCATTGGGGTGCAGTATATTTGCCGGTCTTCTGGCGGCCAGCCTTTTTGTGGCGGCCTTAAGCGAGATTCTGGCCCGGATACTGCGCACCCCGGTGATTCTTCTGCTGGTTCCCATGCTTATACCGGAGGTTCCGGGAGAGGCGCTTTACTACACTATGTACTATCTGGTGCAGGGATATCAGGAAGAATTTGGAACCTACTCGGGGCTGGTGCTTACAGAGGCAGGAGCGATTGCCCTGGGTATCATACTTGCATCTCATATGGCGAGATTTTTTATCAGCCTGAAGGGCCATCTGCGAAGCCGCAGAATCAAAAACAGGGAACAGAGCAGGAGGTTTTAAGGATTTATGGAATATGTATATGCTTCAAGAAGCGGAAATGTAGAGGAACTGGTTCACATTCTTGGATTAGAGGCCATGAAGATAAAGGATGGCACAGAAACAATGGATCAGGACTTCATCCTTTTTACTTATACCGATGGCAGAGGAGTTATGCCGCCTGTGGTAGCTGCTTTTCTAGAAGAAAATCACAAACATTTAAAGGGCGTGATTGTATCCGGAAATATGCAGCGTCACGGCGATACCTTCTGCGGAGCAGGTCAGGTTATTTCACAGATGTACGGAGTTCCCGTCATCGCTCAGGTAGACGGAGTGGGAGATTCCTATGATCACAGGGCGATTCGGGGGAAGCTTTCTATATAATAACAAAACATCCCCCTGCGCATACATGAGCATATCAATACAGCGTGCACAGGGGGATATTTTTATATAGGTTTTAAAGACTGCAGCCGCCCATCAGGCTTCTGCTACATTCAGTCCGGCCAGTTTTGCCAGAGCTAAAACGGAACTGCGGGAAACCTTCTTTCCCTCGTATTCAATCAGATCCTCGGTACTGCCGGTAAAGATATCTGCGCTTTCTGCTTTTTTAAGGATAATGCAGTCATCCTGAACCGTAATTTCAAGTCCATCTTTGACGTCCAGGTCAAGACTTCTCCTTAATTCAATAGGAAGCGTGATTCTGCCCAGCTCATCCAGTTTACGGATTACTCCTGTGGTTTTCATCCCATGACCTCCTTTGTAGGTATAAAATTATGGACTTCTGTAACTTAAAGGTAGCAAAATACGGAAATAAAGTCAATAAATGGAAAAGTTTAAATTGGTAAATTGTGGTATAAATTAGTAAATATTCGGAATATTTTCTCCGGCTAAAATCACTTGACAAAGACTACATGATCTTGTAGTATTACTTTGAGATTCAAAGTATTTCAGTAAAGGAAGGTACAGCCCTTGGGCAGCGGAGGCTTTTGAGCCGCTCATTCAGGGCCGGGTAAATAAAAATGACAACCAGAATAATAGGAACCGGCTCGTATGTGCCGGAACAGATCGTTACAAACGATGATCTTTCAAGGATTGTTGAGACAAATGATGAATGGATTCGCAGCCGTACAGGCATAAGGGAAAGACGAATTGCCACAGAGGACAGTACGTCTGATATGGCGGCAAAGGCAGCGGCCAGAGCCATTGAGCAGGCGGGTATTTCACCGGAGGAAATTGACCTGATTCTTCTGGCTACATCATCACCGGATTCCTGCTTCCCCAATGGAGCCTGCGAGGTACAGGCAAAGATCGGAGCAGTTCATGCGGCCTGTTATGATATCAGCGCGGCCTGCACCGGCTTTGTATTTGCCCTCAGTACAGCTCACGCCTTTATCTCCTCTGGAATATACAGGACGGTTCTTGTAATTGGAGCAGATGTGCTCAGTAAACTGGTTGACTGGACAGACCGTGGAACCTGCGTTCTTTTTGGAGATGGAGCTGGCGCGGCTGTGGTAAGAGCGGAGGAAACCGGTATTCTGGGATTAAATATGCATTCTAATGGAGCCAAGGGGGAGGTTCTTACCTGTGGATCGCGTTCTAACGGAAACTTCCTTCTGGGAAGGAAGCCGGAGCTTGGATATATGGCTATGGACGGTCAGGAGGTCTTTAAGTTTGCAGTAAAGAAGGTTCCCGAATGCATCAGCCAGGTGCTGGAGGAAACAGGCTGCACGACAGGAGATATTGACCATTTCATTATCCATCAGGCCAATTACCGCATCATCGAGTCCATTGCAAAACGCCTGAAGGTTGATATAGGAAAGTTCCCTGCCAATATGGAGCGCTATGGAAATACATCCGGAGCCTCTGTTCCCATCCTTTTAGATGAGCTGAACCGTGCGGGAAAGCTGAAGCGCGGAGAAAAGGTTGTGTTATCAGGATTCGGGGCAGGTCTTACCTGGGGAGCGCTGCTTTTAGAGTGGTAAATCTGTAAAAATGCTTTAAAAAGCAAAAAAATAAATAAAAAATGTAAAGCCCCGTAAAAAGGGCATAGACATTTCACGAATATAATGGTAAATATTTAAATTGTAATATAATAATAATATGTCAAAAGGAGACAAAGATCATGTTAGAGAAGATGAAAGAAATTATTGCAGAGCAGTTAAGCGTAGACGCTGAGTCCGTAACCGAGGCTTCCTCTTTTAAGGAAGATCTGGGCGCTGATTCCCTGGATCTTTTTGAGCTGGTAATGGCTTTAGAGGATGAGTATTCTGTAGAGATCCCTGCAGAGGAGTTAGAGAAGATGTCTACAGTTGGCGATGTTATGGAGTACTTAAAGAACCACGGCGTAGAGGCATAAGATCCTCAAGGCCAGAGTGTAAAATTGCATAAGCAAATGAGAGGGACGGCGTGTGGATGGATTGAAGCACGCTGTTTCCTCTATTGGAAGGAAGACAATGAAAACAAGAATTACAGAAATGTTAGGAATTGAATACCCCATCATCCAGGGCGGTATGGCCTGGGTGGCAGAGCACAGTCTGGCAGCAGGCGTGTCCGCAGCAGGCGGCCTGGGACTGATCGGCGGGGCAAACGCACCGGGAGAGGTCGTTCGTGAGGAGATCCGCAAGGCAAGAGCGCTCACAGACCGCCCTATTGGTGTAAATGTAATGCTTTTAAGCCCTCATGCAGATGATGTGGCAAGAGTCGTAGTGGAGGAAGGCATTAAGGTAGTTACCACCGGAGCCGGAAATCCTGAGAAATATATGCAGATGTGGAAGGACGCAGGTATTAAGGTAATTCCTGTAGTGGCTTCTGTAGCGCTGGCCCGCCGTATGGAAAAATATGGGGCTGATGCAGTGGTGGCAGAGGGTATGGAGTCCGGCGGTCATATTGGCGAGGAAACGACGATGACTCTGGTTCCTCAGGTAGTTGACGCAGTTTCTATTCCTGTCATTGCGGCAGGCGGTATCGGAGACGGCAGAGGCATTGCAGCAGCCTTTATGCTGGGCGCAGAGGCTGTTCAGATGGGAACCCGCTTTGTAGTGGCAAAAGAATCCATTGTACATGAAAACTATAAGCAGCGCATCATCAAGGCAAAGGATATTGACTCGGTAGTAACCGGAAGAACCCACGGTCATCCGGTAAGAGGCCTGAGAAATCAGATGACAAGAGAGTATACAAAGTTAGAGCAGGAAGGAAAGTCCTTTGAGGAACTGGAGTACCTGACTCTGGGCTCCCTGCGCAAGGCAGTACAGGAAGGCGATGTAATGAACGGTACTGTAATGGCAGGCCAGATCGCCGGTCTGATTTCCAAGGAACAGACCTGTAAGGAAATGATTGACGAGATGATGGAGCAGGCAAAGAAACTTTTAAACAGGGAGTAAAAAATGAGCAGGATCGCATTTATTTTCCCAGGTCAGGGCGCACAGACCTGCGGTATGGGAAAGGATTTTTATGAGCAGACAGAGACTGGAAGAACGGTATTTGACAGAGCTTCTGAGCTTTTAGGCTTCTCTGTTCCCCAGCTGTGCTTTGAGCCCAACGACCGTCTGGATATTACGGAATATACTCAGGCAGCTATGGTAACAACCAGTATTGCCATGATGAAGGTGCTGGAAGAAAGAGGGATTCATCCCGATGTGGCAGCAGGTTTAAGCCTGGGAGAATACTGCGCTCTGGCAGCAGCAGGCGTGATGAGCGAGGACGACGCCATTAAAACGGTGCGCCAGAGAGGTATCCTGATGCAGGAGGAGGTTCCGGCAGGAGAAGGCGCCATGGCGGCTGTTCTGGCTCTGGATGCGTCTGTGATTGAGGAAATTACCTCTTCCATGGAAGGCGTATGGATTGCCAATTACAATTGTCCGGGACAGATAGTTATTTCCGGTAAAAAGGAAGCGGTAGAGGAAGCCTGCGAGCGTTTAAAGGCAGCAGGAGCCAAGAGAGCTATTTTGCTGAATGTAAGCGGCCCCTTCCATTCCGGTATGCTTACAGGAGCCGGAGAGAAGCTGGGAGAGGTGCTTTCTCAGGTAGAAGTAAATGCTCCAAAGATTCCTTATGTTGCCAACGTGACCGCAGAATATGTGACAGAGGCAGCTCCGGTAAAGGAGCTTCTGACCCGTCAGGTATCTTCTTCTGTAAAATGGCAGCAGAGCGTAGAGGCTATGCTGGCAGACGGTGTGGATACTTTTATTGAGATCGGTCCGGGACGTACGCTGACAGGCTTTATGCGCAAGATTGACCGCAGTGTAAAGAGTCTGAACATAGAGAAATTAGAAGACATTGACAAAGTAATCGAAGCTTTAAAGGAGAATTAATATGCTGGAAGGAAAGATCGCACTGGTAACGGGCGCAAGCCGCGGAATTGGCCGCCAGATCGCAAAAACACTGGCTGCAAAGGGCGCAACAGTGATCATAAACTATAACGGTTCTGCTGCAAAGGCAGAGGAAGCAGTACAGGAGATCCGGGAGGCCGGAGGCAGCGCGGAGGCAGTGCAGTGCAATGTTTCCGACTTTAACAGCAGCAAGGAAATGCTGGACGGAATTGTGGCAAAGTACGGTCGTCTGGACATCCTTGTAAATAATGCAGGCATCACAAGAGACAACCTGGTAATGAAAATGTCTGAGGAAGACTTTGACGCAGTGATCCAGACCAACTTAAAGGGTGTATTCAACTGCATTCATCACATCTCACGTCAGATGTTAAAGCAGAGATCCGGAAGGATTATCAATATCTCATCTGTATCCGGTGTGCTTGGAAATGCAGGACAGGCCAATTACTGCGCTGCAAAGGCAGGCGTAATCGGAATCACAAAGAGCGTGGCAAGAGAGATGGCAAGCCGTGGTATTACCGTAAATGCCATTGCTCCCGGATTTATCCGCACAGAGATGACGGATGTGTTAAAGGATGACATTAAAAAAGCTCTGATGGAGCAGATTCCCATGAAGAATTTCGGGGAAGTAGAAGATATTGCCAATACAGTTGCATTTCTGGCATCTGAGGACGCCAGATACATCACAGGACAGGTCATCAGCGTAGACGGCGGAATGGCCATGTAACTGCAGACCGGAAAGAGAAGGAGCGGATCATATGAAGACAAGAGTAGTAGTAACAGGCATGGGAGCCATTACACCCATCGGAAATGATGTGGAGAGCTTCTGGCAGGCCTTAAAGGATAAGACACTGGGTATTGCACCCATTACCTATTTTGACACAACTGATTACAAATGCAAGCTGGCAGCTCAGGTAAAGGATTTTGATCCCAAGGCATACATGGAGCCGAAGACAGCCCGCCGTATGGAGCCATTTTCCCAGTTTGCTGTAGCTGCGGCAAAGCAGGCTTTAGATCAGTCCGGCATTGACATGGAAAAGGAAGATCCTTTCCGTGTAGGCGTCAGCGTAGGTTCCGGTATCGGTTCCCTTCAGGCTATGGAGCGCAGTGAGAAGAAGCTTCTGGAAAAAGGCCCCAGCCGTGTAGAACCTCTTCTGGTTCCTCTGATGATCTGCAATATGGCAGCAGGAAACGTAGCGATCCAGTTTGGACTTAAGGGCAAATGTATCAACGTGGTGACTGCCTGTGCAACCGGTACTCACTCCATCGGAGAAGCCTTCCGCGCCATTCAGTACGGCGAGGCAGATGTGATGGTAGCCGGAGGAACTGAGGCCAGCATTACACCCATTGGCATTGCAGGCTTTACTGCTCTGACTGCTTTAAATACAACAGACGACGCAAAGCGTGCTTCCATTCCTTTTGACAAGGACAGAAACGGCTTTGTTATGGGTGAAGGCGCAGGTGTGGTTGTGTTAGAGTCTCTGGAGCATGCAAAGGCCAGAGGAGCCAATATTCTGGCAGAGGTAGTGGGCTACGGAGCTACCTGCGACGCATACCATATCACTTCCCCTGCTGAGGACGGCAGCGGCGCTGCGAAGGCTATGGAATTTGCCATGAAGGACGCAGAGATCATGCCGGAGCAGGTAGATTATATCAATGCTCACGGCACCAGCACCCATCACAATGACCTCTTTGAGACAAAGGCGATTCGTCTGGCTCTTGGGGATCAGGCAGAGAAGGTGAAGATTAATTCTACCAAGTCTATGATCGGTCATCTTCTGGGAGCAGCAGGCGGCGTAGAGTTCATTACCTGTGTAAAATCCATTCAGGACGGTTATGTTCATGCTACTCTTGGTCTTGAGGAGCCAGGCGAGGGCTGCGATCTGGATTACACTCAGGGTGACGGCGTAGAAATGGATGTAAATTATGCAATCAGCAACTCACTGGGCTTTGGCGGACACAATGCCAGCCTGATTGTAAAGAAATTTACAGAGTAAGGAACAGGAGGACATGAAAATGAATATCGATGAAATCCTTACACTGGTTCAGGCTGTGTCTGATTCCAGTTTAACCAGCTTTAAGCTGGAGCAGGGAGATACGGTGATTTCTCTGAAAAAGGAAAAGGAAGAGGCAAAGATCGTAACCGTAGGCGCCCCGGCTGCCCCGGCAGTATTTGCAGCTCCCGGCCCGGCTCACGTTCTTTCTGCCCATGAGGCAGTGACCGCTTCCGGCGTACAGGCTCCGGAAGGTGTACCCGCAGCACAGACAGCCGCTCCCGCAGACGCAAAAGAGGCAGGAACAGATATCGGCTCTGATAAGGTAATCACCTCTCCGCTGGTAGGTACCTTCTACAGTTCATCTTCTCCTGATGCAGAACCATATGTAAAAGTGGGAGATACAGTGAAAAAGGGACAGACTCTCGGCATTATCGAGGCTATGAAGCTGATGAATGAGATTGAGAGCGAATATGACGGCGTAGTAGAGGCAGTCCTCGTAAACAACGAGGATGTGGTAGAGTACGGACAGCCACTGTTCCGCATTAAATAAGGCATACATCAGGAGGATTAAGATATGTTAATGGGTATTAAAGAGATTCAGGAGATTATTCCCCACCGCCACCCCTTCCTGCTGGTGGACTGCATTGAGGAGCTGGAGCCCGGCGTAAGAGCCGTAGGCTACAAGGCAATCACATATGACGAGTCCTTTTTCAGAGGCCATTTTCCGCAGGAGCCCGTTATGCCGGGAGTTCTGATGGTAGAAGCTCTGGCTCAGACCGGAGCAGTTGCCATTCTGTCTCAGGAGGGCTTTAAGGGAAAAACAGCATATTTCGGCGGCATTGACAAACTGAAATTCAAGCACAAGGTAGTTCCGGGAGACCGTCTGCGCTTAGAGTGTGAGATTATCCGCCAGAAGGGACCGGTAGGCATCGGAAAGGCCACAGCTACGGTAGACGGAAAGGTAGCTGTTACCGGAGAGCTGACCTTTATGATTGGCTGATAGGGAGAAATAGAATGTTTAACAAGATTTTGATTGCAAACAGAGGTGAGATCGCAGTCCGCATCATCCGCGCCTGCCGTGAGATGGGGATTCAGACGGTAGCTGTGTACTCTGAGGCAGACAGAGACTGCCTTCATACCCTTTTAGCCGACGAAGCCATCTGCATCGGCCCTGCTGCTTCCGGTCAGAGTTATCTGAATATGGAGCGGATTCTGGCTGCAACCGTAGCTATGAAGGCAGATGCGATTCATCCGGGCTTTGGTTTTCTTTCTGAAAATGCCCGTTTTGCAGAGCTGTGCAGCAAATGCAATATCACTTTTATTGGCCCTTCGGCAGAAATTATTAACAGGATGGGAAATAAATCCGCAGCCAGAAAGACCATGATTGAAGCCGGGGTTCCCGTAGTTCCCGGAAGCAAGGAGGCTGTATACACAGCGGAAGACGGACTTGCCATGGCAAAGGAAATCGGCTTTCCCGTAATGATTAAGGCATCTTCCGGTGGCGGCGGCAAGGGAATGCGTATTTCCAGAAGTGAAGAGGACTTTACCGAGTATTTTAATGCGGCTCAGCTGGAGTCTGTAAAGGGATTTTCAGACGATACCATGTATATTGAGAAATATATTGAAAAGCCCCGCCATGTGGAATTTCAGATTATGGCAGACCGCTTTGGAAATGTAATTCATCTGGGAGAGAGAGACTGCTCTATCCAGAGGCGCCACCAGAAGGTCTTAGAGGAAGCGCCCTGCAGCGTTATTTCACCGGAGCTTCGCAAAAAGATGGGAGAGACAGCAGTACGGGCTGCAAAGTCCGTTGGCTATGAAAATGCGGGAACCATAGAGTTTCTTCTGGATAAGGACAAGAATTTCTATTTTATGGAAATGAATACCCGTATTCAGGTAGAGCATCCTGTAACGGAAATGGTATCCGGCCTTGATCTGATCAAGGAGCAGATCCGCGTTGCAGCCGGAGAGCCCTTAAGCGTGACTCAAGATCAGGTAGAGATCCGCGGCCATGCCATTGAGTGCCGTATCAATGCCGAGAATCCGCAGAAGCATTTTATGCCCTGTCCGGGACGGATTCAGACCGTACATCTTCCCGGAGGAAACGGAGTCCGGGTAGATACCCATATTTACAGCGACTACAAGGTTCCGGCAAACTATGATTCCATGCTTATGAAGCTGATCGTATACGATAAAGACCGTGAAGCTGCCATTGCCAAGATGCAGAGCGCCCTTGGCGAGGTGATTATCGAGGGAATTGAGACGAATATCAACTTCCAGTATGAGATTCTGGAAAATGAAGCGTTCCGAAGCGGTGATACGGATACGGGATTTATCGAGAAATATTTTCCGGAGTATGTTAAATAATCAGAGATTAGAAAGGAAGTAGCCTTATGCTGCGTAATATGTTCAAAAAAACGTATACCAAGATTGATACGATCTACAGGCCCAAGGCCGGAGACAGCGAAGAGCCCTCCATCCCTCAGGGATTGTGGCGCAAGTGCAATAAGTGCGGGCAGCCGATCTATGTGGAGGATGTGGTGAACAATTATTACGTCTGCCCCAAATGCGACGGCTATTTCCGCGTTCACGCATACCGCCGGATTGAAATGCTTGCAGATGAGGGAACCTTTGAGGAATGGAATCAGGATATGCCCTTTTCCAACCCTCTGGATTTTCCTAATTATGAGAAAAAGGTGGCTGCTGCCAGAGAAAAAAGCCGTTTAAATGAGGCGATCGTCACAGGCAAGGCCACGATTGAGGGAAATCCTGCTGTCATCGGCGTCTGTGACGCCCGGTTCATCATGAGCAGTATGGGCCATGTGGTAGGGGAAAAGATCACCCAGGCTGTAGAACGGGCTACCAGAGAGAAGCTTCCGGTGATTCTTTTTGCCTGCTCCGGAGGCGCCAGAATGCAGGAGGGAATCGTTTCTCTGATGCAGATGGCAAAGACCTCCGCCGCCTTAAAGCGCCACCATGAGGCCGGACAGCTCTTTATCAGCGTGCTCACAGATCCAACTACAGGCGGAGTGACTGCAAGCTTTGCCATGCTGGGTGATATCATTATCGCAGAACCCCATGCCCTGATTGGTTTTGCAGGTCCCAGAGTGATCGAGCAGACCATCGGTCAGAAGCTGCCTGAGGGCTTCCAGCGGGCAGAATTTCTCTTAGATCACGGTTTTGTGGATATGATCCTGGAGAGAAAGGATCAGAAGCGTGTGATCGGTCAGATCTTATATATGCACAGAAAGCACGGTATGACTGCTCTGGAGTCAGGAGCAGGCTCAGGCGGTGATGTTCAGGTGCAGAAAATGCATGAAACCGGTTCTGAAATTTCCCGGCATCAGTCAAAGGCAGAAGAACACCATGAAAAGACAGCCTGGGATACGGTTCTCCTTTCCAGAAGATCCGACCGGCCCACAGCTCTTGACTATATCAATGCGGTGTTTGACGAGTTTATTGAATTTCATGGAGACCGTTATTTTAAGGATGACGGCGCAATTGTAGGCGGCATTGCCATGTTCCACGGGATGCCGGTTACGGTAATCGGTCAGCAGAAGGGAAAAAATACCAAAGACAATATTAAGCGCAACTTTGGTATGCCATCCCCGGACGGCTACCGCAAGGCCCTGCGCCTGATGAAGCAGGCGGAAGCCTTTGGGCGTCCCATTGTCTGCTTTGTAGATACTCCCGGAGCCTTCTGCGGCCTAGAGGCAGAGGAGAGAGGACAGGGAGAAGCCATTGCAAGGAATCTCTTTGAAATGTCAGATTTGAAGGTTCCCATTCTTTCCATCGTGATCGGAGAAGGCGGAAGCGGCGGCGCTTTGGCTATGGCTGTGGCAGATGAGGTATGGATGCTGGAAAATGCGATCTACTCCATCCTGTCTCCCGAAGGCTTTGCCTCCATTCTCTATAAGGACAGCAAAAAGGCCCCTGAAGCAGCGGAGGTCATGAAGGTAACAGCGGCAGATTTAAAGAAGCTGGGGCTGATCGAGAAGATTATTCCGGAAAAAGATCCCGCAAGTACAGATACCCTGTACCGTATTGCCGGATTTATGGATCAGGCCATGGCAGGCTTCTTTGAAGCCTATCAGGCTATGACAGAAGAGGAACTGGCAGAACACAGATATCAGAGATTTAGGAGAATGTGATGAGTAATTTCAAACCATTGGTAATTGGTGATCTTAAAATAGAAAAACCGGTGATCCAGGGTGGAATGGGGGTTGGAATCAGCCTCCACCGTCTGGCCGGAGCCGTGGCAAAGGCCGGCGGAATGGGGCTTATCTCCACTGCTCAGATCGGTTTCAGAGAGCCGGATTTTAAAACGAACTTCGTTGAGGCCAATCTGCGTGCGATCCGTAATGAGTTTAAAAAGGCCAGAGAAATTGCTCCTGAGGGAGCAATCGGCTTTAACATTATGGTAGCCACAAAGCACTACGATATGTGGGTGAAGGAGGCCGTGAAGGCAGGAGCCGACGCCATTATATCGGGAGCCGGACTTCCTGTATCTTTGCCGGAATATGCAGAAGCAGCTTATGAGGAAATGAAGGCAATGGGCAAAAAGTTCCTTCGCCGTACCAAGCTGGCTCCCATTGTATCGACTGCAAAGGCCGCTATGGTGATCTGTAAGATGTGGGACAGAAAGTATCACAGGGTTCCTGATTTTGTAGTGGTAGAAGGACCTCTGGCAGGAGGCCATCTGGGCTTTACAAAGGAGCAGCTGGCACAGTACGGGGCTGACAGTACAGATGTGGAGACAAGCTATAACCAGGCTGCCTATGACGAGGAAGTAAAGGCCATCATGAAGGTGGTAAAGGGCTATGAGGATAAGTATGAAACTCATATCCCGGTGGTAACTGCCGGAGGCATTTACACTCATGAGGATGTAAAGCACCAGTTTGAGCTGGGAGCAGAGGGCGTTCAGGTTGCCACCCGCTTTGTGACGACTGAGGAGTGTGATGCCCCCGATGCCTATAAGCAGACCTATATCGAGGCTTCAAAGGAAGATATTGTCATCACCCAGAGCCCTGTGGGTATGCCGGGAAGAGCCATTTTAAATCCCTTCTTAAAGAAGATTAAGGAAGGAGAACGGCCTGCCATCAAATCCTGCTTCCAGTGTCTGGAGCACTGCGATATAAAGACCATTCCCTACTGCATCACCAGAGCTTTGGTGAATGCCGCAGAAGGAGATGAAGATGCGGCCCTGCTGTTCTGCGGAAGCAATGCCTTCCGTTCAGACCGGATTGAGACGGTAGAAGAGGTTATGAATGCGCTGCTGATTGGATAAAAAGCGAAAAGAGCCGGAGTGATCCGGCTCTTTTGTATTATAATCCCCCCTCCATTGACCGGCAAAGGAATTACAGGTAAGATAGATGCATTAAGAAAGCGTTAAAATAAGAAAATGACAGGGGATGGGAGAATGGCAGAGAAGAAAAAGGAGTATCTCATCGGAGATGTGTCGCGCATTGTGGGGATGAGTCGGGATGCCCTGCGTTTTTACGAGAAAAAGGGCGTGATCCGTTCTCAGAAGAAGGAAAATGGCTACAGATATTTTTCAGAGGATGACATTTACCGGCTGATGTGTATCGTTTACCGCAGGAAAATGAATGACAGCCTGGAAGAAATCAGGGATTTTGTAAAAGACGATAAAAGCGTCGCCAATATGCGGGAGCATTTAAAAAAGAGAGTTCAGGAAGAGGAGAAGGAGATTCGGCGCCACAGGCAGACAATTGCAAGGCTGGAGCTGACTCTGACAGATATGGACCGTATTGAAGAATGCTCCGGCAGGTATACGTTAAAAAGCTTTCCAGAGGCATATATTCTGGATACCTGTCAGGATATATATGAGGGGCTTCGCCAGTGGTTTTCCATGTCGTCCGAGGTAAGCGGGCTGGATATGACGTATTTTTATAATCAGTTTTCCGTCAGAGATGGTCAGCTGGAGAGCCAGGGGACTAAGCTGCTGGTATATAAAGGCTTGGAGCCGTTTATCAGCAAGCGGTTTGACCTTTCAAGCTACCCACCTACAGAACCTGTACCCTGTATTTATACCATAGAGTCATCTGAGGATCTGTTTCCCGATGCTTCCATGGCCCAAAGGATGGAGGAGTGGGGATGCAGCCATGGGCTTGTTCCGGAAGGGATTCTGTATTCTAATAATATGAGTTCTTTTTTGGGAGAGGAGACAAATACCTATTATCTGGAGCTCTATATGCCTGTTGTACAGGCTGGTGAAAGAAAATAAAGGGGAAGACCCGCCGGGAGAAGCGTTTCTCCCTGGCGGGTCTGCGTCATTACTGACAGGGTAAGGATAAAGGATGGAGCGGCTCTAAGGTCAATAGGGTTTATAAAAACGTAAAAAAATGTAAATAATTTTACAGAAACAGGAAAAACAGGTTAAAATTGTGGATAAATATTTAACAATAATTGCTGTTTCCACATAAAACTACACATTTCCCCATGTTTTCCCCGGCCTTTCCCCAGAGTATAAACAAGGTTATCCACAAAGTTATCCACATTATCCACCGGCAAACACAAGATATATGGTGGAAATTCGACAAAATACTATATTTAGGTTGTGGATAACTTAATATATACAATACTATGCTTCAGCAGCAGTATTTTCCTTCGTTCGCCCGAAATTAGTAATAAAATCAATCAGGTAAGACGAGATCGTAACTGTAATCAGAGAATATATGATTCGTTTTACAGGAATATAGGACAGGGACAAAACGAGCACCGTAAGGTCTGTAAAAAGATAGGCTCTGGAAATTCGCCAGCCTGTTATCTTGGCGATTACGAGGGCCAGAGCGTCGTCACCTGCACAGGAGGCTCCCTGACGGACAACAAGGCCGCAGCCTATTCCGATAAAACAGCCGCCTGCGATGGAGGCAGCCAGAGGCACATGGGCCAGACTGGGAAGAACCGGCGGAAACAGCTCCCACAGGCGGAAAAATCCGGCCATGCAGATAGTGGCAAAGATGGAGGTTTTCAAAAATTCTTTTCCAAGGTACTTAAATCCCATGAGATAGCTGAGAAAATCCAGTACCGGAGATAAAAGGGAGGAGGACATACTCAGCCAGAAATTCAGCAGAAGAATCAGGCCCAGGATACCGCCCTCCGTGATATCTGCCTGCTGATGGACATTATAAAGTCCAAAGGTAGTAATGGCTGTTCCGGCGATAATAGAAACAACCGTTTTGGGAACAAAGGTTTCCTTAAGCTCCCGTGTGACAGTGCGCGACAGCTTATTCAGCTGCAACATATTAAAACATCCTTTCTGAATATACTACAGCCTGTATCCGGCAAATATCCTTCTGCCGGTGGCTGCATTTTTATTATATCAGAAGGGTAGGGTGTGGTGTCAAGAGGGGGATATTCCCGGGTGCTGTATCATAAAATATCAGAGCTTATATTTGGAAAAGGAGATGCATCTATGCTCAACACCCTTTGGTCTGGAATGATTTTGTCCGGAATTCTGTGGGCGGCTGTCCATGGGCGGTTGGATCAGGTCACTCAGGGCGCTCTGGCTTCCGCAAAGGAGGCGGTAGCCCTGTGTATCACAATGCTGGGAGTTATGTCTTTGTGGACGGGAATACTCGAAATCGGCAGGGGAGCGGGGCTGATCGAACGTCTTTCAAGGACAATGAAACCGATACTGCGCTTCCTTTTCCCCGGTCTTTCGCCGGACAGCGAGGCGGCCCGTCAGATTTCCATTAATTTCATCGCAAATATTTTAGGTCTTGGATGGGCTGCCACACCGGCTGGCTTAAAGGCAATGGAGGAGCTGAAAAAGGAGGGAGAAGCCGGAAGTGAGAAAATACCGTTTCGCGATCCTTCTATGGCTACTGCGGATATGTGTACCTTTCTGATACTGAATATTTCTTCTCTGCAGCTGATTCCTGTGAATATGATTGCTTACCGCAGCCAGTATGGCAGTCCGTCTCCGGCAGCCATAACAGGGCCCTGCCTTGCGGCTACCGCTGCAAGTACAGTGGCAGCAGTAATATTTTGTAAAATAATGGGAAGGAAAGGCGGAAAATAAAAAGGGGAGCAGGCAAATATGCCCTACTCCCTCCGTTTTCTGCGGTCATGGCCTTTGGCCTGGTAGTATGCCCGTTTGTTTTCGTACATCCGGCTGTCTGCGTCAGAAATATATTTTTCTGCATTTTCATCGCACCGGGGGGTCCATACTGAGCCCAGTGCCATAAAAGAGACGCCCTCTACCATATCATGCTTTAAACCGTCTACGGCATGTTCAAATTCCATTTGAGACCAGTTTACGCATAGAACCAGGAATTCATCTCCGCCGATACGAAAGACGGTATTTTGGGGAAAATGATTCATAAGGCAGCGGCTGCACCGGATCAGAGCCTGATCCCCGGCCTCATGCCCCTGAGTGTCGTTGATCTGCTTTAGTCCCATAACATCCGCATACAGGATTCCAAGGCTGCTTTCCCGGGAGATATGGCCTAAAAGCTTATTCATGGCATGACGGTTCCGGGTTTCCGTAAGCTGGTCGTAAAAGCTCAGATTTTCCAGCCGCTCCACCAGATCACGGCGTTTTAAAAGCGCAGAAATAAAATGGCCAAAGAGCTGTAACATGAATGAAATATGATTTAAAAGCCCCGGCGGCGGGTTATCAATTCCGTAAAATCCGATCAGCCTCCGTCCATCCATAATGGGGCTTACAACCAGAGAATGGATGTCCTGGGGCTTCAGCAAAGCATAAATATCAGGATCGCAGGTACAGATCGTTTCGATATCTGTGATAAGCACATTTTCATTTCGGTTAAAAGCCTGAATCCAGCTGCTTAACGACTGTTCAGGAATATCTTTGAGCATATTTTTCTGGGAGGATGCCTGATTGGAGCACCATTCAAAGGTATTATCAAAGGTGTTTCGGCTGTTTCTCTCAAAGATATAGGATCTGTCTCCGTTGAAGCTCTGCCCCATATATTGAAGCAGAATGTCGATAGAGCGCATGGGCGTTTCCGCAGCAAGAGCAAAGCGAAGCCCCTCGTTGACCAGTGCCTCTGTATCCGTCTGGTCCTCAATGGTCAGTTTTTCTCTTTGATGAATATTCATATCAATGGTGATCTCAATGCGCAGCCTTCTTCCGTTTTTAACCACCATAGTATCCTTGAGAATATAGGCCCGTTTTACAATGGGATTATACCGGGACCATTCAAAAAATTCTCCGGGACAGAGTTTATCATTGGTACACATGGCGCAGGGAGCAGAGCAGTTCTGGAGAAGCTCGTAGCACTTCCGGTTCTGATACTGGCTGGCTTCTGTGAGCCCATATTGCGCCATTCCCCTCCGGTTCATATATACAAGGTCGTATGTATCCATATCGGATGCATAAACAAGCTCATCCATATTTTCAAAAAAATCCCATATATCTGCCATTTCATAGCCCCCTTTATCTGTTCTGTGCATTTTTTCGCCGTCAGGGACGGAGTTTTCTATATTATATCGAATCTTTTTGGAAATTGGTATCTTTTTTTAAGGTTTTTGTTAAAAAAGCCGAAAAATAATCTGCTATAATATAGGGGAAAATCCATCGTTTCGCGAATTACGATCAGGGAGGAGATTTATGGCAGGTATATTGAAAGGAATTGCAGAACTGGTAGGAAATACGCCTTTGATGGAGGCTGTAAACCTGGAAAAAAAGGAAGGCTTAAAGGCAAGGCTTCTCCTGAAGCTGGAGTATTTAAATCCGGCGGGAAGCGTGAAGGACCGAGTGGGAAAGGCTATGATTGAAGATGCAGAGGCAAAAGGGATTTTAAAAGAAGGTTCTGTGATTATCGAGCCTACTTCGGGAAATACAGGTATTGGGCTGGCGGCTATTGCAGCCGCTAAGGGCTATCAGGTGATCCTTACCATGCCTGATACCATGAGCGAAGAGCGCAGAAATATATTAAAGGCATATGGGGCACAGATTGTGCTTACGCCGGGGGCTCAGGGGATGAGCGGAGCAATTGCAAGGGCAGAGGAGCTGGCAGCAAAAATTCCGGGAAGCATGATAGCAGGCCAGTTTGTAAATCCGGTGAACCCCAGAGCGCACAGAGAGTCTACCGGGCCGGAAATCTGGAGAGATACAGAGGGACAGGTAGATATTTTCGTAGCCTCTGTAGGAACCGGCGGAACTATCACAGGAACCGGCGGTTATCTGAAGGAGAAAAATCCGGATATCCAGGTAATTGCGGTAGAACCGTCCTCTTCTCCGGTATTGTCAGGAGGTGCCGCAGGCCCTCATGGAATTCAGGGGATTGGGGCAGGCTTTGTGCCTGAGGTGCTGGACACAGAGGTATACGATGAGATCATTTCTGTGGATAATGAAGTTCCCTTTGAAACAGCCCGTATGCTGGCCAGAACAGAGGGAATTTTGACGGGTATTTCTTCCGGTGCAGCGCTTTATGCGGCCCTGCAGGCTGCCAGACGGCCTGAGAATGAAGGAAAAACCATCGTAGTGCTGTTGCCGGATAGCGGAGACAGGTATTATTCCACACCGCTTTTTGGGGCAGAATAACAAAGACAGTTAAAGCATTACATAATCGCCGTCTGACAGGAATAGGCTGTATCAAAGGTCTGTCAGGCGGTTTTTATGTCATTTCTTCTTTTCTTATCAGAGGCCATGGTGCCTCTTATGATTTTTTATATTGTAGGCTTTGGCCTTTTATCCGGCCGTCCGGTACTGGATGATTTTATCCGGGGGGTGAAGGACGGGGTAAAAACCGTAGGAGGAATTTTTCCTACGCTTATTGGGCTGATGGTATCTGTAGGTGTACTTCGTTCCTCCGGTCTGTTAGATACATTGGGAGATATACTGAAGGCTCCGGCAGCTGTTTTGGGGCTTCCTCCCCCCATTATTCCTGCGGCTTTGGTTCGGCTGGTATCAAATTCTGCTGCCACAGGACTGGTTCTGGATCTTTTTAAGGAATACGGCACAGAGTCCAGAGTGGGGCTCATGGCTTCGATTCTTATGGGCAGCACAGAAACCGTTCTGTACTGCATGAGCGTTTATTTCGGGTCTGTGGGAATCCGGCGTACCCGGTATGTACTGGCAGGGGGGCTGCTGGCATCTGCCGTCAGTCTGGCTGTCAGCGCTGTTTTGTCATCCATGATGGTTTGAGGAAGAACAAGAGGAAATATCCATTGCAAAATAACCGTTTGCACACTATAATTGACCGTGTACACCCCGGATTTCCGCAGAAAATAAGCGGAAGCTGTTTCCGGAAAACGCCGCTGTTTTACAGAGGCATACGGCAGAAAGAGGTTTATATGGAACGATATCAGAAATTTCGGAAGGAATTTCCGCGTTTTTATTATCATGGATATAAAACAGAAGAAACAGAACTTACATATAAGATTACATATGATTTTGAAATAGAAGGGCTGTCATCCTTTGCCCCCGTCTGGACCTTTCCCAAGAGGTCAAAAGATGGAAAAAATTGGGGAAATGACAGTCTGTTTCAGGAAATGGTATTCTCTTTAGGGATGGTTGAACTGGTAAGCTACTGGAAGATTACCTGTTCCCCGGAGGTAATCGTAGAGGCGGGAAGGTTAAACAGCAGCCAGATTCTCTGGTGGAAGGATCTGTATTTTAATGGGCTGGGAGAATTTTTCTATGTGAATCATATTTCAGAAGCAGATCCTCAGGATTTTATGGAGATTCACTGCAGATCTGGCAGGGGAACAGAGGTATGCTGTGCTGAAAACGAATGCGCCCCGGAAGGATTTACAGCAGCCGGAAAACCAGAGATTATCTTCGGCCAGGGACGGCTTTCTTCCGTCAGAGGCTCTGAAAAGGGAGTGCTGGTTCCTGTGGGCGGAGGAAAGGATTCTGCTGTGACCCTGGAGCTTTTAAAGGGGCTGGGAGTTCCTGTGTATGCTTATATCATTAATTCCAGAGGAGCCACGATTCATACGGCAGAGGCAGCAGGATTAGATGAGAGTCAGGTGATTTATGTAAAACGTACCCTGGATCAGAATATGCTGGAATTAAACCGTCAGGGCTATTTAAACGGACATACCCCTTTTTCAGCGCTGGTGGCATTTTCAAGCATCATGGCAGCCAGGATGGCTGGTCTTTCCTATGTGGCCCTCTCAAATGAATCCAGCGCCAATGAAAGCACGGTAAAGGGAAGCACGGTGAATCATCAGTATTCCAAGAGCTTCAAATTTGAGGAAGACTTTCACCGCTATGAGGCAGAATACCTTCCCGGAAGTGCGTACTATTTCAGTATGTTGCGCCCATTAAGCGAGTTTCAGATCGCCCGTTTCTTTGCAGGACAGAAGCAGTACCATGCTGTTTTCAGAAGCTGTAATGCGGGAAGCAAGACGGACAGCTGGTGCGGACGCTGTCCCAAGTGCCTGTTTGTATATCTGATTCTGTCGCCCTTCCTTTCAGAAGAAGAGGTGGAGAGGATCTTTGGCAGAAATATGCTGCAGGATGAGGAAATGAAGCCTCTTTTAGATCAGCTTACAGGCATTCGGGAGGAAAAGCCTTTTGAATGTGTGGGAAGCAGGGATGAGATCAATTCAGCCATTGTACTGACCATTGACCGGATGGAGAAAGAGGGAAGGAAGCTGCCCCTTCTTCTGGACTATTATAAGGGAACCGGCCTGTATAACCGGTATCAGTCGGGAAAGGATCAGTTTTCTGCCTATTTTGACAGCAGCAATCTGGTGCCTGAGCCCTGGGAGAATTATGTCAGATCAAGGTGTACAAAGGAAGCATAAAAGACGAGGAGAATGTTGTGATAGAGAAAATAGATCCCTGGATACGGGGAAAGAAGGTACTTTTACTGGGATTTGGAAGAGAAGGGAAATCCACCTGGAATCTGCTGCGCCGTCTGGGAACCTTTCAGGCAGTAGATGTTGCCGACCAGTCAGCGCCCGGGGAACTGCCGGAGGGAATTGGAAAGTGGATCTGCGGTCCTGATTATCAGAGCTGTCTGAATGATTACGATATTGTATTTAAAAGTCCCGGCGTGGTACTTGAAAGACCAATTCAGGATTACAGCTGCCGCATCATTTCACAGACAGAATTGTTTTTTCAGTGCTTCCGTGACCAGATTATCGGAATCACAGGGACTAAGGGAAAGAGTACCATCACTACTCTTTTGTACCATCTCCTGAAGCATGCAGGATACGATACAGTTCTGGTGGGAAATATCGGTATTCCTGTGTTTGACCTTATGGAGGAAATTGGGCCGGAGACAAGGATTGTCTGCGAACTGTCCTGCCATCAGCTGGAATATATGACTGTTTCGCCGCATATTGCCATTTTGTCCAATATCCATGAGGAGCATCTGGATCACTATGGAACCATGGAGAAGTATGTGCGGGCCAAGGAGAATATTTTTCTGAATCAGACGCCGGAAGATGTTTTGATCTGCAGTGTCCAGTGTCTGCCTGAGCCGGGAACCTGCGCTTCCAGGCTGATTACAGCAAAGCCCGCCTTTCCGGAACCGCCTCTGGAGCGCTTCTGGAAGGGGGAAAACCGTCGGGAAACAGGATGCGGGGAGCAGGCTTCTCTGTATATAGAGGAAAATCAGGGGATCACATCCATTCATTATGAAGGTCGCAGCTATCAGATCCCTACAGACCAGATCCGCCTTTTGGGCCAGCACAATTACTTTGATATCGGTATGGCATATGTTGTGTGCAGTCTTCTGGGAATGCCGGAGGAGATGTTTACAGAAGGTATTAAAGAGTATGAACCCCTTCCTCACCGTCTGCAGTATCTGGGGGAAGTAAATGGAGCTAAATACTATGATGATTCTATTTCCACAATCTGCGAAACAGCCATTCAGGCATTAAAAACCCTGAAGGATACGGATACTGTCCTGATCGGAGGCATGGACCGCGGGATTGATTACAGAGAGCTGATCGAATACCTGTCCCAGTCAGAAGTTCCCCATATTATACTGATGGAGGCTACAGGAAAGAGAATCTTTGATGAAATCGCTTCGGATTATCCTCATTTTAAAAACACGTCCAGACTGCTTCTGGCAGCTCATCTGGAGGATGCAGTCCGTCTGGCGAAAAGGGTAACAAGACCGGGCCGCAGCTGTGTTATGTCACCGGCAGCTGCCAGCTATGGAATATTCCGCAATTTTGAAGAGCGGGGTGAGGCATTTAAACGTCTGGTGTTTGCAAAAGAGGGGCAGGACACATTTTTTTAATAATTTTATAAGTATTTTAGGACTTGTATGACACAGGAAAATACTGTACAATCAGTAGAGCGTATCTGAAAGATACTGAGGAAAGTGAAAGGAAGAGACGTGGAGACCTACGATACACTGAACGATGTATTGGTAAATCTGTTCCGGGATATCAATGATATCGAAGAAAAGGCTATTACCAGCTATGAAAACAAGGATCTGACCAGTAATGATATGCATGTGATTCATGCAATCGGCGTGGGAACGAAGAAAAATATGTCATCCATTGCAAAGGAACTGTCGGTGACAGTAGGAACGCTGACCATCTCCATGAACAGCCTTGTAAAAAAGGGTTATGTGGTGCGCAGCCGCAGCACAGAAGACCGGCGGGTAGTTTATATTTCACTTTCTGAAAAAGGAATCAAGGCATACGAGCATCATAAGTATTTTCATGAACAGATGATACAGGGAGTGATGGATGCGCTGACAGATGAGGAGATGAAGGCTCTTGTAAAAGCGCTCACAAAGCTGACCTCCTGGTTTCGTAGCTTTGAGAAGAATTAAAGGAGGCAGTTTTTAAAATGAAAAAATGGTTATTAGGCCTGATGGCGGCAATGATGGCAGTTTCCCTTGCAGCCTGTACGCCTACAACTGAGAAGAAGAAGGAAGAAACAACAGCAGCAGCGGAGAATTCAGGCCCGGCAGTGGTTCCAACCACCGGCGGAGCTTCTGACAAGGTTCCTGATCCCAATATAGAGCCAGTGGCTGTTATTTCTGTTTACCACAAGGGTGCCGGAGACAGTCTGGTTCAGGAGATGGATTCCCTTGAAGACGACGATCTCAATGCCCAGGCACTGGTAGACAAGATGGTGGAATACGGTATTTTCACTGAGGGAACAGAGGTTATTGCCTTTAATAAAACAGGTGAAGAGGAGAATGCAAAGGGCGTTCTCAACTTAAACCAGGCAGAGAATAAAGAAGGCGTCAGTGACGCTCAGTTTCTGGTGGAAATTGGAAATACCTTTATAGAAAATTTTGAACTCTCCACTTTGACGGTACAGATTGATGGTCAGGATATGGAGGGTGCGTCAGCACTCGAGTATGTGACAGCATTTGAGGATGTGGAGTAAATAAAAACCATTGTATGGACAGAACCGGTTCAGATACCTGTTAAGGTATTTGAACCGGTTTTTTTGAGTCAATGTAAAAAGTGCACAAAAAATAATAAAAAAATTGTACTATAAATCCATGGATATATAGAATGGTTTGTAGTATGATTAATAACATGAACAGCAAAATGCCTATACAAATGGACGTAAGGAAGAGGCTGGAGGGCATTTTGCAAAATAGCGGCTATAAAAAGGAGAGAGTGCCATGAACAAGAGAGAACGTGTAATTGCTGCAATCAGGGGAGAGGTGCCGGATCATGTGCCCACCGGTTTTTCCCTTCATTTTCCCAGGACGTCGATGACGGTAGAGGAAGATTTGAAATTCCACCTCGATTTTTTTCGTGAGACAGATACGGATATTATTAAAATCATGAATGAAAATCTGGTTCCGGATTTTGGGGAGATCCGGACCCCGGATGACTGGAATAAAATTCCGGCCCTGAGCCTGAATGACAGTTTTATGTTAAATCAGATTGAACTGGTTAAGCGGATTATGGATCAGGCAGATCCGGATGCATTTTCTCTGGGAACACTTCATGGAATTTGCGCTTCAGCCATTCATCCCATTGAGGCAAGATATGGATACGAAGCAGTAAGAGAACTGCAGGTAACTCATTTCAGGGAAAATAAAAAGCCCATGATTGAGGCATGGAAGAGAATTGCAGACTGTATGGCCAGACTGGCTCAAAAATATATTGAACTGGGAGTAGACGGCGTGTATTATGCCGCGTTGGGAGCAGAGCACCGTTATTTTACAGATGAGGAATTTGCAGAATGCATCGAAACCTTTGATAAGCAGATTCTTCAGGCAGTAAAGGAAGCCGGAGGCTATACGTTCCTTCATATGTGCAAGGATGGGCTGAATATGCAGAGATATGCTTCCTACAAAGAACTGAGCGATGTTGTAAACTGGGGAGTTTATGAAGCTCCGTTCAGCATTGAGGAAGGAAGAGAGCTTTTTGGAGATGTAACCATTATGGGAGGCCTTGCAAACAGAAGCGGCGTAATGGTAGACGGAAGCATAGATGAACTTAAGGAGACTTCTAAGAAGCTGATTGAAACCTACGGAAAGAAGAGGTTTATTCTGGGTGCAGACTGTACGCTTCCCACAGAGATTCCGTATGAACGTATTCGTGCGATAGCAGAGGCAGCAAGAGACGTGTAAAAAAATTATGCAAGGAGGAAGGAAAATGAAAAAAAGAACAGTATGTTTAATGGCGGCAGCATTGGCAGCAGGGGCGCTTTGGGGATGCTCTGGTTCTGAGAAACCGGCAGAAACAACGGCAGCTTCAGGAGCACAGACAGAGGCGGCAAAGGGAGAGGCTGAAGAAAAGAAAGATGCATCTGAAGAAAAAACAGTTTATCCTGCCGGTACGGTTACGATTTACGGAACAGGACAGCCACAGTATTTAAAAGAGTATTTCGATGCATGGCTGGAGCGTCACAGAGATATTGCCCCTGAGGTGACACTTGAAATTGTACAGAATGAAAGTCAGGCTAAGAGCCGCGAAAAGATTACCATGACAGCTCTTGCGGGAGCGGAGGATGATCTTCCGGATGCAGTGTATATTGATCCGGTTAATATTCTGGATCTGGCTCAGGCTGGACTTTTAAGAGATGAAACAGAATTTGTGTCTCAGTATATTGACGGGATGGTTGAAGGAGCGACGAATGATGCGACCATCAGCGGAAAGATTTATGGACTTCCAGAATCGGTAAGACCAAACGTGCTGTTTTATAATCAGGAAATTTTCGACAAATACGGAGTAGATCCGGCACAGATGTCTACTTTTGAGGGATATGTGGAAGCAGGACGTCAGCTGAAGGAAAAAAGCGGCGGCGAAGTGTATCTTTCCTATATCAGTCCTGACTCCATGACATGGAGATACTGGGGAAGACGCGGCCTTATGCCTCAGGCAGGAGCAAGAATCTGGGATGAGAACGGTCAAGTTGTATTAGGAAGCGATGAAGGAGCAAAGAAGGCTTTTGGTATGCTGGATACTCTCAACAGTGAAGGCTTATTATTGAAGTCACAGATTATGCAGCCGGCTCTTTATGACGCAGTAAACAGCCAGCAGGTAGCTACATTCTATATTGGCGCATTCTGGGATGAATTTTTAAGAATGAACTGTCAGGCAACAGCTGGTCAGTGGCGTGTAATGCCATCTCCGGTATTTGAGGAAAACGGCACAGCCGGAGCACCCGTATCATCCTATTTCTGCATTGTAAACAAGGGCGATAATGTTTATGCCGGCCTTCTGGAGCAGATGTGGCATGATTTCCATTTTGATACGCCATCCCGTACAGAATGGGTAAAATCTATGGAATCCCAGAATGCTCCATATGCAAATCCGATCTCAACGGAAATGCTTGAAGATGAATTCTGGAAAGAGCCATCTGATTTTTACGGCGGACAGTCTTTCCGTGAAATGGAAGGAAAATGTCTTGAAAATGGTTCATCCAATCTTGTTGTGACACCTCAGGATGCAGAGGCAGATGAAATTATTACTGCAGAGCTGGAAACCTATATTGCAGGAAACCAGACAATGGAAGAGGCAATTGCCAATATGGATAAAAACCTCAAAGCAAAGATCGGTCAGGCTGAGATCATTAAGTGATGATGAGGAGATAAATGTTAAAGAAAATCAAAAAATATAAAGCGCCGTATTTGTTTATTCTTCCATTTTTCATACTGTTTTTTCTGTTCCAGCTGATTCCTACGATTTGGACTTTTTATATATCCTTTACGGAATGGAAAGGGATTGGAGATCCGGTATGGTGCGGAACAGAAAATTACCAGAAGATTCTCATTGACAACCTGTTTTGGGAATCTCTGGTAAATACAGTAGTATATTGGATTACCGGTATGGTGATGATACTGGTGCTTGCGGTTATAATTGCCAGTCTTTTAAACAGCAATGCATTAAGGCATAAGTCATTTTTTAAGACAATTACATTTCTGCCAAATATCTGCGCTGCGATTGCAATGGGTCTGATTTTCAGAATGCTTTTTGATGAAAATACAGGTTTGATCAATGAGTTTTTAGCGCTGTTTGGAATAGAGAGAATTGGGTGGCTGACAGATACCCGTTTTTCGAAAATACCGGTTATTCTTTTAAATGTATGGAGAAATACACCGTGGTTTACCATGATCGTATTATCGGGACTTTTAAATATTTCTGCCGATTATTACGAAGCGGCAACGGTAGACGGAGCAGGAAAGCTGAAGCAGTTTTTCTATATTACACTGCCCCTGTTACGCAATATTCTGTTTTTTTGCTCGATTACAGTTACTGTGGACAGTTGGAAGCTGTTTAATGAATCATATATACTTCCGGGACCGGGCGCGTCCAATACATCATTGTTCCAGTATATGTATGAATCCGGATTCAACGTATTCAATATGGGATATGCGTCAGCCATTGGTGTAGTACTTATTATAATTCTGGGAATTCTTTCTGCCGTGCAGTTTGTAGCGAGAAAGAAACAGGGCGAGCTGTAAGGAGGCGCATATGGGATATAAAACAAAACAAAGATGCAATACTCTTCTGGTTTATGGTGCGCTGACGGTGATCTCCCTTGCATGTATATTTCCTATTGTATGGATGTGTCTGATCTCCCTGAAGCCTGCCACAGAAAGCATCAGCGGATTTCAGTCCATTCTGGTAAAGGAACCTACGCTGGCAAACTTTAAGCGTTTGTTTGAAATGATTCCGTTGGGACAGAATCTGTTTAACAGTGTGTTTACAACTCTGATTGGTACCGTAACAACGCTTTATTTCTGTGCTTTAGCCGGGTTTGCATTTTCCAAATTCCGTTTTCCGGGCAGGAATTTCCTGTTTTACTTTGTAATAGCAACCATGCTGATCCCGCCCGAGGTAGGGGCCGTGCCGCTGTTTATTCTCATGAAGAAGTTTAACCTTATTAACAGCCTGTGGTCTCTGATTATTCCGCGTATCGCGACAGCAGTAGGTATCTTTTATATGCATCAGTATATGAGCGATATCCCGGATGAATTGATTGAGGCTGCAAGGGTAGACGGCTGTACGGATTTTGGTATTTTTACTAAAATAGTGCTTCCGGTTATTAAACCGGCATTGGCATCATGGGCTGCAATTACTCTGATTGCCAGATGGAATGACTTTTTCTGGCCTCTTCTGTATCTGAGAAAGTCAGCCAAATATACCCTTATGGTGACGATTTCCCTGCTTCCGGTCAGTGAAGGATTGTCTACGCCGTGGCCGGTTATTCTGGCAGGCACTACGCTGGTTATAATTCCGATTATTTTACTTTATCTGTTCTTGCAAAGGTTCCAAAAATCAGGTATGATGGCAGGAGCAGTAAAAGGATAGGTATGCGTTAGGCGGCTGCCCCTGACAGATTCTGCAGGCAGCCGCTTTTTGTGTTTGCAAACATACCAGAGAGGAGCGGGATATAGTGGAAAGGGTTTCTGTAAAAGACCGTGTTTATGAAGAGGTACTGGCGCATATTTTAAATGGAGACTATCCAGCCAATACAATTTTAAATGAAAAAGATTTGATTGAAAAATATTCTGCAAGTAAAACGACTGTCAGAGAGGTTCTGGTTCAGCTCTGCAGTCAGGGGATATTAAAGAATATTCCCCGATATGGTTATCAGCTGGAGATGATTCATCCCACGCAGATTCGCGAGCTGGTAGAATTTCGCAAGACCATAGAACTTGCAGCTCTGGAGGCTGCGTATCCTCAGATGGGTGAAAATGAATACAGGCAGTTAAGTGCATTAAATGATGAGTCGGTAATACACAAGGATGATCTGGATGTAAAGATTCACTGGACTTTAAACAATCAGTTTCACCAGCTGCTGTGTTCCTTCAGTAATAACAGTTTTTATAAAAAGGCACTGTCTGACGCAATGATCTTTTCGATCAGGGCCTCTAATCAATATTATTCGAATGTCTGGAATCAAAAGCGTAAGACAGATGCCAGAAATCATGTGAATCTTATTAATTCTTTAATGACAGGCGATCTGGATAAAGCTAAAAAGATACTGAGTGATGATATTGAAGAATATATGCATGAAATCATATTTTGATAAGAAATGCAGTAAGAAAATAAAAATCCCTCTGCGGTACCGCTGTACAGTCTGCCGCAGAGGGATTTTCAATTAGTTCATACCTGTCTGAATTTAAAACTCAGCCATAGCTGCTTCATCAGCCACTACGATTACATTATTGTGAAGCTGTAAGATAGAAGCGGGAACCTGAGGAGTTACAGGGCCGCAGAGAGCTTCACGGAGGATGCGGGCCTTATCTGCGCCGCTGGCAATCAGAAGGATGGTTTTTGCCTGCATAATGGTCTTAATTCCCATGGTATACGCCTGTCTGGGGACATCGTCGATGGAAGCAAAGAAACGCTTGTTTGCCTCAATGGTGCTCTCTGTCAGGTCTACGCAGTGGGTCATCTTTGCAAATTCAGAATCAGGCTCATTGAAACCGATGTGACCGTTATGTCCGATTCCTAAAAGCTGAAGATCAATGCCGCCGATATCGTCAATCACACGGTTGTAGCGGGCACATTCAATAGCGCTGTCAGGCTCTGTTCCGTCAGGAATATTTGTATTGTTTAAGTCAATGTTGATATGCTTAAAGAGATTGTTATACATAAAGTAGTAGTAGCTCTGGTCATTATCCTTTGTAAGTCCCTTGTATTCATCTAGATTTACTGTTTTTACATTGGAGAAATCCAGATCGCCCTTATTGTACCATTCAATCAGCTGCTTGTAGGTGCCGATCGGTGAAGAACCGGTAGCCAGACCCAGTACACAGTTTGGTTTCATGATTACCTGTGCAGAAATAACATTGGCAGCCTGACGGCTCATTTCATCATAATTTTTTGCTTTGCAGATTCTCATAATGATATCCACCCTTTCCAGAAAATGAAAAACTTTTTTGCAAATTTCTTCATATAGAATAACATTTTCCCAACATACTTTCAAGAGGAAAATCATATAAATAATGGTAGCAGCGGAAAATGTGCTGTCATCTGGGGACAGGCAGACAGGTCCGGGATGGAGCGATTCGGAAATGGTGCGAGGAGTAGGAAAATGGTAAATTATAGAAGATTGATTTCGTATATTTATGCATATGAAGGCAGTGTAAAGGGGAAAAATATAGGTTTTGCAAAGCTGGAGGCAAGAAGCGGTCAATGCAGACTGAATATAAATGTAAAAAAGGTTTATTCGGGCGGCGGTGATCTGGGTATATACCTTCTGGCGCCGGATAGGGAGATTTTTCTGGGAAATATCTTTATTCACAATGGTGCAGGTGAGTTCAGGGCTGTGATTCCTCTGGAAAATATTGGGGGATCAGGCTGCGGGATGGAAGCATGCTATGGTCTTTCTGTTCATGAGAAGGGGGAGGACTGGCGGATTTATAAGACAATTTGGGAGGATGCGGTTACTCAGGCGGCAGAGGTAGATCTGGCAGAGGTAACATCTCAGAATGTGGGAGATGAGAGCGAGCAGATTCATAGAAAGCTGACTGAACTGAATCAGGAAATTCAGGCAGAGGAGGAACGTCTGGAGGCAGAGCGGGAGAAGATGGTTTTGGAAGTAAAGGAGCAGGAAACAGCCCCACAAGAAACAGTGGAATCGGAGCCTGAAGAAGAGGAAAGCCAGATTCAGGAGACGCCTTCGGAGGATTCACGGCTATCTGAAGCAGAGTCTTCCGGTTCGTTCCCCCTTTCATCTCCTCAGGAAGAACTCCCTTTGGGAGATCCGGAGGAACTGGCACGTCTGGACCGGGAGGAGAGTGCAAAAACCCCGGAGATTCTGTGGGAAACATTTCGTAAACGATATCCCAAGATTCAGGCATTTGACAGTCCGGGTTCTATTGAGATTCTTACTATACGGCCTCAGGATATCGGTCTTCTGCCCAGAGAAAACTGGAGTTATGGAAACAACAGTTTTCTGCTTCATGGATATTATAATTACCGCTATCTGGTATTTGCCCGTGTGGGTGATGAGGTGCGCAGACGGGTGCGTTATATTCTCGGAGTTCCGGGCCATTATTACAGCAACGAAAAATATATGGCTTCCATGTTCGGATTTCCGCACTTCGTCCTTGCCAAAAAGCAGCCGGTTCAAAATGGACGGTTCGGCTATTGGTATGTGGACGTCAGTATGGAAAATACAGACTGACCGGGCGCTGTCAGATCAGTCAACTCCCCGAAGCTTCACGCTTCCTGCATAAGGGGATACAATCCGGGCGAATTCTTCCATTTCCCCACGGGAAAAGCTTTTGCAGGAATCGGGGGACAGTACCTGCCCGGATTCCTGATAACACTGGAGAAAATATTGGGCGCATCCCTGAATCCATGGCCCGATTTCCTCAAAATCACTTTGATCGTGAAGTCCTTTTACCGCGGTGGTGCGGAATTCAAAGGGAATTTTACCTTTCAGGAGAAATTGGATGCTTCGGTCAATCCGATCCAGATTCAGTGATGGGTGTCCGCTTATCCGCGCATAATTGCTTTTTCCAGCCTTAATATCCATGGCTACATAGTCCAAAAGTCCTTTTTCACAGAGATCAATGAGCACATCCGGCTGATACCCGTTTGTATCCAGCTTTACTGCCAGACCCAGACTGCGGACGGACCGTATAAAAGCTTCCAGATCAGGCTGCAGCATGGGCTCTCCGCCGGTGATACAGATGCCTTCCAATATATTTTTCCGTTTTTCTAAAAATGCCATTATATCTTCCTGAGAACAGACTGCTTCTGCATTATTTCCAAGGAGCCCGCTGTTGTGACAGAAGGGACAGGAGAAGCTGCATCCGGCTGTAAAGAGTGTGGCGGCTACTTTTCCCGGATAATCCAGCAGCGTAGTTTTTTGAAGTCCGCATATTTTCATACTGATTGATCCTTCCTTTGCAAAATTTATAATTTCATTTATAATAAAAAAATACACAGGATGAAAAGGAGACGTATCTTATGACCGAACAGGAAATTGCTCTGGCAAATGCAAAAGGCCTTGAAACCCGCAGGCGTCGCTGGGAGCAGCGAAATGAGAAAAAGCGTCAGGCTGCTCTTGCGGCAGAGGAGGCGGCAAAGACAGCCCGGCGGACAGATGAGGTCTTTATGAAGGAAGCGGTTCGTCAGGCCAAAAAGGCAGCTGCCATCGGAGATGTTCCTATTGGGTGCGTAATTGTAAAAGAGGGCCGTATCATTTCCAGAGGCTATAACCGCCGAAATGCAGATAAAACCGTTCTTTCTCATGCAGAAATTACAGCTATAAAAAGGGCCTGCAAAAAAGAGGGGGACTGGCGGCTGGAGGACTGTACGCTGTATGTTACGCTGGAGCCCTGTCCCATGTGCGCCGGGGCGATTGTACAGGCCCGGATTCCCCGCGTAGTCATTGGTTCCATGAATGCCAAAGCAGGTTGTGCCGGTTCGGTGTTAAACATCCTGCAGGAATCTGGATTTAACCATCAGGTGAAAGTAGAAACAGGTATTCTTGGGGGAGAATGCTCCTGCCTGATGACAGATTTTTTTAAGGAGCTGCGGCGCGGATAAGGATCTGTTTACCGGGAAGCGCTGTTTTCCTGCCATATTTTCAGACCCAGATACAGGGCAGCTGCGTCCCGGAAGATCCGGGGATCGTATCCGGTTATTCTCGCAATGCGTTTCAGCTTATACTGGAGCGTGTTTTTGTGAAGAAACAGCCGTGATCCGGTATTTGTCAGTGACATATTCTCATCATAATACACCTGGAGGAGGTGAAGATCATCCTCATTCAGTCCGGAAACAGTCTTTTGCAGGTAATCTTTCTGACAGTCCGGATCTATGCTGCTTAACAGGATTTCTATATCCAGCTCTTCAAAACAGCAGAAGGGAATTTCTGAAAATTGTGCGGCTCCCAGAGAGGTCAATGCTTCCCGGTAGGAGTGGTATAGACGCGGCAGATTGCAGGCAGTTCCCAGACCTGCTGAAAGAATGTCTTTCTGAACGGAAGCAAAATGCATCAATCTGTTTTTGCATTTTTGCTGATCATCTTCCGGAATAAGGGCAATATATTCTCTGGGGTATTCAAAACAGCTGAATGCAATTCCAACGGACTGAAGAAGCTGTCTTAAATCCCGTTCAAACATGGAGATATTAGCCGGATGATACCGTTCGTTCAGCCGGATGCAGCACACCAGAAAGCGGCTGTCAGCTGAAAGCTGAAATTCTTCCAGACAGTTTTCTAAAAAACTGGGATCTGTTTCTTCGCAGTGGATCAGAGAATGAACCAGATACTGAATTTTCTCCTGTCTGGAACGGGTAGCGGCAGCCAGTTCCTGCTCACGGATTAAGAGATCTGTAATCCGCAGGGCAAGATAGCCGAATTTGCGTACCTCCTCCGGCGGCCCGCTGATCCCGATGACTGCAAGAAGGATTCCCTGATGAAAAACGGGAATATTTACGCCCTTTTGCGTTCCCTGAAAGCTGCCGTCACTTTGTACCTCGATTGTAGTTTTTATTTTGGCGGCTCGCTGCCCGATCTCATGAAATTCTCCGATCCGCTGTTTGTCTGTACTGGCGAAAATAGTGCCTGAAGGGGCGATAAAGTTGATATCTCTGCCGCATACATCCTTTACCGTATCCACAATCTGCTGTGCCAGACGGCGGCTTACTTTTGTGATCATCCATATCCTCCTGTCAGATCTGCTTTTTTACAATCTGGTACTCGTCTCCAAATCGATAGTAAGGACAGTCTTTGAATTCTCCCCGGATAAACCGAACCATTTCATCCTCATCCAAATCCTTTGTACAGATATAACAGTCATAATCTTCATCGTATTCGTAATTCATGCAGGATTCGCAGTTTGTCTGTGCCATGGCCGTTCCTTTCTTTGAATGTTTCTGTAATTTCTGCCATATTGTTACTGATAATATATTACAAAGCAAATTATAACATAAAAACAGTATATATAACATATCTATTTCCCCATTTTACAGCTACAATAGAAGAATAGAAGAGAAAACAGAGATTAAAACAGAAAATTCAGGTCCGTAAAGGAGGAAGTTCATATGAAGGTAACGATTGCAATTGATTCATTTAAAGGAAGTCTTTCATCTATGGAAGCGGGAAATGCGATCCGGACAGGAATCCATCGTGTTTATCCTGACGCTCAGGTAGAGGTGCGTCCTCTTGCGGATGGAGGAGAGGGGACTGTAGATGCCCTGGCAGTGGGAATGAATGGAGTGATTCACGAAATTTCCGTAACCGGCCCGCTGGGAGAACCTGTTACAGCACGTTATGGCATGATTGAAAGCACACAGACGGCTATTATGGAGATGTCCCAGGCTGCGGGCATTACATTAGTGCCTCCGGAAAAGAGAAATCCTCTTTATACTACAACCTATGGAGTTGGTGAAATGATCCGGGATGCCATGGACAAAGGCTGCCGGCGTTTTATCATGGGAATCGGCGGAAGTGCAACCAATGACGGCGGTGTGGGAATGCTTCAGGCGCTGGGTTATGATTTTCTGGATGAAGAAGGAAAACAGGTACCCTATGGCGCACGGGGACTGGAGCTTTTAAAAACCGTTTCCGGAGAAAATGTGCTTCCAGAACTTGCAGACTGCCAGTTCTATATTGCCTGCGATGTAACCAATAAGCTTTGCGGTGATCTTGGTTGCAGTGCAGTTTACGGCCCTCAGAAGGGGGCTGATCCGGAGATGACCCGCCAGATGGACCGGTGGTTGGAGCGGTATGCCCTTCTGGCCCGTCAGTCCTTCCCCCAAGCAGATCCTGATCAGCCGGGAACGGGAGCGGCAGGCGGTCTGGGATTTGCATTTCTTTCGTTTACAAATGCAGTGCTGGAATCCGGGATTAAGCTGGTATTAGAGGAAACCCGGCTGGCAGATTATATTAAGGATGCGGATATTGTAATTACAGGAGAGGGACGCATGGACGCTCAGACTGCTATGGGGAAAGCGCCGGAGGGTGTTGCCCGTCTTGCCAAAACTTTTGGAAAGCCGGTTTTGGCCTTTGCGGGTGCTGTGACGAGAGACGCATCTGCCTGCAATGACGCAGGTATTGATGCCTTCTTCCCGATTCTTCGTTCCGTTGTGTCTCTGGAGGAAGCCATGAATCCCCAAAACGCCATATCCAATATGGCGGATACGGTGGAGCAGGTGTTTCGGGTGATACGGGCATCACGGTTTGATGGATAAGGTTTAAATAGCCTTGACAAACCCGCCCCCCAACGCTATACTAAATAGGCAATTCATTTATAACCCAGTCATAAGCTTTCCACGCAGCCGGGGAGATAGCGGTGCCCTGAACCTGCAATCCGCTCCAGCAGGGGTGATACCTTGCCTCGGGCAACACGTTGCGGAGCTGCCTTGTGTAAGTGGCGTTGACGTTTGGGTCTTACGCAACGGGAATCTGTGAACCGTGTCAGGACAGGAATGTAGCAGCACTAAGCAGAAGCTCTCGTGTGCCGTAAGGCAGCCTGGATCGAGCTAACTGCATGAGTAACGTCCGTGATGCCTGCACAAAGCAAGGTGCGTGGATTTTATAATGAATATATGAGGGACCTGAGAAAGAGCAGCGTGGATTTCGATGCATTCTCAGGTCTTTTTTCGTTTTCATTTTGCACTTGCCCCCATATTCCCTTTGCGCTATAATTACAAAATGGGTATAATATAACCATTCCTGTGTATCGGTGTTAAAAAAGAGGATATGCAGAGTCTGACACTCTGAAATGGAGGAACGCAATATGAGAAGAATAGGAATCTTAACCAGCGGCGGCGACTGCCAGGCATTAAACGCCACTATGCGCGGCGTGGCAAAATCCTTATACAATATGTTTGATGATGTAGAGATCATTGGTTTCGAGGACGGCTATAAGGGCCTGATGTATGCGGATTATCACATCATGAAGCCCTCTGATTTTTCCGGTATTCTCACCCAGGGAGGAACGATCCTGGGAACCTCACGCCAGCCTTTTAAGCAGATGCGGGTGCCGGACGAGAATGGTCTGGACAAGGTAGAATCTATGAAGCACACCTACCGTAAGCTGAAGCTCAGCTGTCTGGTAGTCTTAGGCGGAAACGGAAGCCAGAAAACAGCCAATCTTCTCAGTGAGGAAGGTCTTAATGTAGTTTCTCTTCCCAAAACGATAGATAATGACCTTTGGGGAACCGATATGACCTTTGGGTTTCACAGTGCAGTGGAGATTGCTACCAATGCTATTGACTGTATCCATACCACAGCCGCGTCCCATGGCCGTGTTTTTATCGTAGAGGTTATGGGCCATAAGGTAGGCTGGCTTACCCTTTATGCAGGTATTTCGGGAGGGGCCGATATTATCCTTCTTCCTGAAATTCCATATGACATTAACGTAGTCTGCGATGCGATCACAAAGCGCTCCAGGGCAGGCAAGCGTTTTTCCATCCTGGCAGTGGCAGAGGGAGCCATATCAAAAGAGGATGCCAGCATGACCAAGAAGGAATTAAAAGAAAAGAAGAAGAACAGAGTGGTCTATCCGTCTGTTGCTTATGAGATCGGGGCCAGGATTCAGGAGGTAACTGGAAGTGAAGTCCGCGTCACAGTTCCGGGACATATGCAGAGGGGCGGGGAACCATGTCCTTATGACCGTGTTCTTGCAACCAGACTGGGAGCAGCGGCAGCCAGACTGATTGCAGATGAGGAATACGGCTATATGGTAGCTTTGAAAAATAATGAGATTACCAAAGTGCCTCTCTCTGAGGTGGCGGGTAAATTAAAGACCGTAGATCCAGACTGTTCCATGATAAAGGAAGCTAAAATGATTGGGATCAGTTTCGGAGACGAATAAGGAGCAGGCCCTATGTCGTATATGGCTTTATACCGGAAGTGGCGCCCTTCGTCCTTTGAGGACGTTAAGGGTCAGGACCCGGTGGTACAGACACTAAAAAACCAGATTACCTCAGACAGGATTGGTCATGCATATCTGTTCTGCGGAACCAGAGGTACAGGAAAAACCAGTATCGCTAAAATTTATGCCAGGGCGGTAAACTGTGAGCATCCCATAGACGGAAGCCCGTGCAACCAGTGTGCATCCTGCCGCTCCATTTTAGAGGGAAGCTCTATGAATGTAGTGGAGATTGATGCAGCATCCAATAATGGTGTGGAAAACATCCGTGATATCAGAGAACAGGTGCAGTATCCCCCTACAGAGGGAAAATACAGAGTTTACATCATTGACGAGGTTCATATGCTCTCTATAGGAGCGTTTAATGCTTTGTTAAAAACATTGGAGGAGCCGCCGTCCTATGTGATTTTTATTCTGGCAACTACTGAGGTTCACAAGATACCCATTACGATTTTATCCCGGTGTCAGAGGTATGATTTTAAGCGAATTTCTCTGGAAACCATTGCAGACAGGTTAAGAGAGCTGACACAGGCGGAACAGATTCAGGCAGAGGATAAAGCGTTAATGTATATTGCAAAGGCTGCTGACGGTTCTCTGCGTGATGCATTGAGTCTTTTGGATCAGTGTGTTGCCTTTCATTATGGAAGGCTTCTTACCTATGAAAATGCCCTTGAGGTTCTTGGAGCGGTAGATTCCAGCGTATTCAGCCGTATGTTCAATGCGGTTACAGAGGGAAGAACCAGAGACTGTATCACAGAACTGGAAGAAATTGTAATTCAGGGCCGTGAGTTGGGACAGTTTGTTACAGATTTTATCTGGTATCTGCGGAATCTCCTTCTGGTTCAGAGTGCAGATGATCCGGAGGGCCTGGTGGATCTGTCCGAGGAGAATTTAAAGCAGCTGAAGGAAGACTGCACCAGGGCAGATGGGAATACCCTCATGCGTTATATCCGGGTATTTTCGGACCTGTCCAATCAACTGCGTTATGCAAGCCAGAAGCGTGTTTTGCTGGAAGTGGCTTTGATTCGTCTGACACACCCGGCTATGGAGCCGGATCTGGATTCTGTTTTACAGCGTATTCATCAGCTGGAGGAGCAGTTAGAGGATATAGAGGCAAGAGAAATCAGCGCCGGACAGGCGGCTTACGGTGCGGCAGCTTATGGAACTTCAGACGGTCAGCCAACGGGTGTATCTGCCTTTCCGGGCAGTATGCCGTCAGGAGCATCCGGTTTTTCCGGTCAGCCGTCCGCCGGACCTGATCCTGCAGGCGGTCAGCAGTCAGCAGCTCCGGCAGTTTTGTCTTCACCGGCAGAAACGGTTTCGCTTCCGAAGGCCCAGCTGGAGGATCTGAACCTGATCCGCAATGAATGGGCGAAAATTGTCCGCAGTATCGGCGGCGGAGCCAGGTCTTATCTGAGGGACACTATGGTGGAACCAGGAGGCGAAGGCTGTCTTACCATTGTATTTTTAGACTCTATGAGCTATGATATGGGGAAGCGCCCCACTGTGATTGGGGAGTTGGAGCGCAAGGTGGAGGCTGCCTACGGCAAATCCATTTATTTTAAGACCAGACTGGCTGGCCGGGGCGAACGTCTGGATACGATTTACGTTACAAAAGAGGATTTGGAAGAAAAGATCCATATGGATATTACTTACGAAGACTGACACATTTTCATATAAAACAGGCCCCAGAGGCCAAAGCAGAAAGAGGAGGAACAATACCATGGCAAAACGTGGCGGATTCCCAGGCGGTATGCCGGGAAATATGAATAATCTTATGAAGCAGGCACAGCGTATGCAGCGCCAGATGGAGGAAACAACAAAGGCATTAGAGGAAAAGGAGTACACAGCAGCAGCAGGCGGCGGGGCCGTAACCGTAACAGTGTCCGGAAAAAAGGAAGTAGTTTCTGTTAAGCTGGCAGAAGAGGTGGTTGATCCGGATGATATTGAGATGCTTCAGGATCTGATTGTGGCAGCCACTAATGAGGCATTCCGCCAGATGGAGGCTGACAGTGCAGAGGCTATGTCCAGACTGACCGGCGGACTGGGCGGCGCCCTGGGCGGAGGCTTTCCCTTCTGATGGATTATTACAGCAGTCAGATCAGCAGGCTGATCGAAGAATTGTCCAAGCTCCCCGGAGTAGGCGCAAAATCTGCCCAGCGACTTGCATTTCATATCATAAATATGCCTAAGGAGCAGGTAGAACAGTTGGCAGGAGCCATGACAGGCGCCAGAAATAATGTACGCTACTGCAAAGAGTGTTTTACGCTCACAGACAAAGAACTTTGCCCGATTTGCAGCAGTGCAAAACGCGACCACAGCACTATTATGGTGGTGGAAAATACCCGTGACCTGGCGGCCTATGAGAAAACCGGCAAATATAACGGAGTCTACCATGTACTCCATGGAGCTATTTCCCCCATGTTGGGGATTGGCCCCAATGATATTAAGCTGAAGGAGCTGATGCAGCGCCTTCAGTCTGATGTGGAGGAAGTTATTATTGCAACCAATTCCAGTCTGGAAGGTGAAACGACAGCTATGTATATCAGCAAGCTGATAAAGCCTACCGGAATTAAAGTTACCCGGATTGCCAGCGGTGTGCCCGTAGGCGGAGATCTGGAATACATTGACGAAGTAACGCTGCTTCGGGCACTGGAAGGAAGGACCGAGCTTTAAAATGCCGCTTACGGCAGGGAGATGCATAAGATGGATAAATATGAGTTTAATTTAAGGATTGATCAGATTAAGAAGAAGATTGCCTCAGAAGATTTTGAGACAGCTATGAAGATTGCGGATACCATTGACTGGAGAAGAGTCCGCAATATCAATATCCTGTCCATGGTTTCCGGGGTTTATGAAAAAAATAGAGAATATCAGGAGGCAAAGGATATTCTTCTTTTGGCCTTTGAGCGGGCACCTATGGGAAAACGCCTTTTGTATAAGCTGGCAGAACTGGCAATCAAAGAGGGAAGTCCGGATGAAGCAGAGGATTATTACCGGGAATTTTGCGAGCTGGCTCCGGAAGACCCCAGGCAGTATATTTTGCGGTATTTGATTTTGGGAGCCAAGGGAGCCCCGGTAGAACAGCTGATTCATACTCTGGAGCAGTACTGCAATGTAGAGCTGGATGAGAAATGGCTTTATGAACTGGCAGAGCTTTACAATGCGGCTCATATGGAGCAGCTTTGTGTGATGACCTGTGATAAGATTATGCTTATGTTCGGTACAGGAAAGTATGTAGATAAGGCGATTGATTTAAAGGTTCAGTATGCCCCCCTTACAGAGTATCAGATGGATCTGGTGGAAAACAAGGGTAAGTATGAGGCGCGGTTAAAGGCCGTGGAAAAAGAGTACAATAAGAAAAAGCCTATGGTTCTTCCGATTGATGAGGATAATACACAGGAGGAGCCGGAGACAGAGGCTGATTCTATGTATCAGCAGGAAGCGGCCTATACAAAAGAACCTGAACCGGAAGAGGATATTTGGGAGGAGCCTGAGGAGCAGCATGAGATGGTATCTGCGGATGAAGAGATCGGGGAAGAACCGGCCTCTTCTGAGGCTGTGCAGGAATCGGAGGAGGAAGAGCCAGAAACTGACAGTGAGCAGGAAATGGCTTCTGAACCGGCTGCGGTATCCCAGCCATCTGCGGGAGAAGACGAGACCCTTCGTGCGCGGATACATGAGGCTGAGGTGCAGGAAGATCTTGCAAAGGAGATGTCCCGTCTGGCAGAGGAACACGGATACAGTGAAGAAACTCAGGCAGCACAGACTCAGGTTCTGACCGATATACGCCATTTAAAAAAAGGACCGATATACAGCGGCTCCAATCATCTGATGATCGAAGCGGATGAACCTGAAAAGGGTTTTGAACTGGCTGTAAAGACGTTAAAACGGATTCATCAGGAAACAGGAGCTAAGAATCAGGCAGCAAAGATTACAGGTTCCCGCTTAAATAACAGAGGAATTTTTACGCTGTCTGACAAGCTTACCGGAAAAGATCTGATTATTGAACAGGCTGGAGATATGAATGAATCCATCCTCCAGGAGCTTAATCAGCTTATGGCAAGAGATGAGACAGGTATGAGCGTTGTGCTGATTGATACGGCGGAGCGTCTGGAAGAACTCCACAGAACATATCCGGGGCTGGCAAAGCGTTTTGAGTGTATTGGAACCTCTGTAGAGGAGCAGACCAGAAACATAGAGCCGGATATCCGTCCGGTCCGCGCGGTGAAGCTTCATGAAGACCCTGCATCCACAGCGCCCGTTCTTCCGCAAAAGACGGTTGCTGAACAGGAAGATGCAGAGAAAGCGGATGATATTCTTCCGTCCCGTCCTGCGTATCAGGCGGCCGTTCAGCCGTCTGATGCTGAAAAGGAGGAGAAGCCGGCTGCCCCTAAACGCAGACAAGTGATTCCTCTTGTTCCGGAACCTCCGGTACAGCCTGTGAAAGAGCCGGTTTTTGAGGAACCGGAGCAGGAAATGGATATTGATGAATTTGCAAAATATGCCTGTGAATATGCCAGCAGTATTGACTGCAGTATTTCCGGTAAGAGTATGCTGGCTCTTTATGAGAGAATTGAAATCATGGAAGAGGATGGAGAAAAGCTGACAAAGGCTGCGGCAGAGGCTTTGATTGAAGAGGCAGCAGATAAAGCGGAAAATCCGTCATTGATTAAAAAGATGACAGGGATTTTCTCTTCCAAATATGACAAAGCAGGACTTCTTATTTTAAAAGAGGAGCATTTTATATGAAAAAACAGATTCGTCTGATTGCACTGGATTTGGACGGTACACTTTTAGATGATCAGAAGCGGTTGTCAGAGAACAATATACAGGCTTTGGCGGAATGTACTCGTCAGGGCATACAGGTTGTACCAACCACCGGACGCCCTGCGGATGGGATTCCGGAGAAGCTTCGTTCGATTCCCGGAGTTCGCTATGCCATTACAACCAATGGGGGAGCAGTGGTTGATCTGGAAACCGGGAAGCGGTTAAGCCAGTGTGTTCTTTCCAATGAACAGGCTCTTAGGATTCTGGATATAGTAAGACATTATCATGTTATGTATGACCCATATGTACAGGGCCGCGGTATTACGCAGCCCAGTTTCTTCGAACATATGGAAGAATTTGGAATAAGTCCCGCGGTTCAAAAGCTGGTTCGGGCGACCAGAGATGTAGTGCCGGATGTTTATCAGTATATGACAGAAACAAAAAATTGCGCTGAGAAGATAAATATTTTTCTGGCAGATCTTTCAGATAAGGAAGTTTTGCGGGAGAAGCTGTCTGCTGTTGGGGGACTTGCCATCAGCTCGTCCATGTATAATAATCTGGAAATAAATGCAGAAGAGGCCACAAAGGGAAATGCGCTTTTATGGTTGGCAGACTATCTTGGCATCCCCAGAGAAGAAACCATGGCCTTTGGAGATGGAGAAAATGATATTTCTATGCTTAAAGCAGCTGGAATTGGGGTTGCTATGGGAAATGCTTCTGACCAGATAAAAGAAGCAGCAGATGAGGTAACACTTACAAATGACCAGGACGGAGTGGCAGCTGCCATCCGAACCTGGGTACTCACATAATAAAGACTGAAAGAAGTACAGGCATGATGATGGAACATTGGCTGCCCATTGCGGCAGCCGTATTTTTAATAGGGATGGTTTTGTATGGTCACCACAGAGGATTTTTAAGGCAATGTGTTTCTGTAGGTGCGCTGGTGCTTACCCTTTGTTTTGTAAAAATAGCTACACCGACAGTGACAGAATTTATTGAAACCAATCCTCAGATACGCGGTCGGGCAGCGGAGGTTATTTTGGCAGTATCTGGCTGGGAAGAAGCAGGGGAGGGAGATGTACAAGCTCCTGCGTCTCAGAGAACGATCATTGAAGGGCTGAAATTGCCCCAGACCATAAAGGATATTCTGATTGAAAATAACAACAGCGAGTTTTATAATATTCTGGGAGTGGATCGGTTTGCAGAATATATCACCACCTGTCTGGCAGATATGGTGATTCATGCAGTCTGCAGTGCGCTTATTTTTGTAATGAGTTATGCTTTGATTCGTGTTTTGATCCGGTGGATGGATTTAATTGCACGGCTTCCCGTTATATGCGGTTTAAATCAGCTGGCAGGAGCTATTATGGGATTGGCTCAGGGACTTCTGATTTTATGGATTGCCGGAGTTGTGCTGAAGTTTTTTGGGGCTGCACCTGTGGGACAGTTTCTTGAACAGCAGATTAATGCCAGCGACTGGCTGTCTTTTCTATATCAATATAATCCTTTGGATTTTGTGCTTAGCAGCTTTATAAGAGGGAAATTTTAGTAAAGACTGCATATTTGCGCTGCCGTGTATTTACGGGAGCGCATTTTTAATATACATATTACATCAACAATATCTTCAATTCAAACAATTCAGGTATCAATCGGCCTGGAGTTATTTTGACTGGCCTGATTATAAAACCGCTGGATATAGAAGCGGACCTGTAAAATGGGCATATATAGCGTCAGTGATTTGAATGTAAAATCCGGTTAAAAATTGTTTAAAAAAATGGGACAAATTCCCTTGACATTTAAACAGTAAAATGCTATATTATAGTTCCACTGCGAAAACAGTGGAAATGATCTTGAAAAAAGATCAAAAAGTTGTTGACAGATACAGCTGCTTGTGATAAGATATAAAAGTTGCTGTTGAAAATAAAAACAACAACAAAAAATAAAATAAAAAAGTTGTTGACAAACAAAACGACTTATGATAAACTATCAAAGTTGCTTGTGAGCAACAGCAAAGATCCTTGAAAATTGAAGATTAAACAGTATGTAAAACCCTGAAAA